>JAIOQA010000188.1 GCA_021413675.1 Deltaproteobacteria bacterium | reverse complement strand
GGGGGTGGTGGCGGCGGCGAGGGTGGCGGCGGCGGGACCGGCGGCAAGGCCGAGGCGCCCGCGCCCGGCGGCGGCGGGCCGCACAAGCCGCTGCCCGGCGCGCCCAAGGGCGACGCGCCCTGGCGCGGCTACCTCGGCGTCTTCGGCTACTCGCGCCGCGCGATGGCGCTCATCTGGAACACCAGCCGCGCGCTCACGCTGTGGCTCGGCATCGGCAGCATCGTCGCCGGCCTCATCCCCGGCGGCATCGCCTACGTCGGCAAGCAGCTGATCGACTCGATCTTCCTCGCGGCCAGGACCCACGCGACCGTCGATCGCGACGCCGCGCTCATGTACGTCGCGATCGAGATGGGCCTGGTGCTCGCGCTCGCCGCGACCGGCCGCGTGCTGCAGATCCTCCGCGCGCTCTTGCGCGCGCAGCTCGGCCAGCGCATCAACGAGCTCATCCTCGAGAAGGCGCTGACCCTCGAGCTGACGCAGTTCGAGGACTCCGAGGTCTACGACAAGATGACCCGTGCGCGGCGCGAGGCCTCGGCGCGGCCGCTGTCACTGGTCTCGCAGACCTTCGACCTCGGCCAGAACATGATCTCGCTCGTCTCGTATGGCGTGCTGCTCGCGGCGTTCTCGCCGATCGCGCTCGCCGTGCTCATCGCCGCCGCGCTGCCGGCGTTCGTCGCCGAGGTGAAGTTCTCCGGAGATGCGTTCCGGCTGTCGCGCTGGCGCACGCCCGAGACCCGCGAGCAGCTGTACCTGGAGACCGTGCTCGCGCGCGAGGACCACGCCAAGGAGGTCAAGCTCTACGGCCTCGGCCCGCGCTTCCTCGACCGCTACAAGGCGATCTACCGCCAGCTCTACACCAGCGATCGCGCGCTGACCTTGCGCCGCGGCTTCTGGGGCCTCGGCCTCGGCGTGCTCGGCACGCTCGCGTTCTACGGCATGTACCTGTGGATCGCGATCGCGGCGATCGACGCCACGATCTCGATCGGCGCGATGACGATGTACGTCGCGGTCTTCAAGCAGGGCCAGTCGGCGCTGTCGGGCGCGCTCGGCGACATCGGCGGCATGTACGAGGACAACCTGTACCTGTCGAACCTCTACGAGTTCCTCGACACGCCGGTCACGCCGCCGCGCGGCGACGCCAAGGACGGCCCCGATCCCGGCGACGGCGTGCGCTTCAACAACGTCACGTTCACGTACCCCGACGCCTACGAGCCCGCGCTCAGCGACGTCACGCTCCACATCCCGCCCGGCTCGAAGCTCGCGATCGTCGGCGACAACGGCTCGGGCAAGACCACGCTCATCAAGCTGCTGACGCGCCTCTACGAGCCGACCAGCGGCACGATCACGCTCGACGGGCGCGACCTGCGCGAGTGGAACCGCTCGGCCCTGCACCGGCGCATCGGCGTCATCTTCCAGGACTTCGTGCGCTACCAGCTCAAGGTCGGCGAGAACATCGGCGCCGGTGACGATCAGGCCTACCAGGAGCGCCCGCGCTGGGAGGAGGCCGCCGACAAGGGCCTCGCCGCGCCGTTCATCGAGAAGATGCCCGAGAGCTACGACGCGCAGCTCGGCAAGTGGTTCAAGAACGGCCGCGAGCTGTCCGGCGGCCAGTGGCAGAAGGTCGCGCTGTCGCGCGCGTTCATGCGCAAGCAGGCCGACGTGCTCGTCCTCGACGAGCCGACGGCGGCGATGGACGCCGAGGCCGAGGTGAAGATCTTCGAGCGCTTCCGCGAGCGCACCGAGGATCAGATCGCGATCGTGATCTCGCACCGGTTCTCCACCGTGCGCATGGCCGACGCGATCATCGTCCTCGACCGCGGCCAGATCATCGAGCGCGGCAGCCACGACGAGCTGGTCAAGGCCGGCGGCCGCTACGCGAAGCTGTTCACGCTGCAGGCCGCCGGGTACCGGTAGCGCGCCGTCATCCGAGCCGCGCGCGCACCTGCGGATGCTCGCGCCACGCGGGCATCTTCGCCATGAACGCGATCGTGTCGCGCTCGGCGTCGGCGCGCGACGTGCCGGGCTTCTGGCGCAGCTGCCAGCCGACCATCTTCTCGAACCGCTCCTCGAACGGCTGGAGCGTGCCCTCGGGCGTCACGCAGTACTGGCAGTAGTGGCCCGACTCGATGGGCATGCTGCAGCTCTCACACGGATGGTTGCTCATGGTCATTCGTCCTTTCGAAGCTCGATCGCCGCGGCGACCAGCGCACGGGTGCCGGTGATCAGCGCCGCGCGCTGATCGGGGGTGAGGTGTTGCAGCGCGGCGGCGAGCCGCGCGGGGGACAGGACCTGCTGTTCTTCGGCGATGCGCGTGCGGCCGTCGTCGGTGAGCCAGACCTCGGCGCGCCGCCGGTCGTCCGCCGCCCGGACACGCGCGACCAGGCCGTGGCCCTCGAGCTGATCGATCAGCTCGCTGACCGCCGACTGCGCGCGGTCGAAGTGGCGCGCGCACTCGCCGATCGTGAGCGGCCCGCTCTGCGCGAGGTGCAAGAGCATCGCGCGCGACGCGCCCGTGAGCCCGCCGTGCTTGTCGTCGCGGCGGTGGAACGCCAGGTACACCTGCGGGAACAGCTCGGCGTACAGGTCGGCGGTCGCTCGGGCATCGGGCTCGTCGCGCGTCATGGGCCCATCCAAGCCCGCGCGGGATGCATCGTCAATCCCGATGGATCGCGGTACGCGCGTTCGCTACCGCAGCGCCGGCCCCTTCACGAGGCTCAACTCGCCGACCAGGCTCAGGCTCACGAACAGCTCGCGCGGATCGCTCGGAGCCGTGGTCGGTAGCGCGTCGACCGCGACTTCCAGGCCCAGGCCGTAGATGATCGGCATCGAGCCGTCATCGTCGCTGTCGTGCGGTTTGCGCAACATGTCGCTCAGCATGTCGTCGTCGGGTTTCGTCTGCCATTTCGTGTCGACCGGGTCGTCGCTGTGATCGGGGAGCGCGCGGAAGTTGTTGTGGAACGGGTAGACCGCGAACGCGCCGCCGACCGCCAGGCGCGTGGGATAGGTCGTCGTGGAGCCGTCCGGCGCCGTGGTGCCCTCGCGTGTCAGCGCGCCGACCCGAACCGTCGCGCGGAACGGTAGGACCCCGCCGGCGTCGACGTAGTCGACGTTCCCACCGCCGCCGCCGCGAATGGCCTCGTCGGTGATCACCATCAGCGTCCCGCCGATCGCGAGCAGTCGGTAGTCGCCGACGGGCTTCCCGAACGCGACCGACGCCGCGACGGTCGAACCCGTGTTGCCGTCGTTGCGGACGTGCGGCCCGGCGGAGAGGTGGGCGGTGCAGCCCGCAAGCGCGCTGGTTGCGAGCGCGGTGGCGATGGAGGATGCGCGCATGGTCCTCGACCATCATGCACCGGGTGTGCCGCGCCAGGTTCTTGACCGCTGGTGCCAGGGACGCGGATCCGTGCCCGACGTGCGCCGCGCGTGCGCATCGCGGCCCAAGTCGAGCCGCGCGCCGCGCTACAATCGCGCCGGGAGGTACGCATGGCGCGCTCGATCGTGGCCGGAATCGCCGCACTCGTCCTGACCGCGTGTGGCGGCGGCGGCGGTATCGACAACCCGCTCACCAACCCCGAGGACGGCCCGCCCGCCGGCAACCCCGCCGGGCACTGCGACGTCCCGGCGGAGGCCGGCCTCGCCGATGTCTCCGCGCCGCGCACCGTGGTCGGCGACGGCACCGCGGCGAGTTGCACCAGCGCCGCGGTGATCGCCGCGGTCGCTGCCGGCGGCGTGATCACGTTCGACTGCGGCCCCGATCCCGTGACCATCACGCTCGATCGCCCGGCCAAGATCTTCAACGACACCGGCCCCGACATCGTGATCGACGGCGGCGGCAAGGTCACGCTCAGCGGCGGTGGACGCACCCGCATCTTCTACATGAACACCTGCGACCAGGCACAGCACTGGACCACGGACCACTGCAACAACCAGGACACGCCGCGCCTGACCGTCCAGAACATCACGTTCGTCGACGGCAACTCGAAGAACGAGACCGAGTACGACGGCGGCGGCGCGATCTGGTCGCGCGGCGGCCAGCTCAAGCTCGTCAACACCCGCTTCTTCGGCAACGTCTGCGCCGACACCGGGCCCGATGTTGGCGGCGCCGGCGTCCGCGCGTTCGATCAGTTCGAGGGCCGCCCGATCTACGTCGTCAACTCCACCTTCGGCGGCGCCGAGGGCTTCGGCAACACCTGCTCCAACGGCGGCGGCATCAGCTCCATCGGCGTGTCGTGGTCGATCTACAACAGCCTCTTCTCGCACAACCACGCCATCGGCAACGGCGGCAACCCCGCCGACCCCAATACCCCCGGCGGCGGCAGCGGCGGCGCGATCTACAACGACGGCAACGAGATGACCCTCTCGCTGTGCGGCGTCGCGATCAACGACAACGATGTGGTGCAGCACGGCAGCGCGATCTTCTTCGTCAGCAACAACCACACCGGCGACATCCGCATCGACCAGTCCGTCATCACCCGCAACCTCGGCGGCAGCTGGTACACGCAGTACCCGATGATCTCCGCGCACGATGACACGATGATCACGGTGACGAACTCGACGATCGAGTGAGGGCGCTGAGGGGGCTTCGGCCCCGACAGCGAGCACGTCGGGCGCTCGATCTTTTTCGCTCGATTTGTCGCAACCGGCCGCGCAGGCGGACGAAACGCCGCGCAGTGAGCGAACCGCGCCACAGTTCCGAGTGTGCCTTTGCGTCGCGAACACTTGCACGCGCAACGCGATCGCTTTCGGGGCTTGGAGTGGCGCCACCGCACCCGGGTTCGCCTCACCACCCTCGCCATGCCCGTGACCGAGTTGCGCCGATCACGGCAGGCGCGGGGGAGGCTTGCTTCGCGGGCTCATTCTCGGTAACAGGGCGCCTCGATGGCGTTGTGGTTGCGGGCGCCGAGATCATGACGCGAGGAATCGCGCAGGCGGCACCATGACTGACCGCGACTCCGCCTCGCCCCCAGACGACGCTGGCGCTACGACCTCCCGCGCGCAATCGACACCCGGCGAAGCGCCGGGCCCCAACGACCCGACGCGTACGCGTGCGCCCGATGCACATGTCGCGCGGCCTGACGCTGGCACCGAGGGGCCCGGCCGAAGCGATCGGCTGCCAGCGCCGCTCCAGTATCGCGATCCCGAGCGCTACCAGATCGTTGGCGAACACGGCCGCGGCGGACTAGGCCGCGTGCTCCGAGCGCGTGACAAGGAGCTCGGCCGTGACGTCGCCGTCAAGGAGCTCCTTGAGCGCGGGAACACGTCGGAACTCCGGTTCTTCCGCGAAGCGCTCATCACCGCGCGCCTCGAGCACCCCGGTATCGTTCCCGTCCACGAAGCTGGCCGGTGGCCCGACGGCACTCCGTTCTACGCGATGAAACTCGTGCAGGGCCGGCCGCTCCGCGAGTGCATCGACGACTGCACGACCATCGAGCAGCGCCTCGCCCTCCTGCCGCACGTCATCGCGGTCACCGACGCGATCGCCTACGCGCACGACCGCAAGATCATCCATCGCGATCTCAAGCCCGCGAACATCATCGTCGGCGACTTTGGCGAGACCGTCGTCATCGACTGGGGCCTGGCCAAGGACATCTCGCTCGAGATTCCCGATCCCGTCGGCGCTGAGAGCACCGTCACGACTGCGGCGCCCGATGGGCTCACTGTCGCCGGCAGCATGCTGGGAACCCCCGCCTACATGGCGCCCGAGCAGCGTGAAGGCCGAGCCGACGAACGATCGGACGTCTACGCGATTGGCGGCATCCTGCTCCATCTCCTGACGGGCAGCGTCCCGAGCGCCGACGAGCCGGGCCGGTCCAGCACCGATCTTCGAAGCATCCCTCGTGACCTCGCCGCGATCATCGTGCGCGCCCGCCACCCTTCGCCCGAGCAGAGATACGCCAGCGTCGGTGCACTCGGCGACGACCTCCGCGCCTATTCGCGTCGCACGCCGGTCTCCGCCCGCCGGTACTCCCTCACAGCGCGTGCCCTCCTCGGGTTCGCGCGGCACCGCGCCGCCTCGATTGTCCTGATCACCGCGCTGTCTGCGTTGTCGATCGTGCTGCTCGCGGCGAACCATCGGATCTCTGGAGAGCGCGAGCACGCGGTGACCGCGGAAACGTCGGCGGAGCAATCCCGGTCGGAGACCCAGGACGCGCTCAACGCGCTCGTGCTCGAACACGCCAACGTCCTGCTCGCCACGGACCCCAGCGCGGCGATCGATGCGATAGACAAGTATCGCGGTAACGACGAGGCTGCCGTTCGGAAACTTCGCGCCCGAGCCAAGGGCCTTGGCGTTGCGGTGGTACGCGCAAGTCCGAACGTTGGAACGATCTTCTGGCTCCAGGTTCTTCCCGGAAAAGTGATCACCATCGGAATCGATGGAATCGTGGCGGCAACATACCTATCGGGCGAAGTACGAGTACTCGCAAATAATGCCGCATGGAGCAGCCCAGTCGCCTATGCGGATCGCAATGAACTCCTCGCATATGGATGCAGGACCCACGATGTGTGCTTCTTCGACCTCGTATCCGAACGGCCACGTAGTGAGACCATTCGCAACGAGGCACCTACTGCGTTGGCACTCTCTCCAAGCGGCTCTCACCTAGCCATCGTGTCAGATGAGAAGCTCTCATTGTGGCGCCTTTCCGGTGGCGCAGCGAGCTGTATCGCGAGATCGCGGCTGGACGCGACCGACTCGCTCATGTTCATCGATGACGATCATCTCGCGGTCCGCTCTTCGCTCGGCGTCGTCGCTGTGCTCAACGGAGACACCGTGCAACGCGTGAACTCGGCGCGAGTAACGGCCTGGAGCCGTGCCTCGCGGCGGCCGCGCCTAGCGGTCGGAACCGCCGACGGTGATATCGAGATAGTCAGCACAGCTCACGTTTCCCCAGATCGCTATCATGTGTGTGATGGTGCGGTGGCAAGCATCGCCCTGTTCTCGGATGGAAGCCACGCAGCCTACGGATGCCAAGACGGAGCAGTGGGGACCTTCGATTTTGCCAGGCGTTATCGTGAACCTCGAGTCCACTTGCGCGACACTCCCGCAGGCCTCTCCCTGAGCTGGGACGAGCAACTGCTCGTTACAGGGGCAAGCGGCGACGGGGTCGTCGCGATTGATCTCGAAAAGAACACCCTCCAGTCGCTATTGGGACATCGCACAAAAGTGACCAACATTGCGGCCCCTTCGATCGGACTGGCAATGATCGCATCAAGTGATGAGAGCGGCAACCTCCGCATCTGGGAACCACCACTCCGTGCACTTCAGATACTCCCTGAGCACGAGGCCGATTACTACGACGTATGCTACCTTGCCGATTCTTCGGAATTTGCAGCATCGAGCTCGGCGCCCTTCCTCCAAGTTTTTTCCGCCGGCGCTCACAGACGAGTCGCTCCTCATCAACCCTTGGCAGCGAACCTGATCCGATCGATGGATCGCTCGCGTTTCGTCGCCTTCGGGCCGAGTGGAATCGTCGAAGTATGGGACGCTTCGCCGGTATCTCTCCTTCGCACGATCGCAACCGAACAAGGATCCATGGCATGGGCGGATTTCATGCCGGACAACACCACGGTCGTCACTGCGGCACAGGACGGTAGAGTGACCCTGTGGCCCGCCGATGCCCCCCCTGTGACCATTACGGACCTGCACCGCGAACTCGCCGGAATGATGGTTGTTTACCCCAGCGGAGAACTCGTGGTGGTCACATCTGATGGTGCACTCTGGCGGGTCCAGTCGGGGCGCCGAGACTATCTCATTGACTCCGCTGGGGCCGGCATCACGACATTCGATCGCTCCGATGATACGCGGTGGATGACATTTGGAGACACCGACGGGAAAGTCCGAATAGTCGATACTTCGACATGGCAAGTAAGAACGATATTCAATGCGCACAGCGGAATATCTGACCTGGAGTTCTCGCCAGCGAATGATCGCCTTGCCATTGCGACTCACGATGATGGCATCCATTTGGCGCATGACGAGTCCAAGGACTGGACAACCGCGACATGGATGACGTTCTCAGAGCAGGCCACCTATCTCGCCTATTCTCCAGATGGCGATTTTCTCTTCGCCGCGTGTGGTGAAGCTGGCGCTTGGTTTTTGTCCCTGGACTCGCCGGCCCTCGCCAACATACCGACAACACCTGCGATTCTGTTTAGAACCAGAATCGCGCCCGACGGCAGTACGGTACTGGCCCTTGATCGTAGTGGACGCCTGATAAGAATCGACGTAGCGAAGATACGTTCTCGTCTCAATTCTGAGAACGGACGTGTCATTCAAAAACCAAGGATGACGTTGCCATGAATAAGCCGAAAGAATCTACGCGCCCAATTGCTCTGGCGACAGAGACGCTCCGCCGTCTGGAAATCAGGATGCTGCCCAAACTGGGCAGAGGGGAGCAATTTGGAGGGACCTGTGGCCCCGGCTGCACGGCATCGAAAGGCGGCGTTTAGCGCTCGGCCGCTCGTTTCGGCGCGAGGGCAACGCTCGACGCCTCCATCCTGCCGCGCCCCTCGTCCGTGCTAAGGCGACGCCTCCTCGTGCCGGCACGGCCGATCTGACCGAGTGCTTTTGACGCTCTGTTGGACGCAAGGGGCGTTTGCCGGTCAGCTCACGTTCCGCGAGGCGACTTCGTAGGATTCGCGTGGGCGAAGAAGGATCGGCGCGCGTAGGCCTCAGGATTCTGAGGCTCGCGCGCGCCAAGCGTCGAGAATTGTTGACGCGAACATCGGGCACGCGATGTGAACCGCGACGGGGCATGGGCATCGCCTCGTCGCCGCGTCTGGTCCGCAACCTCTGCGCCGCGGTCGCGGCTTCGGCCCTGGCGGCCTGCGCGGGCGACGCCGGGGATCCGTACCTGGTCTCGTCATCGGCGGCGCGCAACGCGGCGCCGAGCACCGATGACATCCCGGCCCTGGTGGCGGGCACGACCGCATTCACCGCGGACGTCTACCGGCTCACCAGCGCGACGCAGGGCAACCTGTTCCTGTCGCCGCACTCGATCTCGACGGCGCTGGCGATGACGTGGGCGGGCGCGCGCTCGACGACCGCGAGCCAGCTCGCGAGCGCCCTGCACTTCCCCGCGATCGACGACGCGCGCGTGCACGCCGCGTTCAACGCGCTCGACCTGGCGCTGGCGTCACGCGCACAGGCGGCGACGAGCGGCACGCGGCCGTTCCGGCTGGTCACCGCGAACTCGATCTGGGGCCAGACCGGGAAGGCCTTCGAGCCGGCGTTCCTCGACACGCTCGCGGAGAACTACGGCACCGGGCTGCGCGTGCTCGACTTCGTCGCCGATCCCGATGGCGCGCGCGGGATCATCAACGGCTGGGTCGACGATCGCACCGACGGCAAGATCCAGGATCTGCTCGCGCCCGAGACCATCACGCCGGACACACGGCTCGTGCTCACCAACGCGATCACCTTCAGCGCCGCGTGGGACTCGCCGTTCGATCCCGCGGCCACGACCAGCGCCTCGTTCGCGTCGCCGAGCGGCCCGGTCAGCGTGCCGACGCTCCACCAGATCGCCGAGTACGGCCACGGCACCGGCGCGGACTTCACCGCGGTGGAGCTGCCCTACGATGGCGATCAGCTCGCGATGGATCTGATCCGCCCCGAGCTCGCGCCGGGGGCCAGCGGCGATCCGCTGGCCGCGCTCGAGGCGAGCCTCGATGGCGCCAAGCTGACGGCGATCGTCGCGGCGATCCAGCCGGGCGCCGTGGAGCTGTCGCTGCCGAAGTTCAACTTCACCGCGGCGCTCGGCCTGAACGACACGCTGATCGCGCTGGGCGCGGTCGATGCGTTCAGCCCCGACGCCGACTTCTCGGGCATGGATGGCACGCGGGATCTCGCGATCTCCGACGTGGTCCACAAGGCGTTCGTGGCGATCGACGAGACCGGCACCGAGGCCGCGGCGGCGACCGCGGTGGTCGTCGGCGACACGTCGGCGCCGGTCACGGTCCCGGTGGCGTTCGATCGGCCGTTCCTGTTCCTGATCCGCGATCGCCCGACCGGCGAGATCCTCTTCATCGGGCGCGTCGTCGACCCGCGCTAGGCTCCGCGCCTACATCGTCACCGTCGCGAATCCCGCCAGCGAGCGTGGGATTCGGCCACGTGACCAGATCGTCACGTGGCGAGGCTGCATCGGATCGGCGGTCCAAGTACGCTCAAGTACAGGGACCGCGATGGCCGGAGGCTTGCTCTGGTGATCGCCATCTGCCAGCTCGGCAGGGAGGACGCCGGATGTCTGCTCATCGCTTTGCCTGTGCCGCTGCTCTCGCCACCGCCACGATCGCCATCGCCACCTCGCCGGCTCGCGCGCAGCCTGCGCCGCCGCCGCCACGGGTCGGCCTCGAGCTCGGCTTCGGGCTGCAGGCCGGCAAGATCTTCTGCGAAGGCGATGGCTGCAGCGACTTCACCGAGGCCGGAGGGTTGAACCTCAACGCCGCGTACTTCGTGAACCCGACGCTGGCGATCACCGGCGACTTCTGGGTGATGGCGCACGCCGAGAACAACTTCACGTTCGCGCACTACATCAACACCGTCGGCGTGAAGTGGCGCCCGGTGCCGATCCTCACGCTCCAGGGCGGCATCGGCGAGGCCCACGCCACCCTCGACTACAGCGGCGCGTTCTCGGCGCAGGCGCGCAGCGACAACGCCTTCGCGATCATGGGCGGCGCCGCGCTCGACGTGCTGCGCGGCCGCCGCTTCGCGCTCGCGATCGAGCTGCGCGGCGGCACCGGCTTCTACGGCGACAAGAACAACGACGGCCAGGCCGACACCGTCGGCCGCAACGTCGGCGTCGGCGCGTCGCTGACCTGGTTCAACTTCTGAACGAGGTCAGCGCGGGCGGGGTCAGGGCAGGACCAGCGCCGGCGTGAGCTGCCAGGCTTCGCCGTCGCCGAGCTGGCCGTAGGAGTTGCTGCCCCAGCACCACATGGTGCCGTCGCTCTGCTGGCCGCACGTGTGGTTGTCCCCGACACCAACGAGCTTCCAGGCTGCCCCCGAGTCGACTGCGACGGGCGACAGTCGACGCGTCAGCGTGCCGTCACCGAGCTGGCCGTAGGAGTTGTCGCCCCAGCACCACAGCGTGCTGTCGGTACGCGTGGCGCAGGTATGCAACGCACCGGCGGTGATCGCGGCCCAGGTGGTGGCGCTTCCGACCTGGCCTGGAGCGTCCTGCTCCGCACCGGTGCCGTCGCCGAGCTGGCCGTAGGAGTTGCTGCCCCAGCACCAGAGCGTGCCATCGAGCTTGGTGGCGCACGAGTGGCTATTGCCGAGCGAGACGTTCGCCCAGGTCGTACCGGTTCCGATTCGCACCGGGGTGTGTCGCTCGGTCGTGGTGCCATCGCCGACCGAACCGCTGTAGTTGTAGCCCCAGCACCAGAGCGTGCCGTCGGTGCGAACCGCGCAGGTATGGGCGTGCCCGGCCGCGACCTTCGACCAGTTCGTCGCCGTCCCGATCTTCGTCGGCGTGTGTTGCTCGGTCGTGGTCCCGTCGCCGAGCTGGCCGCTGGAGTTGGCCCCCCAGCACCAGAGCGACCCGTCGGTCCGCACCGCGCAGGTGTGCGAGCCACCGCCGGCGACAGCCGTATAGGCAACTGCGGAACTCAGCTGGTACGGCGACAGCTTGTCGCTCGTGGTGCCGTCGCCGAGCTGGCCCGCGTAGTTGACGCCCCAGCACCAGAGCGTGTTGTCGGCGCCGATCGCGCAGCTGTGGCCACCGCCGCTGGAGATCGCCGTGAACTTGGCCGTCCCGGCAGCCGCGACCGGGATCTGTTCCGATATCTGCGAGTTGTTCCCGAGCTGCCCCGCGAAGTTCCCACCCCAGCACCAGGGCGAGCCCGCGCGCAGCCCGCACGTCGTGAGGGTGCCACCCGCAACAGCGCCCCAATCGGTCGCGCTACCGACGGCCATCGGCGTGTTCGCGTCGCCAATGCCCAGGCCGGTGCCACCGGTCACGTTGTGGCCCCAGCAGTCCATGATGCCCGTGGTGGTGAGCGCGCAGGTCGTCTCGTAGCCGCTCGAGACCGAGGCCCAGTTGGTCGCGGCGCCAACCTGCGCCGGCGCCAGTCGCTGCTGGACCGTCCCATCACCGAGCTGGCCGAAGGCGTTGCTGCCCCAGCACCAGACGGTGCCGTTGGTGCGCCGTCCGCACGAGTGGCTGCCGCCGGCGTCGACCGAGGCCCACGCGGTGCTGGTCCCGACCTGCGTCGGCGCGTTGCGCAAGGTGGTCGTGTTGTCGCCGAGCTGTCCCTTGTCGTTCAGGCCCCAGCACCAGATCGTCCCGTCCGTCCGGATCGCGCACGAGTGATAGAAGCCCGCGGAGACCGCCGCCCACGTCGTGAGGTTTCCGATCTGGACGGGCGTGTAGCGGTCGGTTCCGGATCCATTCGTCCCATCGCCGACGGTCCCGTAGTAGTTGCTGCCCCAGCACCAGAGCGTGCCGTTGGTCTGGCGTCCGCACGTCAGGCCGATGTCCGCCGAGACCTGTCCCCAGTTCGTCGCGGTCCCCACCTGGGTCGGCACGAGGACGTCGGTCGTGTTGCCAGTGCCGACCTCGCCCCAGGTGTTGCCGCCCCAGCACCACAGCGTTCCATCGGTGCGGGTCGCGCAGGTGTGATAGCTGCCAACCGCCACCGAGGCCCAGTTCGTGCCGGCGCCGACGCGGTGCGGAGTGCCGTAGTCGTTCATCGTGCCATCGCCGAGCGCGCCGCGACCGTTGTAGCCCCAGCACCACAGCGAGCCGTCCTGACCGATGCCGCACGCGTGAAACTGGCCCGCTGCGAGCGAAGCCCAGCTACCACCGAGGTACTCGGGAAGGTCGTGCGTGACCGTGGTCCCGTCGCCGAGTTGCTCGTTGGTGTTGAGGCCCCAGCACGACCGCGACCCGCCCGAGCGCAGGGCGCAGGCGAACTGGTTGCCGACGCTCACCGCGGTCACGATGTCGCTCGTGACCGTGATCGACACCGTCGCGGTGTTCGAGTTGGCGGTGCCGTCGTTCGCGCGGAACGTGAACGAGTCGGCGCCGGTGTAGTGCAGGTTCGCGGTGTAGGTCGCGACGTTGCCGCTGATGGACACCGTGCCGTGGATCGGCGCGGCGACCACGCCGAAGGTCAGCGGATCGTTGTCCGCGTCGCTGGCGACCAGCGTGATCGCGACGGACTCGCCGCTGCCAAGGGTCGCCGACGCCGCCGATGCGACCGGCAGATCGTTGACCGACGTCACCGTCATGAACACCGTCGCGGTCGCGGTCAGCGCACCATCGGTGATCGTGTACGTGAACGAGTCGACGCCGTTGTAGTTGGCGGCTGGCGCGTAGATGACGTTCGCGCCGGACTTCACGGCGGTGCCGTGCGTCGGCGCGGTCACCGCCATGATGGTCAGCGCGTCGCCGTCGACGTCGCTGTCGTTGGCGAGCACCGCGATGGTCTTGGCGGTGTCCTCGGCGGTGGTGACCGTGTCGTTGACCGCGACCGGCGGGTCGTTGACCGCGGTCACCGTCATCGTGACGGTCGCGACCGCGGTCAGCGTGCCGTCGGAGATCGTGTACGTGAACGAGTCCGAGCCGTTGTAGTTGGCGGCCGGCGTGTAGACGATGTTCGAGCCCGACAGCGCGGTCGTGCCGTGGCCCGGCGTCGACCGCGCGGTGATCGTCAGCGTGTCCCCATCGACGTCGCTGTCGTTGGTCAGGACCGCGATCGTCTTGGCGGTGTCCTCGGCGGTGGTCGCGCTGTCGGCGACCGCGACCGGCCCGTCGTTGACCGGGGTCACCGTGACCGAGACCGTCGCGATCGCGGTCGTCGTGCCGTCGGAGATCGTGTACGTGAAGGCGTCCGAGCCGTTGTAGTTGGCGGCGGGCGTGTAGACGATGCTCGAGCCCGACAGCGAGGTCGTGCCGTGGCCAGGCGTCGACCGCGCGGTGATCGTCAGCGGATCGCCGTCGAGGTCGGTGTCGTTGGCGAGGACGGCGACGGTGCCCGGCGCATCCTCGGTGATGGTCAGGCTGTCATCGGCCGCGACCGGCGCGTCGTTGACCGACGCCACCGTGATCGTCACCGTCGCGGTCGCGGTCATCAGGCCGTCGGAGATCGTGTAGTCGAACGTGTCGGAGCCGTGGAAGTTGGCCACCGGCGTGTAGACGATGCTCGATCCCGAGGTCACGGCGGTGCCATGCGCGGGGTTGGTGTGGCTGGTGATGCTCAGCGGGTCGCCGTCGGCGTCGGTGTCGTTGGCGGTGACCGCGATGGTCGCCTGGGTGTCCTCGGGCGTGGTCACGGTGTCGTCGTTGGCGACCGGCGCGCGGTCGGTGGTCCGCACCGTCACCGAGACCATCGCCGTGGCGGTGCCACCGTGGCCGTCGGAGACCGTGTACGTGAACCCGTCCGTGCCGACGTAGTTGGCGGCGGGCGTATAGGTCACGCTGGTGCCGGCGATCGCGGCGGTGCCGTGCGTGGGCGTCGACACCGCGGTGATCGACAGCGTGTCGGCGTCAGGATCGCTGTCGTTGGCCAGCACCGCGACGCCGCCGGCGTTGTTCTCGTCGGTGAGCAGGCTGTCGTTGGCCGCGACCGGCGCATCGTTGACCGAGCTGACGGTGAGGTTGACGGTCGCCGTCGCCGTGAGCTGGCCGTCGGAGATCGTGTACGTGAACGAATCGCCGCCGTTGTAGTTCGCGGTCGGCGTGTAGCTGACCTTCGAGCCGGAGATCGCCGCCGCGCCGTGAGACGGCGTCGTCACCGCGGTGATCGACAGCGCGTCGCCGTCGACGTCGACGTCGTTGGCGAGCACGTCGAAGCTGCCCGCGGTGTCCTCGGCGGTGGTCGGCGTGTCGGCGCTGGCCACCGGGGCGTCCTCGACCGCGGCCAGGTTGACCGTGACCGTCGCGGTCGTGGTGAGCGTGCCGTCGGAGACCGTGTACGTGAACGAGTCGCCACCGTTGTAGTTGGCCGCGGGCGTGTACGTGATCTTGGTGCCGGCGATCACCGCGGCGCCGTGCGGCGGCGTCGTCACCGCGGTCAGGGTCAGCGGGTCGCTGTCGATGTCGCTGTCGTTGACCAGGACATCGACCGAGCCAGCGGTGTCCTCGGTGCCCGAGAACGTGTCGTTGCCGGCGGTGGGCGCGTGGTCGTTGGTGACGGTGACCGTCACCGTCGCGGTCGCGGTGAGCGTGCCGTCGGAGATCGTGTACGTGAACGAGTCCACCCCGGCGTAGCCGGTCGCAGGCGTGTACGTGATCCCGGTGCCGGCGATCGAGGCCGCGCCGTGCGCCGGCGTGGAGACCGTCGCGATCGTCAGCGTGTCGCCGTCGGCATCGCTGTCGTTGGCGAGGACGTCGACCGAGCTGGGCGTGTCGAGCGCGGTGACGAGCGTGTCGCCCATCGCGACCGGCGCGTTCGGGTCGGCGGGCGCGGCATCGGGATCGACCGACGGCAGCGAGGGGAAGCCGCACGCGGCGACCGTGAGGAGAAGGAGTGACAGGCGACGCATCAGAATGCCCCCACGATCGCGAACCCGTTCAGGGACGGGACGACATGCGCGCGCGCGGTCGCGGCGCTCTCTTCATGCGGATGACGGAGGAACATCCAGACCGCGACGCCCGCGCACGCGACGCCGGCGACCGCGAGGCCCTCGGCGGTGTAGCGCTTGGTGTTCGCGGAGCTGAACAGCGACTCGCGCCGCGCCTGGTCCATCGTCTCGGCCTTGGCCTTGTCGTAGGTCGAGCTGCCCCACAGCTCGAAGCCGAGCCCGGCGCCGAGCAGCGCGACCGCGCCGGCCCCGACGATGATCGGCACGGTCTTCGAGCGCGCCGCGGGACCGCGATCATCTGGCGTCGGCGCGACCACCGTCGGCACCGGCGTCGGCGTCGGCGTCGGCGTCGGCGGCACGGGCTTCAGGTCGCGCGGCAGGTTGCGCAGGTCCGGGATGTCGATGGTCTTCGTGTCGGTCTGCTCGCCGACGGTGACCTGGGTCGACCACGGGTTCGCGCCGGGTGCGCGCGCGGTGACGGTGTACGCGCCGCCGTCGACCGGCATCGCGCGGTTCCACATCACCGAGTCGATCGGCGTGCCGTCGAGCTCGAGCTGCAGGCCATCGACGTTGCTGTGCTCGGGCACGTTGATGACGAGCTTGGAGATGAGCGGCTCGAGTGCGGTGGCCTTCTGCTTCGCGACCCCGTGCAGCTGCTTGTTGGTGGCGTCGGACGCGGAGCGCGTCATGCGCTCGGCCTCGAGGAACTCGCCCCACGCGGACGCGAGCAACCGCTGCTTCTCGTGACAGCCGGCGAGGTTCAGCAGCGTGGTCACGGTCGGCTCGAGCTTCTGGCTCTGGCCGAACGCGAGGCACGCCTCCTTGATCTTGCCTTCGGCCATCAGGTCACGGCCCTGGCGAAACAGCACCTCGGCCTGGGCGCCCACCGACTGGGCACGCGCGGAGGAGGTCCACGCCAAAGCGAGGAGTACGACGAACGAGCATCTCTTCATGGATTGACCTCAGCGCGTGATCGGCAGCCCGTTTTCGTCGAGCTGCACGCCGCCCGACGGAGGCGGCGGCGGCTTGGGTGGCTTGGTGCCCGGTTTATGGGGCGGATGTGGAGTCGGCTTGCCCGGCGGCACCGGCGCGGCGGCGGCGATCCAGCGCGCGCCCTCGACCAGGCTCGTCACCTCGCGGCCGAGCTGCCAGGAGGCGAGGTCGTCTGCGGTGCCTGGCGCGCCATCGGGGCCGGCCGAGATCGCGCCGACGATCTGATCGCCGGGCTGGTCGGTGCAGGTGATGCGGAAGTCGTGGCCCCACGGATCGGGCTCGCTCGCACCGAGCGCGGCGAGATCAGGGCACGCGGCGCCCGCGTGATCGTGCGACCACGCGACGAAGCGGCCGAGCAGCGCCTTCATCGGCGCCGCGACCTGGGTCGCGGGATCGGGCGGCGGCGGTAGTGGCTTCGCGGCCTCGGCGGCATCGATCGTCGTCGCGGGCGGCGGCGCCTTCGCGGGAGCCTGCGCCGCGCTGCCGCCGCCGGACTTGATCACCACGACCGCACCGCCCGCGGCCGCCGCGCCCACGACGAGCACGGCGATCAGGCCACCGCGACCGCGGCGCGCCGGCGCCACCGAGGCCGCGCCGGCCGCCGACGACAGCGTGGTCGGCGCGGTCTGCGCCGGGTACCGCGCGCTCACCGCCCCGGGCGCCAGCAGCGGGTGCATCGGTGACGATCCGAGCAGGCCGCCGATCGCGATCGCGAGGTCGCTCGCCGTCGCGAACCGCTGCTCGGGCTCCTTGGCCAGGCACATCGCGATGAGCCGGTCGACCTCCGGCGGCAGGTCGGGCCGCAGCGTGGACGGGACCGGCGCCGGCTCGCGCAGGTGCATCGCGATGACCTCGCCCATGCCCTCGGCGACGAACGGCGGATGGCCGATCAGCAGCGAGTACAGCACGCAGCCGAGCGAGTACACGTCACTTCGCTGATCGACCAGGCCCGCGCCCCGGCACTGCTCGGGAGACATGTAGAAGGGCGTGCCCATCACCGCCGAGGTCTGGGTCTTGATGCCGGAGTCGCTGTCCGCGAGCTTCGCGATGCCGAAGTCGAGGATCTTGGCGCGCTCGCCGCCCGGGACCTCGGGATCGTGGACCAGGAAGATGTTCTCGGGCTTGAGGTCGCGGTGGACGATGCGGTGCGCGTGCGCCGCGGCGAGCGTGCTGGCCGCCTGCCGCATGATGCGGAGCGCATCGGCGAGCGCGAGGGTGCCGCAGCGCTCGAGCCGGCGGTCGAGCGGCTCGCCCTCGAGCAGCTCCATCACGATGTAGACGCTGCCGTCGGTGTGCTGCCCGAAGTCGAAGATCTGCACGATCCCCGGGTCGCTGATCGAGGTCGCCGCGCGGGCCTCGTTGAAGAAGCGCGTCACGATCTCGGAGCGGTGCGAGTACTCCGGGTGGAGCACCTTGATCGCCGCGCGACGACCGAGCGTCACGTGTTCAGCGAGCCAGACCGCCCCCATCCCACCGACACCGATCTGACGCACCACTCGATAGGCGCCCAGCTGACTTCCCTCGACCATCAGTGGCGGATACTGGAGAACACCGCTTCTGGAATCAACTGGGAATCTCGGAGGAATCCCTGGCTGAGCGTGGCTATCGGGATATAGCTCGATACTCCATCGAATCTGCCACTCTCTGCCAAGGTTCAAATCGCGCCATCACTCGACGGTTTCGCGCCATCGACGTGCGGAGTCTAGATCGCGCCAACACTCGACGGTTTCGCGCCATCGACGTGCGGAGTCCAGATCGCGCCAACACTCGATCGTTTCGCGCCATCGAAGCGCGGAGTCTAGATCGCGCCATCAGTCGATGGTTTCGCGCCATCGAAGCGCACGCCGAACACCCGGGCTGCGAAGATCAGCTCCTCATCGGGGCCGGCCTGGAACTCGTGGGCAGTGCCAGGCGCCTTCACCTGGATATCACCAGGCCCGTAGACCGTGCCGTCGTCATCGATGATCGTGCCCTGGAGACAGAGCACCTTCTCGTCGCCGTCGTGCTGGTGCCACGGGAATCGCGCGCCGGGCGCGAGGATCACGAAGCCGGTGTCGGCGCCGGCGCACGCCGGGCCCGCGGCGAAGTGCAGGAGCGACGCGCCCGGGAACGCCGGCTTGCGCTCGGCGGGATCGTCGAGCAGCCCGAGGATCTCGCGCGCGCGATCGATCGCGACGTCGTAGAGCTCGGCGATGCCGGCGGCGAAGCGCTCGAAGCGACCGGCAGCGAGGCTCGCGATCAACCGCTCGCGCACCGCGGCGGACGGCCGGGCCGTCGGCGCGACGGCGAGCAGGCTGTCGGCCGCGCGATCGTAGGCCCGCAGCTCGGCCGCGAGCTCCGCGTCGCGCGCGACCGCACGCTCGACGATGCCCGCCTCGGCGGGCTCGAGCAGGCCGAGGGCGTAGAGCGGCAACAGTTCGCGGACGTCGGTCATGACACTGCTCCACGCGCCATCGGGGCGGGCTCGCCGAGGCTGGTGCGCAACTTCCCGAGCGCCGCGGCGACCCGCGACTTGACCGTGCCGATCGGCGCGCCGATGCGCTCGGCGATCTCCGAGCACGACAGCCCCTCGTAGTAGCCGAGCTCGAGCACCTGGCGCTGCTCCGGCGGCAGCTCGCCCAGGGCGCGGCGAACGCGGGTCCGGTCCGGGGACTCGGCCAGGTCCGATTCGGCCGCGACCCGCTCCAGGACGGAGTCGTCCCCGGCGTTGCGGCTGACGCGCGCCGATTTCTGCTGGTCGAGGGCCCTGGAGCGCATACGGACGGCTAACCAGGTACGAACGCGACCGCGGACCGGATCGTAGGATTTTGCGGCCTTCCACACCTCGAGGAAGACGTCGTGGAGCAGGTCCTCGGCTTCCCGGCGGTCGCGGACGATCCGGAGCGCCAGGCCCAGGAGCATGGAGGAGTGGCGGTCGTACAGGGTCGCGACCGCGGATCGATCTCCGGCGGCGATCGCGCGCACGATTTCGACATCGGGGTCAGGTTCCGCCCCGCCGCCACCATCGTCCGGACGCATCGGTGCTAACCCTATCACCACCCGTCCTATCTTGCTGGAAACAGACTGGTGCGCTAGGTAGCGAGGATGCCCGCCGACGATCCACTGACTGCGCTCCGTGAGGCGATCCACGCCGCCGCGTCAGCGCGCGTGTGGGGCCAGGGCGTGACGCTGGCTCGGGAGCAGCGCGTGGTCGGTAAGACCGCGAAAACCGACGAGATCGAGGTCGACGTCCGGGTGCCGGCGCGGCCCACGCCGCTGTCGGTGGTGCTCTACCCCGCCGCCGGCGAGTGGGAGTGCAACTGCCCGAGCCGCGAGAAGGCCTGCGCGCACGTGGTCGCGGCGGTGCTCGCGATCATCCAGGCCCGCGACTCCGCCGGCGCTCCCGCCACCGAGGTGGTCCTGCCGGTCTCGAAGACGGTCGGCGGCACGATCAGCTACCGGCTCGAGCCCGCCCCGGGCGGCTTGACCCTCGAGCGCAAAGTGATCCACCCCGACGGCCGTGAGGAGGTCCTCCCGGGCTCGCTGCACGCGATCATCGCGAAGCGGATCCCCGGCCCGGTGGTCGCCGCGCACGACGTCGATCTGGTCGTCGATCAGATGCTGCAGTACCGCGGCGGCGCGGTGCTCGCCGGCGATCGGCTCGCCCGGCTGTGCGCGACCCTGGCCGACGCCAAGGACGTGCGGCTCAGCGGCAAGCCGATCACCACCTCGGGCGAGTTCATCCGGCCGCGCGCGACGATCGACGACCTGCCCGACGGCGGCGTGCGCCTGCGGTTGACCACCGACCCCACGGTGAACTCGGTCGTCTCGTTCGGCGTGGTCCGCATCGGCGATGTCATCTATCCGATCGGCGAGCAGGAGCTGCAGGGCGGGCGGCTCGAGAAGCTGCCGGCCTCGCGCGACTTCTCGGCGGCCGAGATCCCCGAGCTGGTCGGCAAGGTGCTGCCGGGCCTGGCCGGGCGCATCCCGGTCGAGATCCGCACGACCCGCCTGCCGCAGATGGGCGCGAGCGAGCGGCCGCGCGTGGTGTTCGAGGTCAAGCAGGCCGGCGAGGTGCTGTCGGCGATGGCCACCCTCGTCTACGGCGATCCGCCGCGCGCGCGCGTCGACGCGGGCCGGCTCGTGCACCTCAATGGCGCGCTGCCGCTGCGCGACGAGGCGCTCGAGCGCCAGCTGCTGTACCGGCTCCGCGACGAGCTCCACCTCGCGCCCGGCCGGCGCGTCGAGCTGACCGGCAAAGATGCTGCGGTGCTGTCGAACGGGCTCGCGGCGTGGCTGCGCGCCGACGCGCGCGCCGCTGGCGGTCAGCCCGCGGCGGTGCTCATCCCCGACGTCGACACCCGCAACGGCCGCTTCGCGGTCACGTTCTCCGCCGGCGAGCGCCGCGCGACCACCGAGGCGGTGCTGCGCGCGTGGCAGGCCGGCGCCGAGCTGGTCGCGCTCGAGGGCGGCGGCTGGGGCCAGGTGCCGCAGGCGTGGCTCGACAAGCACGGCGGCAAGGTCGCCGATCTGCTCGCCGCGAGCGGCGGCAGCGATCGCGTGCCGATGCACGCGCTGCCCGATCTCGGCCGGCTCTGCGAGGATCTCGATCTCCCGCCGCCTGCGGACCTGCAGCGGCTGCGGCCGCTGGTCGAGGACTTCGTGTCGCTGCCCAAGGCGCCCCTGCCCGCGGGCCTCGACGAGATCCTGCGGCCGTACCAGCGGTCCGGCGTCGACTGGCTGTCGTTCTGCCGCGACGCCGGCCTCGGCTGCGTGCTCGCCGACGACATGGGTCTCGGCAAGACGATCCAGGCGCTGGCCGCGGTGCGCGGCCGCACGCTCGTGGTCTCCCCGACCAGCGTGGTGTGGAACTGGGCCGACGAGGTCCGGCGGTTCCGCCCCGATCTGCGCGCGTCGGTCTATCACGGCGCCAAGCGCGCCCTCGACGACAAGGCCGACATCGTGCTCACGAGCTATCCGCTCCTGCGCAACGACATCGATGTCCTCAGCGCGGTCGAGTGGGACGCGGTCTATCTCGACGAGTCGCAGATGATCAAGAACCCGGACAGCCAGGTCGCGCGCGCGGCCTACAAGCTGCGCGCCGACTGGCGCGTCACCTTGTCCGGTACGCCCGTCGAGAACCGCCTCGACGAGCTGTGGAGCCAGTTCCACTTCACGAACCCCGGCCTGCTCGGCGGGCGCGCCGACTTCGCCGAGCGCTGGGGCACGCCGATCGCGAACGGCGATCCGGGCGCGGCCGCGCGCCTGCGCGAGCGCATCAAGCCGTTCGTGCTGCGCCGCAAGAAGCGCGAGGTCGCGCCCGAGCTGCCGCCTCGCACCGAGGCGGTCATGCACGTCGAGCTCGACGAGGCCGAGCGCGAGGTCTACGACACGATCCGCGCGGCCACGCAGCGCGACGTCGTCGCGATGCTGTCGCAGGGCGGCGGCGTGATGGCCGCGCTCGAGACGCTGCTGCGCCTGCGCCAGGCGTCGTGCCACCGCGGCCTGATCCCGGGCCAGTCGGCGGAGTCGTCGTCGAAGGTCGAGCGCCTGGTCGAGGCGCTCGAGGACGCCGCGGCCGATGGCCACAAGGCGCTGGTGTTCTCGCAGTGGACCTCGCTGCTCGATCGCATCGAGCCGGCGCTCGAGGCCGCGGGCATCGCGTTCACGCGGCTCGATGGCTCGACGGTCGATCGCCAGGCGGTCGTCACCGAGTTCCAGTCCGACGGCGGTCCGCCGGTGATGCTGATCTCGCTCAAGGCCGGCGGCACCGGTCTCAATCTGACCGCCGCCGATCACGTGTTCCTCGTCGATCCGTGGTGGAACCCGGCGGTCGAGGATCAGGCCGCTGACCGCGCCCACCGCATCGGCCAGGACAAGCCGGTCATGGTCTACCGGCTGGTCGCGCGCGACACCGTCGAGGAGCGCATCCTGGCGCTGCAGGCGTCGAAGCGCGCGCTGGCCGAGGCCGCGCTCGGCGGCGCGGATCGCGCGGTGTCGCTCACGCGCGACGATCTGCTCGCGCTGCTGGCATAGCTCCGAGGCCGCGCGCGCGGGTACGCTCGCGCCATGTTCATCGGCCACTTCGCGGTCGGGCTCGCCGCCAAGCCGCTCGCGCCTCGCGCCTCGCTGCCGGTCCTGCTCGCCGCGCCGATGGCGCTCGACATCGCATGGCCGATCCTGGTCACGACCGGCATCGAGCAGGTGCGGATCGTCCCCGGCATCACCGCCGCGTCGCCGCTCGCGCTCGACTACATGCCGTACTCGCACAGCCTGGTGATGGCGATCGCGTGGGCGGTGCTGTTCGCGATCGGCTACGTGGTGTGGATCGGCGACCGCCGCGGCGCGCCCGTGCTCGGCGCGCTGGTCGTGAGCCACTGGGTGCTCGACTGGATCGCGCACCGCCCCGACATGCCGCTCGCGCCGGGTGTGGAGACCCGCGTCGGCCTCGGCCTGTGGAACTCGGTGCCCGGCACGCTGATCGTCGAGACCGCGATGTTCGTCGGCGGCGCGCTGCTCTACGCGCGGGCCACGCGCGCGCGCGATCGCATCGGCGGCGCGGGCTTCTGGATCCTGATCGCCGCGCTGACCGCGATGTACTTCGGCGCGGTGCTCGGGCCGCCGCCGCCGTCGGTGGGCGCGATGATGGGCCTGTCGTTCGGCAGCATGGCGATCCTCGGCGTGGCGTGGTGGATCGGCCGCCACCGCGAGAACGGCTGATGTCCGCGGACGTGCGACGCCGGCTCCGCGACGAGCACGTGCCACTCGAGACGCTCGGCGGCTGGTTGGCCTCGAGCGATGCCGCGATCGCCCACGCCGCGGTACAGGGGCTGGTCACGCGGTGGCGCGACGAAGGCTTCGATCCTGCGACCCCCGCGATCGCGGCGATCGATGCCGCGGCCCTGGCGCCCGAGACCTCGATCCTCGTCGCGGATCTCGCGCTCGAGGGCGTGGGCGTCGCTGTGCCCACGCTCGATCCGTTGCCGCCTCTGGTGCGCGTGGCCTGGCTGCGCGTCGCGCTGGTGCGCGCGACCACGAGCGCGGAGGTCGACGCGCTCGTCCGCACCGCCGCGGGCCGCGAGGCGCTGCGACAGCTGCCGGTCGAGGTCGGCGGGCTGGTCGGGCGGCTCACGACCTCGATCGAGGCCGGGCGGCGCAGCGCGGTCGAGCTGATCGACCGCGGGCTGGCGTGCGGGCTTCACGCGCCCCCCGATGCCCAGCGCTGGCTGCTCGGCGTGATCGCCTCCTCGGCGGTGGCGACCACGATCGCGGCGCTGAACCTCCTCGGAGAACCGTGGGCGTCCGCCCTGCCGCTGCCGCCGATCGTCCTCGGCGAGGCCGCGCGCACCACGGAGGTCGAGCTCGCGCGCCTCGCGGTCATGCGGCGGCGCGGTGACCGCGCGGCGCTGCGGCGCGAGCTGATCGAGCTCGACGATGCCGAGCTCGACCTCGCGGAGGCCCGGAGCGCGCGGCGCGGCGCGTGCGTGCGCGCGCTCGGTGACCTCGGCGACGATGACGATCTGACCGCGATCGTCGATCGGGTCACGCGCCACCCGGACGAGCTCGCGGCGCCCGCGATCGACGCGCTGATCGCGCTCAAGCGCCGCGGCCACGGCCCTGACGATGCGCAGACGCGCCGGCTGTTCGCGCTGTACCTGGACACGCCGCACCTCGCCCCCGGACCGGTCGCCGAGATCGTGAGCAGCCGCGGCGAGGTCGTGGTCGCGACGGTCGACGCCGCGGTCCACGACGACCCCGACGGCGACCCCGACTGGGAGCGCGTCGTCGCGTTGCTCGAGGCGCTGGGTTCGGAGCGCGCGTGCGCGCGCCTGCTCGCGATGGTCGGGGACGAGCGCGAGCGCGCCGGCTGGTGGGCCGCGATCGCCGCGCTCGGCCGGCTCGACCGGACGGAGGCCGAGGGCGCGATCCTCGAGCGCCTCACCGCCGAGCCCGAGGCTGCGCTGCAGGCGCTGGCGCTGATCGGCGGCGACGCCACGGTCGAGGCCCTGCGCGTGGCGCTGGCGCTGGCGGTCCCCGCGGCGACGCGACCGCCGTGGGCCGCGACCGCCGCCACCGTGCTGCTCCGCCTCGATGCCTCGATCGAGACGCTCGACGATCTCCATGCGGCCGGCTTGCTCGACGCCGGCGCGCTCGCCGCCTTGCCGGCGCACGGCGCGGTCTCGTCGGCGCTGGCGTTGCGCGCGATCGCCGCGACCGCGGGGCATCCGCTGCGCACCGCCGCGATCCACGCGCTCGGGCGCTCGGGCAACCCGCGGGCGATCACCGCGCTCGCCACCGCGATGACCGATCCCGACGACGCGGTGCGCAGCGAGGTCCACGCCGCGCTCCGCACGCTGGGGGTGCGCCTCGCCGAGCTGCGCGCGCCGCGCCCGCGCGGCCTCGAGGGCGCGCAGGATCCGGGCGCGACCGCGATCGCGATCGCCGCGATCGCGCGGCTGCGCGAGCGCCACCTCGACGACGACGCGCTGGCCCGGCTGCTCGACGCGATCCACGGCCACGCCCACGCGGAGCTCCTGGTGCGGGTGCGCCCGCTCCTGCGCCACCGCAACCCCGAGCTCCGCAAGCGCGCCTGTGCGGTGCTGATCGGCGCCGGCGCGCCCGCGGTCGCGTGGCTCACGCCGCGCCTCGGCGACGACGAGCTCCCCGTCGTCCGGCAGGCGCTGATCGCCCTCGGCGAGCTGCGCGCGACCAGCGCCACCGCCGCGATCGCGGCGTGCCTCGCCTCGCCGAACATGAACCTCAAGAAGACCGCGGCCGAGGCGCTGGCGCGCGCGGGGTCGCCCGCGGCCGTCCCCGCGCTGCTCGCGTGGATCGCGCACCACGACAACCCCGGGCTGCGCGAGCTGGTGCGCGCGGCGCTGCGCGCGATCCTCGGGCGCTGGCTGGTCCCGGTGGTGATCGCCGCGCTCGATCAGCCGCGCGAGCCGCGCGCGATCGAGCTGCTGGTCGATGCGCTCGACGGTGCGCTCACCGCAGACCAGGTCGCCGCGCTCGCGGTCGCGCGGCCGACCGCGCCGTGGATCGACGCGCTGCTGCGGAGCGCCGGCGCGGGCACGCTGGGGCTCGCCGCCGGACCGCCGATCGATCTCGACGCCGCGTTCACGCGCCGCGGGCGCGCCGCGGCCCTCGCCATCGCGACCGCGCCGCGCCCCGACGACGACGAGCCGACGCGCCTGGGGCTCGTCCGCCTCGCCGGCGCCCGCGATCGGCGCGCGCTCGGTCGCGCGCTGCGGACCGTCGCGAGCGACGACGGGGTGCTCGCGGCGCTGCTCGCGCGCCGCCGGATCGCGGACGCGCGGCTCACCGGCGTCGAGAGCCAGGCGCTACTCGATCGCTGGGACGCGCTCGACGACGACGCGCGCACGGCCGCGCTCGCGCTCCTGCCGACCGACGACGCGACCCTGACCGCGCGCATCGCCCAGGTCATCGCCGGGCGACCGCCCACCGATCTTCCCCCGGGCCTCGGCGCGGTCGCCGCGGCGCGCTGGACGAGCGACGCCGCGCGCTGGTGGTCGACGACGCCATGGCCCGAGCCCGAGGCCACGCGCGCGCGCGCCGCGACCGTCGTCCGCCTCGACCACGATCGGGCGCCACCGGCGACGATCTCGGTCGCGACCGCGGTCGAGCTGGCGCGCGATCTGATCGACGCGGGCGAGGTCGACCGGGCGATCGCGCTCGGCACGCGCGACGAGCTGGTCCGCCCGATCGTCGCCGCGATCGCCGCCGCTCGCGGCATCGACGCGGCGATCCGCCACGCCGAGCAGTGGCGCGAGCGGGCGCCCGGCCGGGCCGACGCGCTGGTCCACGCGCTCACCGCGCTCGGCGCGCCGGCGATCGCGGCGCTGCGCCGCCTCGCGCGCGATCCGCGGGTCGAGGTCCGCACCCGCGCGCGGCTGATCGACATGATCGCCGCGATCGATCGCGACAGCCCCGCGGCGCGCGCCTTCCTCGATGGCACCGTCGACGCCGCCCACGCGGCGATGGCGCCCGCCGCCGCCACCGCGCTCCTGGGCTCCGCGCGCCTCGTCGAACGCCGTCAGCTGCTCGCCCGGTTTCTCGACGGCAAGCTCGGCGGCCCGCTCGCGGCCACGCTCGGCCGCCGCGACACCGCGTGGCTCGCGGCCGAGCTGCGCGCCTCGACCGGCGAGCGGCGCGAGCGCGGGCTGATGCTCCTCGGATCCCTCGACGACGTCCACCAGCGCGACGCCCTCGCGCTCGAGGTCTGGCGCGCGACCGACGACGACGCGCCGGCCAAGGACCGCGCCCGCGCCCTGCTCCGCGGGGCGCCGGTCGGGCGGCTCTGGCCGCGGCTCGAACCCGCGCTCGCGCGCGGCGACTGGACCGTGCTCGACGTGCTCGGCCCGACCGCGGTCGTGCCGCCGTCGCTGATCGCGCAGCTCGCGGCGCGGCCCGATCAGGTCGCGCACTGGGCGGCGTATCTCGATCGCGCCACCGCCGGCACGCTGGTCGCGCCCGGCCTCGCCGAGGCCCTGATCCGCGGCCTCGCCAGCGCGACCGGCGCGACCGCGCGCGACCACCTGCTGCGCGTCATCGCGCGGCTCGTCGACTGGGCCGAGCCCGATGGCGCGACCGCGCTGGCGGCGGCGCTCGCGCCGCTCCTCGCAGGCACCGATCGCGACGACACGCTCACCACGATCCTCGTGGCCATCGGCGCGCGCGACCCGGCGGCGCGCCTCGATCTGCTCCTGCCGATCACGCGTCCGGCCGATCGCGACGCCGTGCTCGCGATCGCCGATGCGGTGCTCGCCGCACCCCGCGCCGCCCTGCGGCTGTCGCCCGCGATCGCCACCGCGGTGGAGCGCGTCTTCGCCGCGCAGCTCGGCGGGCGCGATCCCGACCGCCTACTCGACGACGCCGATCCATCGATCGTGCGCACCGCGATCCGCATCGTCGCGTTCGCCGGCGATCGCGAGGCGGTCGACGCACTCGCCGCGCTCCTCGCGCACGCCCACGTCGCCGTCCGCGCCGCCGCGCGCGGCGGCCTGCTGACGCTCGGCCCGATCGCGCGGCCCGCGCTGGTCGGGGCCCTCGCCCACGCGCGCCCCGATCGCCGCGCGGTGATCGCCGCGGTGCTCGACGATCTCGACAACGCGATCGACGCCGACGAGCCCGGCGACGCGAGCTAGAACCCGAGGTCGACGCAGCCACCGTGACCGCCTTCGAGGCGGCCGGAGTGCAGGTGGACCTTGCCGGCATCGCAGCCCGACTGGGCGCCACAGACATCCTGCTGCGGCCACGCGAAGTGCATGTTCGAGACGGCGCGCAGCGGGAAGGTGTCGCCCGGTGCGAGCACCGCGTCGCCGAGCGAGAAGCGGCCGGTCACCGGCTGCGTCCCGACGACGAGGACGGCGACGTTCGAGAGCGTGACCTTCAGCTGCGTGGTCACGTCGACGTCGGGGGTCGGCGGGACATCGAGCGCGACGGAGTCGATGTCGCCATCGCTCGTGCACAGCAGGTGCATCTGGCCGCCCTCGATGCGGCAGTCGCACGGATCGAGGCCGTACGCCGCGCCCACGACCTTGTCGAACTCGACCTGGTCGGGCTCGACGACGGTGCAGGCCCCGAGCAACCCGCTCGCGATCATCAGTGCGCGGATCGTCATCGCATGCCCTCCCCGGTGATCCCGACGTACAGCATCACCGCGGTGCTCTGATCGTACACGTGGATCAGGAGCCCCGCGCCGAGCGGGGTCCCGCGCGGCGACACGCCCGCCGACAGGCGCTTCTCGACCGTGTTCCACATCAGGCCACCGTCGAGCGAGGCGATCCCCAGCGGCGCGTGCACCGCCGCCGCGACGCCGAGATAGCCGCGGCCGCCGAACGTGGATGACGAGTCGGGACCATCGCGGTCGGCGCCGGCGACCGCGGTCGCGAACAGGCCGCAGCCGGCGACCTCGGTGCCGAGCCCGAAGCCGAGGTAGATGTCGGCCGCGAGGTGGAACGAGCCGTCGAGGCCGAGCGAGGTGCCGAACGAGACCGCCGGAGCGATGGCGCCCTCGGTCAGCGGCGCGACGAGCTCGAGCCCGACGCGACCCGCGCCGAACGCGCCGGCGTCGTCGATCTCGGGCGAGACCCGCGCGCCGGCCACATACAGCTTGCCGAGGCCCCAGAACGGCCGCTCGCCCGGCGCGCGCCGATGATCGACGATCTCCGCCCCGGCATACGCGATCAGCGCCGGCACCGCCCAGCGGCGGGTCGCGTCGTCGTCCTCGCCGGGCGCGCCGAGGATCACGAAGTTCCAGCGCGACGTGCACGCTTTGGTCACGCCGAGGACGGTCGTGGACTGGCGCCACACCGGGCTCGGCAACGGCGCGCCTGGCGCGCTCGGGACGCACATGCTCCCGGGTGCCCCCGGGGTGGCCGCGATCCCGGTCCGCGGGGGCGCGCCGTCGTACGCGAGGAGGATCGCGCTCGGCGCATCCCTGTCGTCGGCGGGCAGCGGGACCGTGTGCCACGCACGCGGGTCGCGGATCGCGAGCTTCGCCTCGAGGTCGCCGAACCTGATCGAGACGTCCGCGATGTGCTGCGCCGCGATCTTCGCGCGCACGTCGGCCACGAGCGCCGCGAGCGCCGCGACGCTGTCGACGTCGACGAGCGCGCCGCCGAACCCGAGGCAGCCGAAGCCCGGGATGACCGTCGTGCCGGCCAGCGTCCGCGGCGGTCCGTCGTTCGCGACGCACGTGAAGCCGACCGGGCAGCTGTCCGTCGTCGGCGAGCCCATCGTCGCGGGCAGCGCCGGGCACGCCATCTCCGTGCCGAGGTGGTGGAACGTGACGATGAACAGATCCGAATCGATCTGGTCTTCGCTCGCGGATGACGAGGCCTTCCAGCTCGCGTCGCCGGAGACGCCGACGTCGAGGTTCAGCTGGTCGAGATGGAGCGTCTCGGCATGCGACGAGGCAGCGCCGGCCATGACGATGAAGAGCGCGAGCGCGAGTCGCATCGAACCATCATACGCACATCGAGCTCGTCGAGGTCGTCGGGGCGCGCGCGGCGCAACCCGCCGACGACTCCCAGCCATGACTGCCATGTTCGAGCCTGCCAACACCCATGCTCAGGCAGGCTCGCGGAGCATGGCAGTGCGCGGCCACCGATCCGCCACCCCGCAGGGGTGAGGTCGGCACGCGGCCAGGGTCAACGGCGACCCAGGTCACCGGTTACCCGAGACAATCTCCGACGACAACACGCCGACGCACGAATGCAGCGCGCCTTACGGTCGGCGCTCGGGTCGTCGCGTTCGTCGTCGGCGTGTGCGTCGCAGACCCGCGCACACCGCATCCATCGCACAGCGATAATGCGTCTCTCGCCGATGGTGATGAATGTGACGTTTGACAACTCTATTGATTGATCGGAATCGATCGACGAGAAGAGACAACATGGGAACTGTGGGGGCCACGCGCTCGCCGCGTGTCGTCGGCGCCTTGCCGAACGGCACGATGCTCGGTCGATTCGAGATCCTGGGGTTGCTCTCCGTGGGCGGGATGGCGGAGATCTACCTCGCGCGCACCGAGGGGATCGCGGGCTTCGAGAAGCTCGTCGTGGTCAAGCGGATGCTGCCGCACTTCGCGATGCAGGCGGAGTTCGTGCAGATGTTCCTGGCCGAGGCGCGCCTGGGCGCGATGCTCGACCACCCGAACGTCGTCGCGGTCCACGACATCGGCGAGGAGACCGGCAACTACTACTACGAGATGGAGTACGTCCGCGGCGCGGACCTGCGCCAGATCATGAAGGTGCAGCACCACAGCGGCCCGATGCCGCTGCCCTGCGCGATCACGATCGCCGTCGGCATGTGCGCGGGCCTCGACCACGCGCACGGCCTCACCGACGTCCGCGGCGTGCCGCTCGGCGTCGTCCACCGCGACGTGTCGCTGTCCAACGTGCTCGTCTCCTACGACGGCACGGTCAAGGTCACCGACTTCGGCGTCGCCAAGGTCGCGAGCAGCGACCACCTGACGCGGACCGGCACGATCAAGGGGAAGATCGGCTACATGTCGCCGGAGCAGTGCCGGGGCGAGACCCTCGACCGGCGCAGCGACATCTTCGCGATCGGCATCATCCTCTACGAGCTCACCACCGGCGGCCGGCTGTTCCAGGCGCAGGACAGCGACTTCGCGGTGCTCGAGCGCATCATCAAGCGCGACGTGACGCCGCCGTCGCGGCTCCGCGCCGACTACCCGCCGGCCCTCGAGGCGATCGTGCTGCGCGCGCTGCGCCGCGATCGCGACGAGCGCTACCAGACCGCGCGCGAGATGCAGCGCGATCTGGAGGAGCTGGCGCGCACCGAGCGCCTGCCGGTGTCGGCGAGCGATCTCGCGGCCTACGTGCGCAGCCAGGTGCCGCCGTCTGCGCCCGCGATCGATCGGCTGCCGACCCGGGCCGCGGCGCCGACGAAGACCGCGCCGCCCGCGACCCGCACGCCGACCGAGCTGCCGACCGAGGCCTGGGGCGCGGACTACGAGATCACGCTCGGTCCGCCGGAGGCGCTGCTCGCGGCCGCGCCGCGGCGACCGCGCCGCCGCGGGATCGTCGTCGTGACCGGCGCCGTCCTGCTGAGCGCCGCGGTGACGCTGGCGGTGGTGTCGACGACGACCGACGCCGAGCAATACACGCCGGTGAGCGTCGCCGCCCGCCTCGAGCCAGCCGCGCCGACGCCGTCCGCGCCGCGCGCGCCGTCCGCGCCGCGCGCGCTGGCCGCGGCGCCGATGATGACCGCACCCGCCCCGATCGCACCGCAGGCGCCCCCGTCCCCGCCGCCCGAGACC
>JAIOQA010000187.1 GCA_021413675.1 Deltaproteobacteria bacterium | reverse complement strand
GCGCGCGACCTCGTCGGCGTCCTGGTACGTGCGCGGCGTCGCGCGCGCGGCCGCGGGGGGGCCCGGGGCGAGCCCGGCCTACGCGCGCGCCCGCGCGGGCCTGCCCTCCCACGCCGATGCGCACTGCAACCTCGGCCGGCTGCGCCACGAGCGCGGCGAGGTCGCTGCCGCGGAGAGCCACTACCGGCTGGCGCTGTGCGCGCGGCCCGAGGTCGCGCTGTACTGGTTCAACCTCGGCGTCGCGGTCGAGGATCGCGGCGGCACCGCGGAGGCGATCGCGTGCTACCGCGAGGCGGTCGCGCGCGAGCCCGACCTGCTCGACGCGCACTACAACCTCGCGCGGCTCTACGAGCGCGCCGGCGATCTGCCGTCGGCCCATCTGGCGGTGCGGCACCTCACGCGCTACCGCGCGCTGTCGCGCTCGCGCTGATCACGCCAAGAACGTTGACGTCGACGTCGACGACCTCGTCGACGATGACGTGGTCGTCTTCGTCGAGGTTGACCGCGACGGCGACGGCGACGTGTCACGTGGACCTGGACGTCGACGCTGGCGTCGAGTCGACTCCTTCGCCAAGGCGATCGCCGCCGCGCGCGGGGGCAACGTCGACGTTTGACGTCGCCGTCGCCGGCGCGGACAACGCCCACGCCAACGTCGGACGACAACGACAACGACAACGTCGACGTGGAAGGCGGGCTAGCGCAGCGCCATGCGCGCGGTGATCGTCAAGGTCGTGCCCTCGACCTCCGCATCGACGGTGCAGTTGCCCTCGTAGGCCACGCGCACCAGGCCCAGCCGCGACGGGCCGACCTCGTCGCCCTCGGCCTGCGCGATCTCCAGCAGGCGCGCGCGGTACGCGTCGCCGGGGGTCTTGAAGGTCCGGATCCACGCGACCGTCGCCAGCACCTCGTCGAGGCCGGGGTCGCCCGGCTTGATCGGGTTCTGGACCATGACGACCGCCTTGTCGCGATCGCCATCGACGCGCAGCCGGAACGCGCGGCGCGCCGACTCCGACTCCCAGTCGCCGTACTTGAGCGCGTTCTCGAGCAGCTCGCCGGTGACCATCGAGATCGCGCTCTTGCCGTCGACGTCGGCGAACACCGCCTGGAAGCAGTTCTCGACCGAGGTCCGCAAGAGCTCGACGTTGCGCCACTCGTTGCGCACCGGCAGATCGAGCGAGAAGCTGAAGGTCTCCTCGCCGGGCGACACCGGGGCGCTCACGCGGTCACCAGCTCGAACGCGCGGTCCGCCTTCTCGAACACCCGCAGCGCATCGAAGCTGAGGCGCTGCCACTTGAGGTTCTGGTCGTAGACGAAGGTGAGCTTGACGCCCTTGCCGCGCGCGCCCTGGATGAGGCGGATCAGCGCGGTGATCGTCGACGAGTTGAAGTGGTCGAGCTTGTCGAAGTGCATCGTCACGCTCGCCCCCTTGGCGGCCGCGGCGGCGAGCAGCCCGTCGAACCATGGGCCCAGCGCCGCCTGCGGATTACGGTCGTTGCTCTTGCCCGTCCACGCGCACACGAGCGCGTTGGGCTGCTCGCTGACCTGGATCGAGAGATCGCCGCTGTCGAGACCTTGCACGGACCCGGACGATCGCTCGCGCGCCCGGCCCGGTCAAGGCGTGCGCACCAGGCGGAACCCGACGCGCCAGGATCGCTCGCCGGCGCGGTACAGGCGCCGCACGGTGACGCGGCAGTCGACCCGCGGGTCGTACCAGGCGCCGCCGCGCGAGTACGCGTTGCCGTCGGCGTCGGGCGCGGTCCACTCGGCCATGCCGCCGGCGAGATCGCGGATGCCATAGGGGCTCTCGTCGGTCGGGAACGCGCCGACCGGCTCGGGTCGGGCCGGGCCCTGGCGCGAGTCGCGCATCTTGCAGAACGCGGCGTCGAAGGTGTCGCCCCAGGGATAGAGGCGCCCATCGGCGCCGCGCGCGGCCTTCTCCCACTCGGCGCCGGTCGGCAGGCGCCACGGCACGCCGGTGCGGGCCGCCAGCCAGCGCGCGTACGCGACCGCGGCGTCGACGGGGATGCCGAACGCGGCGACGGTCGCGGCCTCGCCGTCGGTCAGGCCCTGGGCCCACGCCGCCGGCCGCCACGTGCCGGCGCCGCCCTCACCCTCGATGCCCTCCTTGAGCCAGAGCGGCGCGCCGAGCTCGTCCCGCGGGATCGCCGCGGCGCCGGCGGGGCCGGCGTCGTCGACGAACGCGAGCAACTCGCCGAAGGTGACCGGCAGGCGGCGCGCGACGAAGGTCGCGACCTCGACGACGCCCGGCGGCTGCGCATCGGCGAGCTCGAGCGCCTCGCCCAGCGGCGCCGGGCCACCGGGCACGACCGCCTCGTCGGCGGCGAGGTCCTTCGCGAGCGCGGCATCGACGACCAGCGCCGACTCGCCGCCCGGCGTGATCACGACCGGGTAGCGCACGACCCGCGCGCCGACCCGGCACTCGACCAGGTGGCGCCCGGCCGGCACGATCCGCATCATCGTCGGGCGACCGTCGAGCGGCCGCGGATCGCGCGCGACCAGGCGTCGCTGATCGTCGGCGAGCGTCGACAGCGTCAGCTCGGCGCGGCTGTCCGGATCCCGGACCTCGATCAGCAGCTTGCCCTCGCCGGTCGCGGTCTCCGAGGCGTCGTCGTCGTAGCGCTGGACCAGCTGCTGGAACCACAGGCGATCGTGCTCGTGGCGCTCGGCCACCGCGCGCGCCAGCTCGAGCTTGTACAGCCGCGCCAGCCCGCGCCGCGCCGGCGCGTGATCGGCCACGGCCTCGAGCGCCTGCTCGTAGGTGCCAGCGGCGGCCTGCAGCGTGCGCACGCGCAGCGCCTCGGTCACCGCCCGCATGTCCTCGGCGTCCCACAGCGCCTGCTTGTCGGCGACGGTCGCCCACGGCGGCGTCTGGGCGCGGAGCTCGGCGAGCTGCGCGGCCTGCTCGCGCAGGCCATCGTCGAGCTCGAGCACGTGCTCGGCCAGCTCGTCGCCCTGCTGGGCCGCGAGATCCGCGGCCGCGCGCCGCCGCTCGAGCTCGCGCCGGCCCTCGAGCCACTCGTCGATCGCCAGCGCCAGCTCGCCCGCGGACGCCGGCCGGCGATCGGGATCGAGCTCGATCGCGCGCATCGCGAGATCCTCGACCTCGCGCGGGATGCCGAGGTTGGGCTGCGCGTCCGACGGCCGCTTCGCGGCGCGGTACCGCTCGCCGCCGTCGTCGCCCGGCGGCGGCGTCGGGAACGGCGGGCGCAGCGCGAGCAGCATGTAGAGGATCACGCCGAGCGCGAACACGTCGGTGCGCGCGTCGAACGCGCGGCGCGCGCGCTCGAACTGCTCGGGCGCCATGAACCCGGGGGTGCCGCCGCGCGGACCATCGGGGTACGCCGACGACCACGCCAGGCCCCAGTCGACGACCAGCACCTCGCCGAACTCGCCGAGCAGGATGTTCGCCGGCTTGAGATCGCAGTGGATGATGCCGCGGCTGTGGGCGTAGTCGACGGCGTGGCAGATCTGCACGAAGTAGCGCAGGAGCCGCTTCTGGCCGTACTCGTCCTTCGCCGCGCGATCGCCGCGCGCGAGCTTCTCGAGCACGCGATCGAGGCTCGGCTGGTGGACCAGCCGCATGACGTAGTACGGCCCGACGCCGGCCTGCCCGCCGGCGTCGTAGACCGGCATGATGTTCGGGTGCTCGAGCAGCGCGATGATCCGCGCCTCGCGCTCGAGGATCTGCTCGGCCTGGGGATCCTGATCGGCGCGCGCGACCTTCACCGCGACGCGGCGGCCGAGCACGGTGTCGTAGCAGGCGGTGACCTGGCCGAGGCCGCCGATGCCGAGCAGCTCGCGGCGCTCGTAGCGGACGCGCGGCGCGGCGCCGCGGGGCGCCGGGGTCGGCGGCGGCGGTCCGCCAGGCGCGCGC
>JAIOQA010000050.1 GCA_021413675.1 Deltaproteobacteria bacterium | reverse complement strand
CCTTGCCGCCGAGCGCCGCGCGCCGCTGCTCGAGCGACTTGTCCTGCGCGATGATGCCCGGCGGGCCCTCCGCCACGACCGGACCCGGCGCGGTGCTGCCACCGCCCCCGCCCGCCGCCGGCTGGAGCGGCGTCTGCGGCGCGGCCTTCGCGCCACCGCCACCGCCGCCGCCCTTCGACGTCGCGCTCTTGCCACCGAGCGCCGCGGCTTGCGACGACGGCGCCGCCGGCACCGGCGTGCCCTTGGCCGGCGGCGGCTGCACGACCTTGGCTGGCTTGGCCTTCGGCACCATCGCCGCGCTCGGCGGCGAGACGCCCGGGTCCTGCGGGATCGCCGGCAGCGTGATCGCCGGCACCGGCGCGGGCGGCGCGGGCTGCGCGATCGGCGCCGGCGCCGCGATCGGCTCGGGCTTCTGGAGCTTGGTCGCGACCGGCGCGACCGGCTTCGCGATCGGCGGCGCCGCTGCTGGCGCCGGCGCGCTGCCACCGCCCGCCTGGGCCGAGCCGAGCTTGGCCTGCTGCGCCTGCAGCGCGTCGGTCGCTTGCTGGGTCTGGCGCTCGAACGCCTGCTGGGTCTCGTGCGTCCGCGCCGTGTGCTGCGCCTCGGCCGCCGCGAAGTCGGTCGTCTGCTTGGTCTTCGCCTGCTCGTGGCTCGCCGCCTGCGCCGCGACCTGCTCCTGCCACGCCGCCATCGCCTCGGCGTACTGGATCATCACCAGCGCCTCGATCTCCTTCTGCTTGGCGACCACGTCCTCGCCGGTGTCGGGGTTGTAGCCGTCCGCCGCGACCTGCGCGCGCTCGTAGGCGAGCACGACCATGCCGGCCACCACCGGGTTGCGCTTCGAGAGGATCGCGACCGCCTTCGACAGCCGCTCCGTCGGCGTCTTGCACGCCTCCTCCGGCACCATCTGCTCGGCGTTGTCGGCGACCTCGCGATACGTGTCCCACTTGTCCTGGTCGATGCCGTACCAGCTGTCGAACTCGACGTACGGGATCGTCAGGCCCTTGCCCTTCCAGTCGGGCTTCTGCTCGAAGCGCTTCGCGACCTCGCGGATGCGCGCGAGCACCGGCTTGACCTTCGCCTTGGTCTCCGCGTTCGAGGCCTCGTCGCTCGCGGCCTGCGCCGACTTCGACGCGCCGTCGGTCATCGCCGTCGGATCCTTGATCTTCGGGGTCTCGATCGTGGTGCCGCCCGTGCCACCGAGGGTGAGCTTGAACGGATCGAACGGGTGGAACTCGCCGAGCGGGATGTCGGCGAGGTCCATGCTCGCCAGCGGCCAGTGCTTGTCGATGATCGTCCACCACAGCGCCTCGGCGTGGAGGAACGCGTTGAGCGAGGCGGTGAGCTTGAGCGCCGCCGACACCGACGGATCGATCGTCAGCTCGACGCCCTTGCCGTGCTCGAACTTGCCGTGGATATCCGACTGCAGGTTCATCGTGAGGCCGGCGTGCAGCACGCCCTCGATGCCCATCTCGGCCGAGGCGATCAGCAGCTGGACCTGACCTGCGATGCCGATGCCGAACTCGGCGAACAGCTCGGCGCCGATGCCGACCTTGCCGCCGAACTCGATGCCGGGCATGCGGCCCTCGTCGAGCGCCTCGAGGCCGCCGATGAGCTTCGGGGTCTCGAACTTGATGAACGGCTTGTTGATGTTGATGCCGACGCTGGCGCGCATCGTGAGCACCACGTTGAGCACGCCGATGCCGAACAGCGGCACGTTGGGCAGGTGCTTGTCGTGGTTGAGCGACAGGAGCGGCGTGTCCTTGGCCTTGTCGTCGTGCTTGGGCTCGAGGCCCTTCACATGGAACTGCTTGTTGGTGATGTCGTACTCGACGCCGAGCTCGACCTCGTAGTCGTCGGTCGGCGCGATCGTCAGGAAGCCGCCGATCACGAACGCGCCGTTGGCGAACGTGATCGAGACCCGCGCCTTCTTGATGAACGGCAGGCCATCGGGCTCGAGGACCGCGCCGATCTCGACGTGGCCGTCGGCGGTGACCTTGCCGTAGACCTCGGCCTCCTTCATGCCCGGCAACTTCGCCGGCATGTGGATCTCGGCCTCGAACTTCTTGGGGCCGCCGATCGTGACCTTGAGCGTGCCCTTCTTGGTCTTGTGCAGCGGCGACGCGAACTCGGCGTCGAGCGTGCCGACGATGTGCTCGCCGTCGTACTTCAGATCGATGTGCGGGTTCTCGACCGGCAGGAAGCTGGGCGGCTTGAGCGCGAGCGAGCCCTTCGCCTCGGTCAGCTTGCCCTTCTCCATCGTCGCGTCGAGCGAGCCCGACTTGACCCAGCTGAGCGGCCCGCCCTCGCTCGGCACCGCCTCGACGTGGGCCTTCCACGACAGGTGGCCGAGCTCGCCCTTGGCGACCTGGACGTTGCCCTTGAGCTTCACGCCCGGGAACGCGGCCTCCATCCCGAGCTCGGTCTGCTCGAGGTGGTTGTCCTTGATGCTGATCGCGCCGGTCGCGGTGAACTGCTTGATGCGCAGCTTGTTGAGCTTGGCGCTCGCGGTCAGGCCCTTGCCGGTGACGTAGTTGCCGGTGAAGGTCGCGTCGGCCTCGTCGATGCCATCGATGCCGATCAGCCGGCCGCCGGCCAGCTCGTCGACCTTGTAGCTCCACTTGCCGTCGGCGCCGTTCTCGACGTGGACCGACGCCGTCGGATCGCTGAAGTGCACGCCCGGGAAGAACTTGCCCAGGCCCTTGCCGGTGATGCGGCCGCTCAGGAAGAAGCGCGGCGCGCTCGCGTCGAGCTCGGCCTCGCCGCTGCCCTCGGCGCCAGCGCCGCCGGCGTTGGCCGCGATCTTGAGCGACACCTCGGCCAGGTTCGCGACGGTCGCGTCGAGCTGACCGGCCACCTTGAGCCGGCCGCCCTGCTCCCAGTGCATCTTGAGCTCGTTCTTCGCGCCCCAGGTGACGTGCTCGAGGTGGCCGGCGTGCAGCGTGCCGTCGACCGCGAGCTTGTGGTTGGCGTAGGACAGCTCGACCTTGCTACCGGCGCCGAGCATCGTCGACAGGCCGCCGAGGTTGAACCCGCCCTTGGCGACGAGCCCGGTGACCTTGCTGTACGACAGCTCGGCGCCCGTGAAGGCGTCGCCGAGCTTGCCGAGGCCGCCGAGCTTCTTGTCGAGGTGACCGTGGAACGTGGTGCCGCCGTGGCCGGTGGTGAGCTGCGCGGCGCCGCGCACGTACTCGTTGGCGAACGTGACGTCGCCGCTCAGCACGCCGTCGGCGAGCTTGACGTGCAGCTTGGTGCCGGTGATGAGCTGCTGCTTGCCGTCGAAGTCGATCTGCGCGTCGAAGCCGTAGTGGCGATTCTTGACGTCGAAGACCAGGCCGTCGGCGGTGCCGTGGGCCAGGCCCGGCATGTCGAACATCACCGTGCCGGTCTTCACGCCGGCGCGCAGGTCGACGAACAGGTTGTTGCCCTTGAGGTACTCGCTGACCTCGAACTTGTCGATGTGGACGAGGCCGCCGAACTCCTGCTCGTGCAGCGTCAGCCCGAAGTGACCCGAGGCGAGCTCCTTGTTGTTCCGCGCGCGCAGGGCGGCGTGGCCCTGGATCGCGGTCTCGATCTTGATGCCGCCGGCGTAGACCAGCTCGGCCGCGGCGTGATCGATCTTGACGTCGACGCCGGGGATCTGGTGCGCGATCGAGTCGGCGAGCGAGGTCACGTCGACGTTCAGCTTGAACGTGCGCTTGGTCAGGTTGCCGCTGAGCGAGGTGATCTTGATGCCGCGCAGCGCCTTGGGCCCGAACGTGATGCCCTTCGACTGGAAGGTCGCGTCGGCGTTGGTGCCGGCCTCGCCCTCGACCTCGCCGATGAGGACGTGGTTGGTCAGCGCCGCGAGATCGATCTTGCCCTTGGCGCCCCACGAGAACGCGCCGTCGTGCAGGCCCATCGTGACGTGGCCCGACCCGACGCTGCCGTGGATCGTGCCCTCGAGATCGCCCTCGAGCTTGTGCCCGGTGAGCAGCGCGAGCTCGCCCTTCTCGACGATCGCGTGCACGCCCTCGTGCTCGAAGCGCGCGCCCTTCCGGGCCGAGAGCGCCCCGGTGATCTCGTTGCCGTCCGACTGGCCCTCGAGCTTCGCGAGGATGTCGGCGCCCGGGATGTCCTTGAGCCGCGGGTGATCGGCGATGAACGACAGCTTGCGATCGGCGGGGCCGCCCTTGTACGCGATGCGGACCTCGCCCGCGAGCTGGCGGTTGATGTCGGCGAGCGAGATCGTCGTCGCGGCGTGGACCGTGATGCCCTTGGGGCCCGCGCCGACATCGAGCTCGATCTTCGGCAGCGCGCCGATCTGCACCGCGCCCTTGAGCGCGCCGGTGATCCCGGTCTTGGAGTCGACGGTCAGCCGCGAGCCCTCGGCGAACGTGACCTTGAGCGCGCCGATCTCGAAGTCGCCCTCGGGGCAGAAGGTCGCGCCGAAGCCATCGCCGATGTGGAGGTCTTGCAGCGCGCCGCCGAGCAGCGAGTCGATCTTCACGTCGACCGCGCTGGCGGTCGAGAACGCGACGCCGGCCGGGTTCTTGGTCGCGTCGAGCGTGACCGTGCCGCTCGCCGAGATGCCCTTGGGCAGGAGGCGGCTGAGCTTGTCGACGGTGAGCACGACCTGCGCGGTCAGCTCCTTGGTCTTGACGTCGTAGGTGACGGTGAACTTGTCGACGATGCCGCGCAGCGGGCCCTTCGCGAAGGTCGCCTCGCCCGACAGCTTGGTGCCGCCCGCGCCGACCACCGCCTTGAGCTGGCCCTTCAGGTAGCCGCCGGTGACCTTGTCGAGCTCGACCGCGGCCGACAGCTCGGCCTCGCCCTCGAGGAGCCCGCCACCGTTGAGCGCCGTGTTGTACGACTTGGACTTGGCGGCGCCGCGGACCTGCTCGCCGCGCAGGCTCTGCGCGACGTGCGTGACCTCGTGCGCGATGAGCTGCTGCCCGCCGACGGTGTCGGGCTGGTACGCGCGCGCGCCGAAGTAGACGTCCTCGCCGAACGTCACCGCATGCGCGTGATGCGAGTCCGCGAGCGCCTCGGCGTCGGGGCCGGTGTGGATGCGCGCGCGCTGCGCCGCCGCGCCGAGCGCGTCGTCCAGCTGCGCGACGAGGTCCGCGGGCAGCGATGTCCCCGCGCCGCCGTGCAGCACGCGCAGCGCCGGTGGGCCCGACGCGGGACGGGGCGCCGCGAGCGGCAGCCAGGCGTCGGCGTCGGTGTCGTCCGCGGCGCGGCGCTCGACCAGCGCCTCGACCTCGCGCTGATGCGGCAGCTCCGGGCTCGGCGCGGGCGGCTGCGCGCGCCACGCCTGGCGCCGCGCCTCCTTCTCGACCAGCGAGCGCCGACCCGGCACGCCGCGCCGGAAGACATCCGCTGCCGACTCGCGCCCGCGGGTCTCCGCCTCGAGGCGCGTCACCTTGCCCGCCGCGGTGCGCAGTCGCCCGTGCCGCGCCGCCGCGCGGGTCGCGACTTCCCTGAACCGGCGCGTCGCGCGATCGAGATCGAGCTCGCCGCTCGCGTCGGTCGCCTCGTGCGACACGACCCACCAGATCTGCTCCGCGACCTCCGCGGTCAGCCGGAAGCGCGCGCCCTCGATCACCGGGTCGAACTCGTGCCCGTCGGCGCGCCGCCGACCGACCTCGGGTTCCCGGAACTTCACGCCAGACCGCCCATGCGGTTGGACGCGGAGCGCAGCGGACGAACGGCGAGCATCTCTCATTATTACGCAAGCGACAGGCCAAACGCCCCCTCCAGTGATCTGGCTCAGATGGCTGCGACCGCGACCGGCCTGGACCTGGACCCACGCGCGCAGGTCCACCCCTGGTCCACCCCCGGGCCCATCGCGCGGCCGGGATCTCTCGGTGCGTCGCGCCGGCACGGCCATCTCGGCGAGATCGCGTGCGTGCGATAAGGTGCGACGATGCGCGCCAGCGACACGCCGGCCTTCACCGTGGCCCTCGAGGCCGCGCTCCTGCGCGAGCTGCGCAGCAACTTCGACTGGGAAAACCAGGCGCGGTTCCGCTCGCGGCTGACGCCGCCCGTGATCGCGCTGTCCGAGGCCGCGACCCGCCTCGGGTGCTGGATCCGCACAACTCGTACGCTCGAACTGTCCAGGCCGCTCGTGCTGTCCCGGCCGTGGCCCGAGGTCGTGAGCGTGCTGACCCACGAGATGGCGCACCAGTTCGTCGACGAGGTGCTGCAGGTGCGCGACGAGACCGCCCACGGCGAGACCTTCCGCCGGCTGTGCGCCGAGGTCGGCGTCGACGATCGCGCCGGCGGCGCGCCGGTCCCGGTCGAGGGCGCCGAGGTCGATCGCGTGCTCGATCGGATCCGCAAGCTGCTCGCGCTCGCCGGCAGCCAGAACCAGCACGAGGCCGAGATCGCGATGCGCAAGGCGCACGAGCTGATGCTGCGCCACAACGTCGAGCACGCCGGCGGCCGCGAGGGCTACCTGGTCCGCCACGTCGGCGATCCCGAGAAGCGCGTGTCCGCGGTCGACAACGCGATCGCGGCGCTGCTCGCCGAGTTCTTCTTCGTGAAGGTGATCCGCGTGCCGGTCTACCTGCCGCAGCTCGGCAAGCGCGGCTCGAGCTTCGAGCTGTGCGGCACGCGCGCCAACCTCGAGATGGCCAGCCACGTCTACGCGTTCCTCGGCGCGACCGCGGCGCGGCTCTGGGACGAGCACCGCGGCGACGCGCGGGTGCGCAACGGCCGCGATCGCCTGTCGTTCCAGACCGGCGTCATCGGCGGCTTCCGCGACAAGCTGGTCGCCGAGCGCGCGGTGCTGCGCGGCACCGGCCTGGTCTGGGTCGGCGACGCCGATCTCGATCGCTACTACCGCGCCCGCAACCCCCGGATCTCGACGCGCAAGCGCCGGGTCCGGGTCGGCGGCGCGCACGCCGCGGGCCGCGAGGCCGGCCGGACGATCGTGCTGCACAAGCCGATCGAGCACGGCCCGAGCGGCGGCGGCCCCAAGCTCTTGCGCGGCTAGGGCATCGCGCCAGCGGCCTGGATCAGGGCCTGGACGTGTGCCGTCGTCGGCGGCGCGCTTCCCGGCGGACCGGCGACGTCGATCGCGATCGCGCGGTGCTTGTCGGCGCGCCAGGCCATCGCGTCGCGGTCGAGCTCGGCGAGCGTCACCTGCGCGAGCGCCGCGCGCTCGGCCTCGGGATCGAACGGCCAGTATCCGATCTCGGCCCGCGCGAAGAACTGGGTGGCGGCCTCGGCGGCGATCACGTCCGGGGTCGCGTCGCGCAGGTAGGTCGCGCGGGCCTCGCGCGCGGTCCGCATCGCGGCGAGCGCCGCGGCCAGCTCGGCGGCGGTGAAGCCGCGCTGTTCGACCGCCGCGAGCTCGCGGAACAGCGCGGTGATCGCCTCGTCGAGGCGATCGCCGTGGCCATCGTCCCGGACCCCGGCCCAGCGTCGGAACTGGCTCGGCGACAGCCCGCGCTCGAGCGTGTCGGCGCCGACGAACGCGAACGGACCGGCGGGATCCGCGGCGCGCGCGTCGAGGCGCGCGCTCACCATCGCGAACTCGAGCCACGCGAGGATCGATCGGCGGTAGTCGGCGCGGGTCGCGGGTGGGCCGCGATCGAGCGCGTCGGTGATCGAGATCAGCGCCGGTCCGCTTCCGCTCGCGTGCACCTCGATCGCCGGGGCGAGCGCGGCCGTCGCCACCGGTGCCGGGGAGCCGACCAGATCGCCGAAGCGCGCGGTGATCGCCGCAAGGGTCGAGCGGGGATCGAGATCGCCGATCGCGATGACCGCCATGTGCTGCGGCTGGTATATGGCGGCGTAGAACCGGCGCAGCTCGGCTGGCGTCGCGGTGCGCGACCACGACCAGTCGAGGCGGCGCGATCCCCAGGTCCGATCCTCGCGCAGGATCTCCTGGCGGGCGGCCTCGACCGATGGCGCATCGAATGCGATCGCGCCGGCCCAGTCGCGGAGCAGCTCGAGACCCTCACCGAGCGCGCGCGGATCGTCGGTCGGCGCGGTCAGGCGGTACATCGTCTGGTTGCCGCCGCCACCGCCCCCCGCCGCCACCGCCTCGGCGAGCGCGGGCGGCGGCGGAGCGTCGATCGTCCCCGACCGCGCCAGGTACGCGAGGATTGGCCAGCGTGCGCTGCATGACCAGCGGCGCGATCGGATCGGCCGCGATGGGCGCGGCCGCGGCGGGTGCGCCCGTCGGCGAGCCGGGCGCGCGACATGCGCTGGCGGCGATCGCCGCGAGCACGAAGGCGATCCGGGACCCCATCGACTGTCAGGCTATCACCGCGCCGATCGGGTTGCCCCGGATCCCGATCGACCGAGAGCCTGGAGGCGACAGCCTCGCAGGCTCTGCTAAGGTCGCGCCGTGAAGACAAGGTCGACGCTCGTCGTGCTCGCGCTCTCGGTCTCCTGCCGCACGCCCGAACCCGCGCGCCCGCCCATCGCGCCGCCCGTGGAGGTCGCGAAACCCGCGGCGCCGCCGACGCCGTACGAGGCCGCGCGCGCCGAGGTCGCGCGCCTGACCGCGCTCGCCGACAAGGATCCGTTCCTCGGCGCCTGGACCGGCCCCTACGGCGGCGTGCCGCCCTGGGACAAGCTCGACATCGCGAAGATGCCCGCGGCCTTCGAGCTGGGGCTCGCGCTGCAGGCCGCCGAGATCACCGCGATCGCCGAGAACCCGGCGCCCGCGACGTTCGCGAACACGCTCGTGCCGCTCGAGGACAGCGGCCGCCACGTCGGCCGGGTCGACGTCCTGTTCAGCGTCATGCAGAGCAACCTCAGCACGCCCGAGGTCCAGGCGGTCGACAAGGAGTGGTCGCCGAAGTTCGCCGCCGCCGACGACGCGATCACGTTCAACGAGAAGCTGTTCGCGCGCCTGACCGCGGTCTACGCGGCGCGCGCGCAGCTCGATCCCGAGCAGCAGCGGCTCGTCGAGCTGCGCTACGACCGGTTCGTCAAGGCGGGCGCGAAGCTGTCGGCCGCCGACAAGGCCAAGGTCGGCGCGATCAACGAGGAGCTCGCCGGGCTCTACACCGAGTTCAGCAAGCGCGTGCTGGCCGACGAGAACACCTGGATCGAGCTCGGGCCCAAGGACCTCGCCGGCCTGTCACCGGCGCTGGTCGCGACCTACGCAGCGGCCGCGGCCGACCACAAGCTCGTCGACAAGTGGATCGTCGTCAACACGCGTTCGATCGTCGATCCGTTCCTCGCCGCCTCGGCGCGGCGCGATCTGCGCGAGAAGGTGTGGAAGGCCTTCAAGGGGCGCGGCGATCACGGCGGCGACACCGACACCCACGCGACGTTCGCGCGGATGGTCAAGCTGCGCGCCGATCGCGCGCGCCTGCTCGGCTACGCATCGCACGCGCACTGGCGCATGTCGGACACGATGGCGAAGGATCCGGAGAAGGCCAAGGCGCTGATGCTGCGCGTGTGGCCGGCGGCGGTGGCGCGCGTCGCCGAGGAGGTCGCCGACATGAAGAAGCTCGCCCGGAAGGACGGCCAGAAGGGCCCGTTCGAGCCGTGGGACTACCTCTACTACGCCGAGAAGGTGCGCAAGGCGAAGTACGACGTCGACCAGAACGAGCTCAAGCCGTACTTCGAGCTCGGCAACATGATCGCGGCCTCGCAGTACATGGCCGAGCAACTCTACGGCCTCACGTTCACGGAGATCACCGGCAAGGTCCCGGTCTTCGAGCCGCACGTGCGGGTGTGGGAGGTCACCGACAAGGCCACCGGCGCCCACGTCGGCCTGTTCTACGGCGACTACTTCGCGCGCGAGGGCAAGCGCTCGGGCGCGTGGGCGATGGGCTACCGCGGCCACGAGACCTTCACCGGCACGGTGCGGACGCCGATCACGTCGAACAACAACAACTTCGTGCAGGGCGCGGCGGGCGCGCCGGTCCTGATCTCGCTCGACGACGCGCAGACCCTGTTCCACGAGTTCGGCCACGCGCTGCACGGCCTGATGTCGGAGGTGCATTACCCCGGCCTCGCCTCCACGCCCCGCGACTTCGTCGAGTATCCCTCGCAGGTCCACGAGCAGTGGGTGCTGACCCGGCCGATCCTCGACCGGTTCGCGCACCACTACCAGACCGGCGCGCCGATGCCGCAGGCGCTCGTCGACAAGGTCACGCGGTCCGCGAAGTTCAACCAGGGCTACACGACGGTCGAGTACCTGTCGTCGGCGATCGTCGACATGGAGCTGCACACGCTGCCCGACGGCGTGATCGATCCCGCGACCTTCGAGAGCGACACGCTCGCCAGGATCGGCGCGCCGCGCGAGGTCGCGATGCGCCACCGCCTGCCGCAGTTCACGCACCTGTTCGCGAGCGACGCGTACTCCGCCGGCTACTACAGCTACCTGTGGTCCGAGGTGATGGACGCCGATACCCGCGAGGCATTCACCGAGGCCGGCGACGTCTTCGACCCGGGCGTGGCGAAGAAGCTGCGCCAGTTCATCCTCGCGCCCGGAAACTCGACCGATCGCGCGGAAGCGTACCGGCAGTTCCGCGGCCGCGATCCCGACGTCGCCGCGCTGCTGCGCAAGCGCGGGTTCCCGGTCAAGAACTGATCCGGGACGACGCGGGGCGATCGATCGGGACCCCCGCGCGGTGGTATAGCGTCGGGCCAATGTCGTTCGTCTGGGCCACGCATCAGGTACCGTCGACGCGCTGGCTCAAGGCCGAGGTCTCGGCGCGCGCGCCGCACCTGAAGTTCGCGTTCGCGCGGCCGGGCTTGACCACGTGGAAGGTCGAGGGCGCCGCTCCGACGCCGGCCACGATCCTGCCGTCGTCGTTCGCGCGCGCGTTCGGGCTGTCGCTCGGCCGCGCGACCGAGGCCGCCGAGGTGCTCACCGCGATCGCGGCGTACCGCGATCGGCCGCTGCGCCTGCACGTCTTCGAGCGCGACATCGATGTCCCCGTCGACGAGCAGGATCCGACGACCCGCGGCACCCGCGCGACCGCGGTCGAGGCGGCGCTGCGCGCGCTCGACCCCGCGGCATTCCTGCCCGAGGTCCGCGCGGCGATCGGTGATCGCGTGATCGACGTGGTCGTGCCCCACGGCCGCGAGCCCGACGAGCCGTGGCTGGTCGGCGTGCACGATCACGACGATCACCACGGGCCCTGGCCGGGCGGGGTGCAGCACGTGCCGCCGCCGCCGGAGGCGCCGTCGCGCGCGTGGTGCAAGATCGAGGAGGCGCTGCGCTGGGGCGATCTCGCGCCCGCGCCCGGCGAGATCGCGGTCGAGCTCGGCTCGTCGCCGGGCGGCGCGAGCTACGCGATGCTGGTGCGCGGCCTCGAGGTCCACGGCGTGGATCCGGGCGCGATGGATCCGCGCGTGCTCGGGTTCCGCGGCCCGCACGGCAACCGCTTCGTGCATCACCACCTGCCCGCCGCCGAGGTGCCGAAGTCGGCGCTGCCGCGCCAGTACCAGTGGCTGATGAACGACATCAACCTCGCGCCGATGGTCGCCTTGCGCTACGTCGAGCGGTTCGTCGCGCTCGCCCACGGCGGCCTCAAGGGCGCGGTCATCACGCTCAAGCTCAACGACGATGGCGTGTTCGCCGCGCTGCCGCGGCTGGTCGAGCGCATCGTCAAGATGGGCCCGCGCCGGGTGCGGGTCACGCAGCTGCCGAGCCATCGCAGCGAGGTCGCGGCGATCCTGACCTGGTAGCGCGGTCCTGGCCGGATCGTGCCACGCGACGCGGCGGCGCCGTGACATGGTGGCCGCATGGACACCACGTTCTGGGATCGCATCTACGCCGACGAGGCCCACGTCTACGGGACGACGCCCAACGACTTCCTCCGCGAGGAGGTCGCGCGCATCCCGGCCGGGCCGGTGCTGTGCCTCGCCGAGGGCGAGGGCCGCAACGCGGTGTTCCTGGCCCAGCACCGCCACGCGGTGACCGCGGTCGATCAGTCGATGGTCGGGCTCGCCAAGGCCACGCGCCTCGCGGGGGTGAGCGGCGTGACGATCGAGACGATCTGCGCCGACCTCGGCGCCTACGAGCCGCCCGCCGACACGTTCGCCGGCGTCGTCGCGATCTTCGCGCACCTGCCCGCGCCGGCGCGCGGCCTGATGTACGCGCGCGCGATCGCGGCCTTGCGGGTCGGCGGCTGTCTCATCGCCGAGGTCTACTCGCCGCGGCAGCTCGCGTTCGGCACCGGCGGCCCGAAGGACCTGGCGCTGTTGCCGTCGCTCGAGACGCTCACCGCCGAGCTCGCCGGGCTCGAGCTGGTGGTCGCGCGCGAGGTCGAGCGCGACGTCATCGAGGGCCGCCTGCACACCGGGCGCGCCGCGACGATCCAGCTCGTCGGCGTGCGGCGCGCCTGATCAGGGCGCCAGCTCGCCCACGCCGTGCTTGCGCCGCCCGGTGGTCCACGCGTAGAGCGTCGGCAGCACCAGCAGCGTCAGGATCGTCGAGGTGATCAGCCCGCCGATCACCACGGTCGCCAGCGGCTTCTGGACCTCGGCGCCCGCGCCCGACGCCAGCGCCATCGGCACGAAGCCGAGCGCGGCGACCAGCGCGGCGGTGAGCACGGGCCGCAGCCGCACGTGCGCGGCCTCGATCGCCGCGCCCGCGGCGGTCGCGCCGGCCCGTCGGCGTTGCTGCATGTACGCGACCAGCACGAGCCCGTCGAGCACCGCGACGCCGAACAGCGCGATGAACCCGACGCCCGCGGTGATCGAGAACGGCATGCCGCGGACCGCGAGCGCGAGGATGCCGCCGGTCACCGCGAACGGGACGTTGAGGTAGATGAGCCCCGCGAGGCCGACCGAGCGGGTCGCGAGTACGAGCAGCACGAAGATCAGGCCGAGCGCGATCGGCACGGCGATCGCCAGCCGCGCGCTCGCGGCCTGCAGGTTCTGGAACTGGCCGCCCCACGCGACGTAGTAGCCCGCGGGGATCACGTCCGCGCGCGCCACCGCGTCCTGGGCCTCTGCCGCGAACCCGCCGAGGTCGCGGTCGCGCACGTTGGCCTGCACGGTGATGAACCGCCGGCCCTGCTCGTGCGCGATCTCCGCCGGCCCATCGTCGATGCGGAGCTCGGCGAGCTGGCCGATCGGGACGAGCGCGCCGGCTGGCGTCCGCACCGTGAGCTGCGCCACCGCCGCGAGGTCGGCGCGCGCGCTGGGCGCGAACCGCGCCTGGATCGCGAAGCGCCGGTGGCCATCGATGACCGTCCCGACCCGGTGGCCGCCGATCGCGGCGACCACGTCGAGGACGTCCTCGGCGTTGATGCCGTAGCGCGCGATCGCGCGCCGATCGATGTCGATGCGGAGCACCGGCAGGCCCTCGGTCTGCGCGGCCTTGACGTCGGCGGCGCCGGGCACGCGGGCCAGCGCCGCGGCGACGCGCTCGGCGGTGCGCGCCAGCGTGCCGAGGTCATCGCCGTAGATCTTCACGGCGACGTCGGCGCGCACGCCGGCGATCAGCTCCGACATCCGCATCTCGATCGGCTGCGACCAGCCGAACGCCTCGCCGGTGATCGCGTTCCGCAGGGCCGCGTCCATCTCGGCGATGAGCGCGGCCTTGTCGATGCCGTCGCGCCACGCCTCGGGCGGGGCGAGCATGATGTAGACGTCGGTCTGGCTGACGCTCATCGGATCGGTGCCGATCTCCGGTCGCCCGGTCTTGCAGACCACGGTCGCCACCTCCGGAAACCGGCGCAGCACGCGCTCGATGTCGCCGTTGCGGCGCACCGACTCCTCGAGCGACACGCTGGGCAGGCGCAGGTCCTCGACGATCAGCGAGCCCTCGTCGAGCGTGGGCACGAACTCGGTGCCGAGCGTGCGCGCCGCGGCGCCGGTGCCGATGACCAGCGCAGCCAGCAGCGCCAGCATCGCCCACGGGCGCGCCATCGCGGCGCGGAGGCTGGGCTGATACACGCGCTGGGCGCCGCGGATGACGATGCTCGGCTTCTCCGAGGCCGCGCGCGGCAACAGCCACGACGCCAGCACCGGGATCAGCGTCATCGACAGCGCCAGCGCGCCGGCGAGCGCGAACAGCACGGTCATCGCCATCGGGCGGAACGTCTTGCCCTCCACGCCCTCGAGCGCGAGGATCGGCAGGTAGACGATCGCGATGATCGCCACGCCGAACGCCGCCGAGCGGATCACCTCGCGACTGGCGCGCGCCACGATGGTGTCGCGCTCGCCGCGCGTCACCGGCCGACCCAGGCGATGGTGCTCCTCCGCCAGCATGCGCAGCGAGTTCTCGACGAGGATCACCGCGCCATCGACCAGCACGCCGAAATCGATCGCGCCGAGCGACATCAGGTTGCCCGACAGCCCGGCCTCGCGCATGCCGAGGAACGCCGCCAGCAGCGCCAGCGGGATCATCGTCGCCACGACCACGCCGGCCTGGAGGCTGCGCAGCATGATGAACAGCACCAGCATCACGAGGATGCCGCCCTCGATCAGGTTGGTCGCGACCGTGCGCACGGTCCGCGACACCAGCTCGGTGCGATCGTAGAAGGCATCGACCTCGACGCCGAGCGCGCGCAGCGAGGGCGCCATCGCCGCGATCGCCGCCTTGACGTCGGCGGTCACCGCCCGCGAGTTGGCGCCCTGCAGCATCATGACGGTGCCGCTCACGATCTCGCCACGGCCGTCGCGGGTCACCGCTCCCTGGCGCACCGTCGGGGCGAACGCCACGGTCGCGACCTGGCGCACGTACACCGGCGCGCCGTCGTCGGTCCGCACGATCACGTCGCGGATGTCGTCGAGCGAGGCGATCAGGCCCTCGCCGCGGACGAGGTACTGCTCGCCGTTGTGCTCGATGTACGCGCCGCCGGCGTTGCCGTTGTTGCGCGCGAGCGCCTGGTAGACGTCGCCGACCGCCACGCCGTACGCGGTGAGCTGCTCCGGGCGGAGCTGGACCTCGTAGGTCTGCAGCTCACCGCCGAACGGGTTGACCTCGACCACGCCGGGCACGGCGCGCAGGCGCGGCGAGACCTCGAACTCGAGGATCGAGCGCAGCTCCATCGCCGACAGCGGCCGGGCCGGATCGATCGCGCGCAGCTCGAACTGGAAGATCTCGCCGAGGCCGGTCGTGATCGGCCCCATCACCGGCGACCCGAGGCCTTCGGGGATCTCGTCGCGGGCTTCCTGCAGGCGCTCGTTGACCAGCTGCCGCGCGAGGTAGATGTCGGTGCCGTCCTCGAAGACCGCGGTGACGACCGACAGCCCGAACTTCGACACCGAGCGCAGCTCGGTGAGCCGCGGCGTGCCCGAGAGCGCGAGCTCGACCGGGGTCGTGATCAGCGTCTCGACCTGCTCGGGCCCGAGCGCGGGCGACTGGGTGAGGATCTGGACCTGGACGTTGGTGATGTCGGGGACCGCGTCGATCGGCAATTGCTGCGCGGCGCGCACGCCGCCGGCGACCAGCAGCGCCGCCAGCACGATCACCAGGAAGCGGTTCTTGAGGGACCACGCGAGGATCGTCTCGACCATGGCTACTCGTCCTCCCCGAGGTCGCCCTTCTCGAGCTCCGACTTCAGCGCGAAGGTGCCCGCGGTCGCGAGTTCCTCGCCGGCGGTGACGCCGCGGGTGATCTCGATCCAGTCGCGCGCGACCTGGCCGACCTCGACGACGCGCGGCTCGAAGTCGCGCGGCCCGCGCCGCACGAACACCAGCGAGCGCTGGCCATCGCGCTGGACCGCGCTGGCGGCGACGTAGACGCCTTCGCGCGGCGCGCCGGTCGTGCCGGCGATCTCGACCGTCGCGAACATGCCGGGCTTGAGCGCGCCGTCGGCGTTGGGCAGGACCACGCGCAGCTTGATCGTGCGCGAGCGATGATCGACGACCGCGCCGATGACCGCGACCGTGCCGGTGAACGTGCGCGCGGGCCAGGCCGGGACCCGGACGACGACCGACTGGCCGAGCACCACCTGGGCGAGGTCGCGCTCGTAGACGTCGACCGAGATCCACACCGTGCGCAGATCCATGATCTCGAACATCGGATCCTGTGGCTCGGCGTGCTGGCCGAGGCTGACCGAGCGCGACACGACCACGCCGGTCATGGGCGCGGTGATCGCGACCGACCCGCTGAAGTGATCGTCCGCGCGGAGCGCGCCGAGCTGATCATCGGACACGCCGAGCGTGTGGAGGCGGACCTCGGCGGCCTCCTTGTCGGCGCGCGCGCGGGTGGCCTCGGCCTCGGCCAGGCGCAGCTCCTTCTCCGACGAGATCCGCTGATCGAACAGCGAGCGCTCGCGGTCGGCGCCCTCGCGCGCCACGGTCGCGCTCGCGGCGGCGGCGATGAAGTCGGCCTTGGCGCGGCCGAGCTCGGGCGAGTCGATCACCGCGACGACCTCGCCGCGCTTGACCTGATCGCCCACGCCCTTGGTGAGCCGCGCGACCCGGCCGGCGACGCGCGGCGACACCTGCGCCACGCCATCGGCGGGTGGCTCGACCTCGCCGGTCGCGACGAGCGCGGCGGTCTCGGCGCGCCGCTCGGCGCGCCCGAACCCGATGCGCGCGGTCTGGAGCTGCTCGGGGGTCAGGTGGAGGAGGCCGTCGCGAGGCTCGGCGGTTTCGGGGGCGGCGGCGGGGGCGGGCGCCTCGGACGGCGCACCACACGCGGTGGCCAGCGCGACGAGGATCGCGCACAGGGCGCGGGGAGTGAGTGCATGCATGACGTCGTGCTCCCGGCGCGCGGACGCGCGCCAGCGATGAACCGATGAACGCGATCACCGGCGGCGCGGACGCGCACCGGTGTCGCCACGGCGATCGCGCGGGCGCGCGATCGCTCACGCCGATGCCTTCAGGCGATCGGCGGGCGGAGCTGCGGCGCGGCGGCCGGCCGGCCTTCGAGCGCGAGCGGCGCCGCGCTGATCGCGCGATGGCTCGCGGTCGGGCGCGGGACCGCGACGGCCACGCCTGCGGTGTTCATCGGGGTGCCATGGCACCCGCACACGTGGAACGTCGGCGTGCAACCGTGCTCGGTGCAGCCGCGCGGGTCGTCGTCGTCGTCGTTGCAGGGCGCGGCATGCCCATCGCCGGCGTGCGCGGCGCCGCCGAAGCGCGCCCAGTGCGCGACCTGCTCGATGGTCTCCGCGGCCGACGGCCACAGCACCAGGACGAGCAGGAGGGCGAGGATCCGCGCGCGCAAGGTTGCAAGGCTAGTCGGCAGCGGACGATCGGTCAACCCGGCGTGTGGCGAGCGTCAGGTGAAGAGCGGCATGACGATCAGGCCGACCGCGGTCGAGAATGCGTTGGCGGTCAGGCTCGACAGGAACGCGAGGCGCGCCGCGCCCGGGCGACCGCGCAGCGCGGCGGCGATGATCAGCGCCTCCACGATCACGACGCTGGTCTCGCCGACCGCGAGGTACAGCGGGTAGGGCGTGAGCCGCGGCATCACGAACCACAGGAGCGGATGCGAGACCGCGTTGACCGCGAACACCAGGCCGCACAGCGCCCAGCCCGAGCGCATCGAGCCACGCAGCCACCGGGTGTAGATCGGCAGCTCGAGCGCCAGCGTCCACACGAACGCGAGCAGCCAGCGCGCGATCACGCGGCCTCGCCCAGGCGCTCGCGCGCCGCGAACAGGTAGCCGACGATCGCGAGCTCGAGCCAGACGTGCCAGATCGCGAGCGCGAGGTAGCCATCGCGCACCGCGGTCGCGGGGAGGATCGTCGCGAGCACGGGCACGGCCAGCGCGACCGCGCCGACCGCGAGGACGCCCGCGCCGCCGAGATCGCGGCGCATGCCGGCGAGCGTGCGCCGCACCGTCATCGCCGCGGGCGCCTGCGCCTGGGTGCTCGGGATGAGCCGCAGCCAGCAGACGTAGTGCATCGCCTGCAGGAACGCGTAGGCGCGGACGACCCGGCCGGCGCGCAGCTCGCCCTGGCCCGGGGCCAGCGCGCCGCCGAGCCCGAGGTCGCCGCGCGGGCCGATCGCGTCGAGCGCGCCGGCGAGGATGAGCATCGCGATCGCCGCGATCGCGCCGACGACGATCGCCTGGTGCGCGGGCCGCACCGTGCGCCGCGTCCACGCGAGCCAGACGAGCGGTGCGACGAGGTTGTGGCCGTGGACCAGCACGAGTTGCGCGGCGCGCGGCGCGAGCGATGCGGCGATCGTCAGGATCGCGAGCAGCGCGAGCGCGGCGAGCCGCCGCGCACCCCACCGCCCTGGCGCGAGCGCGATCGCGAGCCCGATCGCGGCGCCGCCGAGCGCGAGCTCCGCGCCGAGCGCGGGATACGCGTCGCCGATCGCGCTGGCCCGCAGCCCGGCGATCACCGCCAGCGGCGCGGCGACCGCGAGGATCGTCGTCGGGCGCAGCGACGACGGCCCGCGCACGACGAGGTAGCGCAGGTCCGCGATCACGTGCGGCACACCCAGCACCAGCGGCCCGAGCAGCAGCAAGTACGCCGGCCCGAGCGCGACCAGCACCAGCGCGACCGCGGCGTGGCCGAGCCCGAGCGCGACCACGCGCTGCGAGCGATCGCGCGCGCACGCCCGACCGGTCCGCGTGCGCACGACCTGGCGCCACACCCAGCGCCGGCCACCGTCGACCGCATCGATCGCGCCATCGGCGGCGCGGGCCAGCGGCGTCATGCCGGGCGCTTCCGCAGCGCGAGCCAGATCCCGCCGGCGGCGAGCGCGAGGCCGACGACCACGCCGAGGATGATGCGGGTGTTGCCGGGCGCGTCGGTGCGCGGCGCGTCGGCGTCGCAGCGCAGGCAGTCCCACTCGTTGCTCTCGATATGGCCGTCGGGGCCGGGCCGCGCGCGGCTGCACTTCTGCATCGCGCACGCACCGCCCGCGGGTTCGTCGCACGAGTCGCCGACCTGCTTGTTGTTGCACGACGTGACGGCTTCGTCGGGGACATCGGCGCGCGCGGCGGCGGCGGCGGCGAGCACGGTCACGAACATCACGAGCGCGAGCAGGGCGCGAGGCATGTCGCGATATCGTGCCAGATCAGCGCGCGTCGCGCCGGGCGCGATCACGCATCGCGCTTGCGGAGCGCGAGCCAGGCGCCGCCGGCGGCGACCGCCAGGCCGGTGGTGAGTCCGACGGCGATCCGCCAGGTGAACGGGCCGTCGGGCAGGCCCGCGCGGCAGTACACCCGGGGATGCTCCGGTGGGCGGTCCGAGGCGGACACACACGAGCCCCAGGCGGGCCCCCAGCAGATGTCGCCGGGCTCCTTGTTCTTGCACGCGCTCCGCTCCGGGCTCGCGACATCCGCGCGCGCCTCGCTCGCACCGATCGCGAGCACCGCGGCGAACACGAGCGAGCGGGGCATGCGCGCATCGTGACAGCGTTCGCGCGAAGGTGCGAGCGCCCGCGCGTGCTACACGCATGCATGCCCCGGCCGCTGCTCGACCCCGCTCACGTCCACCCCGCGATCCGCGAGACCATCGCGACCCACCACCTCGACATCATCGACGAGGTCCGCGCCGCGGTCGCGCAGCACGACGTGGTCGTCGTCGGCATGAAGCAGAACCCGTACCCCAAGAAGGCGCGCAAGCTGCTCGCCGCCAAGGGCATCGCCTTCCACTACCTCGAGTACGGCAGCTACCTGAACACGTGGCGCCGCCGCACCGCGCTCAAGATGTGGTCCGGCTGGCCCACGCTGCCGATGGTCTTCGTGAAGGGCGTGCTGATCGGCGGCGCGAGCGATCTGCAGAAGCTCGTCGACAGCGGCGAGCTCGATACGCTGCTCGCGGCCGCGCGCGCCAGCTGATCCGCGATCGGCGCCCGATCAGTGCGCCGCGCCGTCGAGGCGATAGTGCGCCTGGACGTGGATCGTGCCGCCGTGGATCGCCGGCGGCACCAGCGCGTCGAGGCGCTTCTGCACGCGCGCCGCGAACGCCTTCGAGATGGCGGGCTTGATCACCAGGCGCAGGCCCTTGCGGGTCGACGCGTCGCCGTTGAAGTCGACGACCAGCTCCGCGCGCGCCTTCGCCGGCAGCGCGGCGCGCTCGGCGCGGATCGCCGCGTCGACGCGCTCGAGGAAAGCGGCCAGATCTTCGGCAGTGACGCGGCTCGCGAACTCGGCGTTGTCCGTGAGGAGGACGATCTGCTCGCGGATGATCGGGCCGGTGTCCGGCGTCGGCGTCTTCGGCACGAAGGTGCGGAAGCCGCCGGGTGCGTGCTCGACGGCACCGGTCACCGGATCGGTGTAGTCGGTCTCTAGCCACTCGATCGTGAAGCTCGGATCGCGCAAGGTCAGGGGCGTCCCCTGCTCGAGCGCGGCGCGCACCTTCGCCCACGCGGCAGGTGGGAACACCAGACCGAAGCCGTCCTCGATCAGCGACACGTACGCGTCCTTGCCGGCCACGAGCATGACGTAGTTGCCGGCTCGCCGTTGACCGGTGCTCCCGGGCCCGACGATCGCGGCGGCGTCGTGCTGCCCTGGCTCCCAGACCAGACACGAGTCGGCGTTGTCGGCGATCGGCAGCAGCAGCGCGAACCCGCCGTCGGGCTTGGCCGCGAAGATCTGCTTGAACAGGGCGCGCGCGCCCGGCAGCAGCGACAGCGTGATCCGGCCATCCGCGCCCCCGATGACCTCGCCCGCGTCGAACCGCATCGAGGGGACCTTGGCCAGCAGGCTCCCGTCGTTGCCGTCCGGCCCGACGAGCTCCGCGCGCTTGCGATCGGCCCACGGCGTTGTCGGGTAGAACTGCTCGGCCTGGCCGAGGCGCGCCATCAGGCGCGTGAGCCCGAACGTCTCCGTCGAGGCGGCCTCGTTCTTCGTCACGATCAGGCCGGTCAGCGATCCGGCGCTGGACGGGACCTCGAGGAAGGGCACCTGCGGCACGAACACGACGCCCTGGAAGTCGGCGCGTCCGAGGAGGCCCGGCGGGACCTCCAGCCACTGGCCCGCCGTCAGCGGCGACCCCTTGGCAGCCTGTCGGTAGATCGCGCGGTACAGGTCGAGGAGGTCGCGCGGATACGCGTCGACCTTCTCGTTGGGCTCGCGCTTCACGGTGATCCGCACCTCGGCCTGGTGCTGCGACGCGAGCCCGGTGCTCACGAACGTCCAGACCGGCAGCGCGCCGTGCTGGGTCGCGATGTCGTGGGCGTAGATGTCGACCGCGAGCTTGCCCGCGATCAGCTCGACGTGCGTCGGCGCCTTCGGCGCCGCATGTGCCACGCGCGCGGGGCCCAGCAACACGACCAGCAATAGCAGCCCGACCATCAACAGCAGCCCTCTCGCCATGGCGCAGCCTATCGCCTGGGGTGCGCGCTGGAGCTGGCAAGATTCGACAGCGATCGCCGGAGCGTGAGATCACCCGAAACGCCGAACGCGGCGACCCGAGGGCCGCCGCGTTCATGATGCGCGTCTCGATCCGTCGATCAGTGGAGGCCCGCCGCGAGGAACCGCTTGAGGAAGCCCCAGTTGCCGGCGCCGCCGAGCGAGTTGCAGATCGGCGAGGCCGAGCCGAGCGGGCAGTCGGTGTCGCGGTCGTACGACCAGTAGTGGACACCCGCGAGGCCCTGCGCGATGGCCCAGTGGGTCATCGTGTCGACGTCGGCGAGCGTGAAGTGCTCGTTCTGCACGTCGTTGCCGCCGATCATCGGGGTCAGCTCGATGTTCGCGTACGGCACGCCCCAGGTGTCGTGCAGGTTGTACGCGGCCTGGATGGCCGACTGGCCCATGTCGCAGACGCCGCCCGAGACCACGCACACGCCCGAGCTCGGACCACCGTAGTCCATGACCATCAGGTTGATGGTGACGTAGCTCGGCCACGTCGAGGCCTGGCCGTTCCACCCGAGCTGATCCTTCACGGCCTGCAGCGTCCAGTTGCCGTAGGTGTTGAGGCTGTTGATGGCGCCCGAGCCGAGCGACGACGCGGTCGGCGAGCCGTTGTTGTTGGCGAGGGTCGCGATCGTGAGGCTCATGCGCAGGCCCGGGTACGTGGTGTGCGCGGCCTTGATGCGGCGCGCGAGGTCGGCGATCACCGCCTGCGACTGCCCGGCCTCGATGTCGAAGTCGATGCCGACGAGGTGCGGCCCGGCCCAGCGCTCGACGAAGGTCTTGAAGCCCGCGTCGCTCGAGCAGCTGAACGAGCCGGCGGCGCCGCCGGTCGCGAGCAGGTAGTCCACGCCCGCGGCGTTGAGCAGCGGCACGTTGGCCGACGCCATCGCGGCGCCCGGAACGCCGCCCCAGTTCTCGCTACCGCACTCGCCGGTCGCGAACGCGAGGGTCACGGTCTTGCCGCCCTGCGCCTTGAGATCGGTCGCGAGCGCGACCGCGTTGCCCGACACCTTCGTCGTGATGACGTTGGTGTTCCAGTTCATGTTGATGCTCGTGTCCTTGTAGGCGCCGAACATCATGCCTGGAGGCGCGGTGCCGGTCCCGCCGCCGCCACCGCCGCCACCGGAACCCGAGCCGCCGCCGCCGCCGCCCGAGCCCGAGCCGCCGCCGCCGCCCGAGCCCGAACCGCCACCGCCACCACCGCCGCCGCCGGTACCGCCGGGGCAGGTCGTCCCGCCGGGGAGACACGCCGCGCCCCAGCTCGCCATCTGGCAGTGATAGCCCTGCCCGAGGTTGCTGCTCGTCCAGCCGCACGACTCACCCTGGTGATCGGTGCAGGCCCACGGATCGCTGCCCATGTAGACCCAGGCGTTCGCGTCGCAGGTGCCGCCCGTCGAGCCGCCGCCGCCCGAGCCGGTGCCGCCACCACCACCGCCGCCGCCGCCACCGCCGCCGCCACCACCGCCGCCGCCGCCACCACCGCCGCCGCCGCCACCGCCGGTGCACTGCGCCGGCGTCCAGAGCGCCGGCACCGCCGACGGCTCCCAGCCCGGCTGGCTGGTGTGGCCCTGGAGGCACTGGTACATCGAGCCGCCGTACGAGACCGCCTGGCCGGTGGAGTACGTCGTCCAGGGAGCCCACGCCGAGGCGGAGCTACACGTGGTGGCGTCGAGCATCGCGACGCCGTCATCAGCTTCCTGGGAGAGACATGCGGAGCCAGCGGCGGTGACCGCGGCCAGCGCGAGGATGCGAGCGTGCTTGAACATGAGAGCCTCTCGATCGCGAGAATGGGAAATGGAGGGGGGCGCCGTCGCTCGAGGGAGCACCGAGAGCGACTGGCAACGTGATGGAGCAGGGCCACCCACCATTCGGGTCACGGCGATCGAAAAAAATCGCGCGCGCGATCCGCGGTCGCCCGCAACCAACGTGCGCGCGGACCGGTACGCTCACGCGATGGCGATTCGGTATGTCCACACCAATCTCGTCGCGCGCGACTGGCGCGCGCTCGCCGCGTTCTACTGCGACGTCTTCGCGTGCGTGCCGGTCGGGCCCGAGCGAGATCTCGCGGGGCCCGCGGTGGCCGCGGGCATCGGCGTCGCGGGCGCGTCGCTCGCGGGCGTGCACCTGCGCTTGCCCGGTCACGGCGACCACGGCCCGACGCTCGAGATCTATCGCTACGAACCCCAGCCAGCCGCGCCCGCGCCCAGCGTGCTTCGTCCGGGATTCGGACATCTCGCCTTCGCGGTCGATGACGTGGTCGCGATGCGCGCGCGCGTCCTGCGCGCGGGCGGCAGCGCGGTGGGCGAGGTCGTCACCACGTCGGCGGGGCCGCGCTCGATCGAGTGGTGCTACGTCACCGATCCCGAGGGCAACGTGCTCGAGCTCCAGCGCGGGTAGCGCGATCGCGACGAACTCCGAAAACGCCGACGGGCATCCGAAGATGCCCGTCGTCTTGAATCAAATGAGTCTGACCGCCCGACCGTAGAGCTGATCTACCCCCTACGATTGCCGTAGGTGGGCTCCACGATAATCCTTCGGGCTTCCCGACGAGCGGGCGTGCACACCCAGATCAGAGGCAGATCCCTGGATAGACGAAGTAGGAGATAGATTTGCTCCGTTTGTCGTATCGGACAGCCAAGACTCAAGAACCACACTAGTGACCGTGATCAGGATCGTCAAGCGCTGTTTCTCGTCGGTGTCGAAGCGCGCGTGATCGCATCGCATGCGCGCTGCGTCGAGAGATCGGATCGCGCGCGTTCGCCGAAACGATCAACGCCGCCCCGGAGCGGAGCGGCGTTGCAGCACACGCATCCGTGCGCGAGTTACTTCTTCTTCGTAGGCGCGTGCGTGTGGCTGGCAGGGGTCGCGGCCTTCGCCGGCGCGTGCTCCCGCCAGTCCGGGCCGAGGCCGCCCTGGGCCGCGGTCGACCGGATGCCGCGCGCGAGCAGTGACTCGCGGTTCTCGATCGCGTCGCCGCGCTCGTAGACCGGCTTCGCGTGCTCGCCGGTGTCCATCCGGATGGCGTCACACGGGCACGCCTCGACGCACAGGCCGCACACCACGCAGCGCAGCTCGTCGATCTCGAAGACCGCCGGGCGCTTCTCGGTGCCGTTGTCGCCGGTCTCCTCGGGGATGATCGTGATGCAGTGCGCCGGGCACACCGTCGGGCAGCACATACACGCCACGCAGCGCACCGCGCCGTCGTCGCGCTGCATCAGGCGGTGCAGACCGCGGAAGCGCTCCGGATATTCGACGCGCTCCTCGGGGTACTGGACCGTCTCGATCTCGTTCTTCCACGCCTGCTGCGCGGGTGCGCCACCGGCCTTGCCGAGGTCTGCGGCCTTTCGCCGCGGCAGGAAGAAGTTCTTGGCAAAGTGCCGGAGCGTGATGCCGATGCCCTTCTTGGTCGCCGCCAGATAGGTGACGTCCTCGGCCTGGGGGCGCGCGACCTGGATCGTGCGGACCTTGCCGTGGACCGCGAGGACCTTGGGGCCGTCGTGGTCGGCGGGCGGTTCGTCGTGAGCAGCGTGGGCCATGTGGGTCAGCCTCCAGCCGACATGAGGATGAGCTTGCCGAGCGCGGTGATCATGATCCACGCGAGCGACGCGGGCAGCAGCAGCTTCCAGCCGAGGCTCATCAGCTGATCAGCGCGGAAGCGGGGCAGGGTCCAGCGCACGAGCAGCTGGAACCAGCACAGCAGGAACACCTTGGCGCCGAACGCGCCGATCTGCATCGCGACCACCGCCCAGTGCGGCAGCGCCGCGAGCGTGCCGGCGAACCGGAAGCCATCCTCGTCGAGGAACGGCACCTGGTAGCCGCCGAAGAACACGACCGTGATGACCGACGAGATGAAGACGATCTCGATGAACTCGGCCAGGAAGAACATGCCCCAGCGGATGCCGGAGTACTCGACGAAGTAGCCGATGATCTCGGGCTCGCCCTCTGGGATGTCGAACGGCGCGCGCTTGGTCTCGGCGACCGCGGCGACGAAGAACAAGAGCAGGCCGGGCAGCTGCGGCAGCCACAGCCAGTTGAGCGGGTTGGCCGGCGAGTAGTGGCTGTTCCAGCCGTGCGCCGTGATGTAGCCCGGCTCGAGGCTGCCGGCGACCAGGAACGTGCCCATGAGCGCCAGGCCCATCGACACCTCGTACGACATCATCTGCGACGAGCTGCGCAGGCCGCCGAGCAGCGCCCACTTGTTGTAGCTGGCCCAGCCGGCGATCGTGCCGCCGTAGTTCGCGAGCGTGAGCACCGCGAAGTAGAAGATCAGGCCGAAGTCGACCTGGAAGATCTGCAGGCGGATCGAGTCGGTGAGGTTCGGCGCCTCGCCCGCGAGCGGCACCGAGTGCAGCACGTTGCCGAGCTCGTGCGGGTAGACCGTCGGGCCGAACGGGATGATCGCGAACGCGATCAGCACCGGCGCGAGCGCGAGCACCGGCGCGAGCGCGAACAGGCCGCGGTGCACGCTGCCCGGGATGAAGTCCTCCTTGAAGATCATCTTCACCGCGTCGGCGATGAAGTGGAGGATGCCCTTGAGCTTGATCGGCCCGATGTTCGCGCGATTGGGACCGAGGCGGTCCTGCATCATCGCGCTCTGCCGGCGCTCCATCCACGTGAGGATCGAGGCCAGCGGCATGACCAGGCCGAAGGCCAGGAGCACCCACTTGGTCGCCGGGTTGTCGAGGACCAGCGAGACGTTGTGCCAGTTGAGCCAGTCCATTGGTTACCCCCGGCTCCCGGCGAAGCGGAGCGCGAGCGGACGCGCGTCGCGCGCCCACGTGGTCCCGTTCCACGCCGGCACCGCCGCGACCATGTCCTTGAAGACCTCGCGCGGCGCGGTCCACGCCAGCTTGACGCCGCACGCGGCGGCGAGCTTGACGACCGCCTCCCAGGCGGGCGCGCCCTGGCCGGGCGGCGGGAAGGCCGGGTGCATGCGCTGCACCTTGCCCTGGCGGTTGGTGATCGTCGCCGCGCTCTCGGCCCACGCCGAGGCCGGCAGGCCGACGGTCGCGACCTTCGCGGGGCCGCGCTCGTGCGCGGCGATCACGACCAGCGCGTCGAGCTGATCGAGGCGGCCGGTGGCGGTCGCCGACAGCGTCAGCTCGTCGCCGAGCACGACCAGGCCGCGGACCGCGCCGGTGCCGAGCGCGGTCTCGAGCTCGCTGAGCGGCCGCACCGCCAGGCCGAGGCCCGCGGCGATCGCGGTGACGCCCGCGGTGTTCGCGTTGACGTCGGCGTCGCGCAGGATGTCGTCGGCGCGGTTCGGCTGCGGCGCGCGACCGGCGACGTAGACGACCGCCTTCCACGCCTGCGCCAGCTTCGCGAGCGCGAAGTTGTCCTCGTTGTTCATCGTCGCCGACAGCACGATCGCGATCGACTGCGGATCCTTGCGCAGCGCGGTCAGCTTGTCGCCGGCCGCCTTGATCGCGCGATCCCAGGTCGCGGGCAGGCCGTTCACCGTCGGGACCGCGAGCCGCTCGGTGCGGAGGTCGTGGTACGTGAAGCGACCGTCGTCGCACATCCAGTACTTGTTGACCTCGGCGTTGGCGCGCGGCACGAGCCGCCACGCGCGCTCGTTCTTGTGATGGATCTCGATGTTGCAGCCGGTCGCGCAGCCGTTGCAGACCGACGGCGTCATCTCCAGCTCCCAGGCCCGCATCGTGAAGCGGAAGTCCTTGGCCGTGAGCGCGCCCACCGGGCAGACGTCGACGACGTTCAGCGAGTACGGGTTGTCGAGCTGGGCGCCGGGCGCGCAGCCGAGGACCTCGTGATCACCGCGGTGCGACATGTCGAGCTGGTGCGAGTGCGCGACCTCGTCGCACACGCGGATGCAGCGGGTGCAGAGGATGCAGCGCTCCTGATCGAGGACCACCGTCGGTCCGAGGTCGACGACCTTCTCCTTGTGGACCTTGGGCGTGTCGACGCGCGACGCGGCGTTGTCGTGGTCGAAGTACAGCTTCTGCAGCGTGCACTCGCCGGCCTTGTCGCAGATCGGGCAGTCGATCGGGTGGTTCACCAGGGTGAACTCGAGCAGCTGCTTGCGCGCCAGCGTCGAGGCCTTGTCCTTGGTGTGCACGACCATGCCCTCGCCGACGGTCGTCTGGCACGACGGCTGGAGCTTGGGGTTCTTCTCGATCGCCACCAGGCACTGCCGACAACACGCCGCGATCGAGAGACCGGGGTGGTAGCAGAACGCGCTGATGTCGTTGCCGAGCGTGCGCGCGGCCTCGAGCACGTTGGTGCCCTTCTTGACGGTCACGGCCTGACCATCGATGGTCAGGTTGACGGTGTCGGGCGGAGGCGCGGGCGTCGGGGTCTCGCTCATGGCTTGCTCGCGGGCTTCACTTGTCGCACTCCCCACCGATCATGTTGATCATGCCGAAGATGGGCACGACGTCGGCGATGAAGTGGCCGGTGATCAGGGTCTCGCTCGTCGACAGATGCACGAAGCTCGGGCTCCGGCAGTAGCACTTGTAGGGGCGACCGGTGCCGTCGGCGACCACGAAGAAGCCGAGCTCTCCGTTGCCGCCCTCGACGAACGAGTAGCCCTCGCCGGCCGGCACCTTGATGCCGTCGACGATGTGCTTGAAGTGGCGGATCATCGCCTCGATCGTGTTGTACGCCTCGTGCTTGGGCGGCAACGCGACGCGCGGATCGTCGACCATGATCGGGCCGTCGGGGATCTTGGCGATCGCCTGGCGGAGGATCCGGATCGACTGCTTGATCTCCTCGACGCGCACCAGGTACCGGTCGAAGCAGTCACCGGTCGTGCCGACCGGGACGTCGAACTCGAACTCCGGGTAGACCGAGTACGGGTGATCGCGGCGGACGTCGTAGTCGACGCCGCAGGCGCGCGCGATCGGGCCGGTCTGGCCCCAGCGGATCGCGTCCTCGCGGGTCATCTTGCCGATGCCCGCCATGCGATCGCGGAAGATCCGGTTGCCGTTGAGCAGGCCCTCGACCTCGACGATGACGCCGTCGATCTGCTCGAGCGTCAGCGCGAGCTCGCCGGTCCAGCCGTCGGGGAGGTCCTTGTTCACGCCGCCGACGCGCACGTACGAGTGCGTGAGCCGCGCGCCCGAGACCTTCTCGAGCAGGCCGTAGAGCCACTCGCGGGCCTTGAGGAAGAACAGGAACGGGCCGAACGCGCCCAGCTCCATCGCCGACGCGCCGACGCACGTGAGGTGGTCGGTGACGCGCGAGACCTCGCTGACGATCACGCGGATGTACTCCGCGCGGCGCGGCAGCTTGCCGGTCAGGCCGAGCAGCTTCTCGACGGCCATCGCGTAGCCGACGTTGTTGATCATCGGCGAGACGTAGTTGAGCCGATCCGTGTACGGGAAGATCTGCGTGTACGTCGCGTACTCCGATTCCTTCTCGAAGCAGCGGTGCAGATAGCCCGGCTGGACGTCGCCCTTGACGACCTTCTCGCCGTCGACGGTGAGCACGATGCGCACCGTGCCGTGCATGGCCGGGTGCGACGGGCCCATGTTCACGGTCATGAGCTCGTGCGGCAGCTCGGTCTCGGTGTCGAGGTCCTGCGCGTCCTTGCGCCCGAGGACGAGGGTCTTGAGATCAGGCATGGGTCCTCGTCGAATCCTTAGGCCAGGTCCGGGCGCCGGACGAGCGGCTGGCGCTTGTCCTTCGGGTAGTCCTTGCGCAGCGGGTGCCCGACGAACTCCTCGTACATGTAGATGCGGCGCAGGTCCGGGTGGCCTTCGAACTTGATGCCGTACATGTCGAAGGTCTCGCGCTCCTGCCAGTTGAAGCCGGCCCAGAGCGGCGTGAGGCTCGGGAGCTTCGCGTCGTTCTCGGCGAGCGCGACCTTCAGGCGGATGCGGTGCTTGTGCTTCGACGAGCGGAGCTGCACGCACACCTCGAAGCGCGGCTGGCCCTCGGTCCACGCCTCGCTGGGCGGCCGGTTGAGCGGCTTCCAGTCGAGGCGATCGATCGCGGTGACGAACACCGGATAGTCGAACGCCATCGCGGCATCGTCGCGCAGCCAGGTCGCGACCGCGACCAGCGCCTCGCGCTTCACCCAGGCGACCTCGTCGCCGTGGATCTGCTCGGTCTTGACGATCGCGGCGCCGTGCTTGGCGACCAGCGCGTCGAGAACTTTCTTCGCCATCGTGCTCCTCGATCCTCGTTGGGCTCGGTGCCGCGGCTGCGGGCTACTCGTGGCCGGTGAGCGCGGCGTCAGCCAGCGCCTTTTCGCGCGCCAGCCGAAGCTGGCTGTGGCCGGTGCCCTGCTGGATGCGATCCTGCAGCAGCAGCAGCGCGTCGAGCACCTGCTCGGGCCGCGGCGGACAGCCCGGGATGTAGACATCCACCGGGATGACCTGATCGGCGCCGGGCATCGCGCTGTAGTTCTGGTAGAAGCCGCCGGTCGACGCGCAGACGCCGAACGCGATGACCCACTTGGGCTCGGCCATCTGCTCCCAGACGCGGCGCAGCGCCGGGCCCTGCTTCTCGGTGATCGTGCCGACGATCATGAGCAGGTCCGACTGGCGCGGCGAGAAGCGCGGGAACTCGGCGCCGAAGCGCGCGAGGTCGTACTTCGGAGCGGCGACGGACATGAACTCCATGCCGCAGCACGCGGTGACGAACGGGTAGGTGAACAGCGAGAACTTGCGGCCCCAGTTGGTCGCGCCGTCGACGATGTTCTGCTTCTCCCGGACGTGCTTGGCCCACGCCGCCGCGTCGGCGATGCGGGTGCTGGTCAGCTCTACTCCCATCCGATTGCCTTCTTTCGCCAGACGTAGGTGAGCGCTACGACCAGGACGATGACGAACAGGAGCATCTCGACGAAGCCGAAGATGCCGACACCGGTCGGGAGACCGGGGCCAGCGGCCGGTGTCGTCGACAGCTTCGTGAAGAGGAGCGCCCACGGGTACATGAAGGCTGCTTCGATGTCGAAGACCAGGAAGAGGATCGCGACCTGGTAGAACTTCACGGAGTAGCGACCGCGCGGTGATCCGATCGGCTCGGATCCACACTCGAACGGCTTGAGCTTCTCCGGGTTCACCGACTTGGGGCCGACGGCCACCGCAAGCAGGGTGAAAAGCCCGCAGAATCCGAGGGCTAGCGCGATTGCCAGACCGGCTGGGGTAAAGGCTTGGAGCTGCAAGGCGAGGCGAGTATAGAGCATCGATCCGCAAGCGAGGTCAACCGCACGGCACGCCCGAAATCAGGCGCCCGAAAGCGATCGCTCGGCGATCCGCCCACCGTCGGAGATCGCGCCTCGGAGCGGCCTGAACCGGCTCCGGTCAGCCCGGGATCAGATGTTCTGTTGCGCGTTCCGCAGCGCTTCTTCGAACGCCTCGATCATCTCGAGGCGCGAGTCGACCAGATAGACCGTCTCCGGGTTCGGCCGGCGATGGGCGCGGATCTCTTCGACGATGGCGCGCGCGGCCTCGTCCATCGGGACGTCAGCCAGATCGGTACCCATGCCCGGGAACGCGATCACCTTGAACTGGTTGATGTCGGCGGCGATGAGCGCGGCGCGGGCGGCGCGGCGGACGTTCTCGGCGCCGATCTTCACGCCCGGCTCTTCCATGGTCGGCACGTGGATGATGTGCTTGCAGGGGAGCTGGCCGGCGGTGGTGATGATGGCGGCGCCGACCGCGATCGGCGCTGCGGCCATGGCCGCTTGCTGGATGGCGATGCCGCCATGCTGGCGGATCATCCCGGGTAGGCCGCCGCCCATGATCCCGAGCGAATTTGCCGGGTTGACGATGGCGTCAACGGGTAGCGTGACGATCTCTGCGCGCGCGACGTGAACTTGCATCCTGCTGCCCCGGCGGACGCTAGCACGGCGCGATCTCGACTCGCAACGGCGGCGGGAGGCGATGCCGCGGTCCCCGCGCGTCGCGCGATCGAATCGCGCATGCCGTCGATCGCGATCGACCTCGCACGACTGCCAGCCCGGTGTGATCGTTCCCGGGTCGTGCCGGATCGGTTCGTTGAGGGAGCCCGGGCGCGTTCGCACAATCGTTCGCATGCTCGCCTCGTTTCGCTCGCTGTTTCGCCGCGCCGAGTCGCCCGAGGTCCGCGCCGGCAAGGCCCGCATGGCCATCGACCACCGCGATCCGGATCGCCGGTTCGTGTTCGGGCTGCTCGCGCTGTCGTACTCGGTCGACCCCGCGTACCTGCCGTTCCACGCCTCGCGCGTCGTCTGCGAGTCCTACGGGCTCACGTCGACGGTCGCGGTGCGCGAGCGCATCCTGCAGTTCATGGTCATGCGCCGGAAGAACCCGGGCTTCGACCTGTTCCGCGGCGCGCTGCTGGCGCGCGCGGGATATGGCGCGGGGCTGCTCGGCGAGGACGAGTCGTGGTACCGGGCGCTCGGCGTCGCGACCGAGGTGCGGTCGGTGTTCCGGTCGTGGCCCGAGGTCGCGGCCAGCTACGAGGCCGGTCACCTCGACGAGCGGCGATCGCAGGGCGACAGCCGCGAGGTCATCGCCGAGCACCAGGCCGAGCTCCGCGCGCGGGTCGCGCGGCTCACGCGCACGATCTGGCGCGACACGCGGTTCCCGCTCGATCTGTCGTGAGCGCGCGGTCGTGAGCGCGCGGCGAGCCGAGATCAGGCCGCGAAGGCCTTCTCGAGCTCCTTCTCGACGCGCTCCTCGGTCCAGCGCCGCGCGACCGCGAGCTCCTTCACGATCAGCGTGCGGACGGTGTCGAGCATGCGGCGCTCGCCGAACGACAGCACCTTGGTGCTCTTGAGCCGGTAGAGGTCGCGATAGACCTCGGCGACGTCGAACAGCGAGCCGGTCTTGATCTTCTCCATGAAGCCGCGGTAGCGCCGGTTCCACGTCTGCTTGTCGATGTGCACGTCCTGCTCGCGCAGGATCTCGAACACATCATCGATCTCGGACGGCGAGGCGATCGGCCGTAGCCCGACCTGCGTGGCCTTCTCCTTCGGGACGAGGATCTGCATCTCGGAGCCGATGACCTTCAGGACATAGAAGGACACCGAGACGCCGTTGATCTCCTTGGTCTCCACCCCGATGACCTCGGCAACCCCACGGGCGGGGTACACGGCCTTGTCGCCGATCTTGAAATCACTCATGGGTGCGGGAATCCTGGATCGAAGTTCGGAAGGGTGCCAAGCAAGCAGGGTGCCAGACGCGAGAGGATGGCTGTTTTCCCTTTCAAAAACAATGTTTTAGATTCGATGACGAAAGTGAAAACCACTCCCGGATTGCGCCATCTTGTCACAGTTGATGCTGCGCAAACCGGTGTGCCAGGGCGGAATAGTGCAGCCATACTAGACGGATACGGACCTCGGGCGGGTCAGTAATGACCCCTGTCCGGCGTGGGGCGTTTTGACTAGCCACCCCCAGCAGAAATACGTCGGTTTTCGCTATGAATCCCCACACATGTAGGCCGTGATCGCGAGAGTTTCAGCCGCGTGACAGGGTTCCTCTGAGCCGCGGGTCTGTTACCGTGAAAACGTGGATCGCGGTCCGCTCGGCAAGCTCCTGGTCGAGCGAGGTGTGCTTTTCGGTGACGCGCTCGATGACGCGCTCGCTCGACAGGCCCACCGGATGCCGATCGCGTCGCAGTGCTACCTGCTCGGCTACGCCACCGAGCGACCGCTCGCCGCCGTGCTCGCGACCCACGCGGGCATGCCGGCGGTGATCCTCGACGAGTGCGTCGTCAAGCTCGCGGTGCTGGGCGGGCTGTCGCGCGAGCTCGCGCGGCGCGCGCTGATGCTGCCGGTCTACGAGGACGCCGAGCGCGTCGTGGTCGCGGTCGCGTCGCCCGACGACGTGCGCGGCGTGTGCCGCGAGATGGAGCGCATCCGCGGCAAGCGCGTCGAGCTGCACATCGCGCTCGAGGTCACGCTGGCGCGCGCGATCCGCACCTGCTTCCTGGCGCGCGAGCGCGGCGATTCGTACTGGGTCGGCCCCGAGGCCGTCGTCGATCCGTCGCAGGTCGAGGGCCGGCTCGCGGTCGCGTGGCCCGACGCGGCCACCGATGGCCGCGTCGATGATCTGGCGCGGGCGCACCGCGCGCTGCTCGAGGACGTCACCAAGGAGGTCGTGTCCGCGGATCTGCCGGACCTCGAGGACGACGAGGAGCGCTCGCAGGCGCCGACCGATCGGACCGCGGCCCTCGAGGACAGCGTCTCGGGCGTCGACGGCTGGACCGGCGGCGCGCGCTCGTGGGGCTCGGCCACCGGCTCGTCGCCGGGCATGAGCAGCGTCGATGACACCCACGACATCGGCGCCGACGACGGCACGATCGAGATCGCCGGCGAGCTCGACGTCGCGCCGGTCGCCGCCAGCGACGGCCCGACGCGCATCCTGATCGTCGACGACGACTTCGCGACCCGCCACCTGCTGGTCAAGGAGCTGCAGCCGCTCGGCTACGTCACGTCGACCGCGGCATCGGGCGGCGAGGCCGTGACCGCGCTGCAGCACGGCGGCGTCGATCTGGTCATCGCCGACATCCTCTTGCCGGAGATCGACGGCTTCCGGCTGTGCCGCGCGATCAAGCGCAGCCGCCGGCTCGGCGGCGTGCCGGTGGTGCTGATGTCCGCGGTGATCGACTCGGGCCGGGTCACCCCCGACGTGCTCGCGCGCTACGGCGCCGACGCCTATCTCGAGAAGCCGCTCGACATGCGGCGCGTGCACCGGGTGGTGCGCGAGCTGGCCGCCAAGCACGGGGCGCGGCCGCGCGACTCCGACGCCGGGCTCGCGCGCGCGATCGCGCGGTACCAGGCCGGCGATGTCGACGGCGCGATCAACCTCCTGCGCGAGGGCATCGCCGCCGATCCGGCCAGCGCGAAGCACCGCTTCGTGCTCGCCAACCTGCTGCAGCGCAAGGCGATGGTGACCGAGGCGATCGACGAGTACGAGAACGTCATCGACCTCGAGCCCGAGTACTTCCCGGCGCTGACCCGGCTCGCGTACCTCTACTACAAGCAGGGCCACCTCGCGCGCGCGGTCGAGACCTGGCGCAAGTCACTGCCGGTCTGCGACGACCCGGCGCTGCGCCGGAACATCGAGACGTTCATGCGCAAGCTGATCGGCGATCTCGGGCGCAGCGAGCTGCGCTAACGCCGCTCGGCGTCGAGGAGCTCGTCGCTCGGCGAGAGGTGGATGCGGTAGCGGTGGCCCACCACGAGCGCGGGGTGGAACAGCTCGGCGCACGCCACGCGCACCGCGATCGTGCGCGGGCCCGAGGGCGTCTTCGTCAGGCGAAAGCGCATCGTCGTGGTGATCGCGAAGGTGCCGCAGTCGGGCATCTGCGGACCGCGGTCGACGAGCACCGCCTCGAAGGCGCGCGGCGGCACCGGATCGTTGCACCGCAGGGTGCGCGGCTCCTCGAGGTCAGGCGTGGGCTGGGCGACGACGCCGGGGGCGCGCGCCGCCGGAACCGCGGCCGGCGACGCTGGCCTGGGCGCGGGCGGCGGCGGTGTTGCGGACCGAAGCCCGACGAGGGCGCCGCCGATCGCGACCGCGGTGAGCAGCGCGAGACCTGATGACGACGCGCGCAGCGGGACGAAGGCCGGGCCCATCCGAGCGTGAACGTGCCGGCGTGCCGGACGATCTATCGCGCGCGGCCCCGATCAGTCGAAGCCGGACTCGCCCTGGCCCTCGGCCGGCGGATCCTCCTCGGTCGGCGTCGGGCGGATGTGGATGTCGTCGATCCGCCACTCGCCGTCTTCCTTGCGCAGCACGATCCGGAAGCGGATGCCGTTCTCGTCCCAGCGCAGCTCGGCGCGGTCGGTGCCGAGCTCCTCGATCTTGCCGTCGATGCGCTTGTCGATGCCGGCGACGAAGCCGGCGATCTGCTTCGCGATGCCGTCGCGCCGGCGCTGGGTGAGCAGCGTGAGCGCGGCGTCGAGATCCTTGCGGTGCAGCGCGGTCGCGAGCGCGCGGATCGCGTCGCGCGGGCGAGCGGCGCGGGTCCGACCGAGGAGCGCCGCGTCGAGGCGCCAGGCGGCGCCGTCGCGATCGAGATCGATCGTGCGCCCGTCGCGGTAGCTGACCTGCGCGCGCTCGCCGACGTCCGGATCGCCGCGCAGGCTGTCCTCGAGCGCGTGGATCTGCCAGGCGCGCTCGGCTGCCTGCTGCTTCCACTCGTTCGCGAACTGGTCGTAGCTGACCTGGCGGCGGGTCTCCGACGACAGGAGCGCGTACGCTGCCTTCGGATCGTCGCGCTTGAGCGCGGCGACCAGCTCGCGCACGCCGTCGGCGGCGGGCTTCGAGGTCAGCGTCGGGCCGCAGCCGGCGGTGGTGACGAGCGCGAGGAGGAAGGCGGCGGTGCGGCGCATCGAGCCTTGACGATAGCCGATGGCGCGCGCGGCTGCTCGTCCCGCGTGGCGGCGTCGGTCGGGCGGCGGCGGGCGGCCGATGCCCAGCGGTCCGCGGTGTCCGGTTCTCGACGGTGTGATTCGAACGATGGCGGGTCACATCGCCGGCGCCGGCGGGTCTGCATGTCCATGACCACCTGCCGATCCATGATCTCCAGCGGCCGCGTGCGCCGCGCGCTGGCGAGCGCGCTCATGGCCGCGATCGCGATCCAGGCGACCGGCTGCTCGCTGCTCGCGACCCGGCACCGGCTCATGGGCGCGACCGGCGACACGATGGTGGGGATCGGCGGGCTCATGCTCCTCACGGCGGCGACCGAGTCGAGCTCGTCGAGCGACTGCGGTGGCGGCGACAATTCGTGCGGCTACGACGGGACCGGGACCGCGATGGTTGGCCTGGGCCTCGCGGCGGTGGGGGCATTGATCGGCGTGGTCGCGGTGGCAACGAGCGCCGACCTCGAGCCTTCGCCCGAGGTCGACGCGGCCGCGATCGCCGCGCTCCCGCCGCGCGAACCGGTCGTGGCGCACGCGAGCGACCCGGCGCTGACTCACCTCGCGGCTCTCGGGCAGGCGGCCGCGCTCACCGGGCGATGCGACGTCGCGAGTATCCTGATGAAGCGCGTCGAGCGCCGCGACCGCGCGTACGCCTACCGCGTGCGCGACTCGGGCGCGCTCGCGCCGTGCGAGTGACGGCTCACGGCGCGCAGCGCCAGGTCGGGAGCGGATCGGCGACCAGCGCGCGCATGGCGATGCGATCGGCGGCGGCGCTGGCGGCCGCGATCGCGCCGGCCGGGGTGTCGGGCGTCGCGACGATCTCGACCAGCGGCTCGCAGCGCGCGGCGGCGCAGCGGGTCGCGACCGTGGCGAGCAGGCGATCGATCGCCGCGCGATCGTCGATCGCCGCCTCGCCCAGCGCCGCGCCAGCGACGCACGCCGACACCTTGCCGGCGCGGAGGCCGAGCGCGGCGCGCGGCGCCTCGCTGTGGCGCGCGATCGTGCCGGGCTGCGACATCGCGAACCCGGCGACGTAGGTCGGCGCGCCGGCGCCGACGCGCACCGCGAGCAGCACGGTGCGCCGGGACCCGGTCCACGCGAGCGCGGCGCCGACCTGCGCGGCGGGCGTCGTCGCGTCGGCAACGAGCAGCACGGTGCGATCGGGCGGGACGTCGAAGCGATCGGCCGCGAGGTCGATGGCCTTGTCCGCATACCGGACATCGCGGCCGACCTCGATCAGCGCGTAGCGCGGATCGGGCGTGATCCGCCACGGCTGCGGCTCGCCGCGCGCGAGGTCGCAGGCGACCGCGCCGCCCGCGCCCGGATCGGCGACGGTCGCGCCGTCGAGCGCGGCGGCGAGGCAGCCCTCGATCGCGGCGTCGCCGAGCCCGCCGACGCGCGGCGCGACCAGCACGCCGTCGTCGCCGAACTCGAGCATCGCGCGCAGCGCGCCGGTCGGGGCGCTGGGGCTCGCGAAGCACGCGGCGAGCGCCGGCAACCGCGCCGTGACGGTGGCCTCGGTCGCGGCGATGGCCGCGTCGCTGGGCACGAGCGGCTCGAACTGCGGCGAGTCGAACGGCGCCCACGGCTCGCGATCGTCGACCGGCGCGGGGTTGCGATACGCGAGCTGGTAGGTCACGTCGACGGTGCCCTGCCGGGGCCTCGGGAACTCGATGCGACCCACGACCGCGACGACGCAGCGACCGAGCTCGCCGTCGACGCCGGTGGCGGTGGCATCGGCGACCGCGCCGCGCGCGGTGATCGTGAAGTGCAGCGCGACCGTGCCCGCGAGCGCCGGTACGACGGTGAGGCGCTGGTCGTAGCAGTCGACCAGCGGCAGCATCTGGCGCCGGAGATAGCGCCGGACGATCGCGGCATCGAGCGCGCCGACGACGACCGGCGCGCGGAGCTGGAGCGTGGGCGGTGGGCCTCCGAACGTCCCGACGCCACCGGTCTGGATCGAGCCCCACCCGCTGGCGTCGGTCTCGACCGACGCGTCGGCGGTCGCGGCGTAGGTCGAGAACGTGCGGGTGATCGGCTGCTGGGTCGCCGCGCAGGCGACGACGCGCAGCGCGGGCGGGGCGGCGGTCGTGGGTGCGGCTGCGGGTGCGGCGGGGACGAGCCGCGGCGGCGCGGCCGGTGCGCCGGTGGTGCAGGCCACGAGCAGCGGCAGTGACGCGAGCAGGGCGGGGCGGGCAGCGATGGCGAGGCGTGGGATGGGCCCGGACGCGAGGAGCCGTCGAACGATGGCCATGCGCCGATCGTATCAGCGACGGCGTCCGGCCGGCGGTCACGCGCGTCCGGTCGCGGGACAGGTGTCCGGCGGGCGGGCGGTTTTTGTCCGGCCGGCGGACAGAGACGCGCGTAAGGCTGCGGATGTCGTCAGGTGGCCCGCGCGGCACGCGAGTTGCTGATGCGCCGGGCAACGCCTGGCGAACCCGGCGGAGGATGGAACTCGATGTCCCAGGAGCTCGGTGTGAGTGCGCCGTGGTGTCGCGTCATCGTCAAGGCATCGCGGATCGATGACCCGCGACCGCGCCGCGCGCAGCGATCCGGATCGCAGCTGGTGCTCCGGCGCGTCGTGCGCCGACGAAGGAGGGCGGCGATCGCACACGCGTCGCGGTAGCGCTCGCGCCGTGGGCGCGCTGCTGGCGGCGGCGCGCGAGCTCGCTGGCGCTGTTCTTTGACAACTCGATCTCGGCGACGCCCTCGCATGGCGAGGCGCGTGGGGCGTCGCCGAAAAAAGCTGACCGCCGGGGCACGATGCCCCGGCGGCCCTCCTCGCTACGTGGCCGTCCGTCGAAGTGCAGCGAGGAGTACGGACCGACGCTATTGCGAGGCGGATGCCAGCTCTCGCGGCGCGCACGGCTGGTCAGGCGCCGGCGAACGCGCGGGGATGGCTCGAGCAAGTTCGCGTGGTTGGGACGCCGAGCGCCGGTCGCGGGCGGCCGATCGTCAACGCGGATTCACGGTGGCCGGTGTGAAAGCGCACGGTGGGGGGCCTTGCAGCATTCGCCTCGTGGCGTAGGTTTTTTCGACCATGACCCAGCCGCTCGAGTGGTTGAACTACCACCACCTCCTCTACTTCTGGATGGTGGCGCGCGAGGGCACGATCGCCCAGGCAGCGACCAAGCTGCACCTGACCCACCCGACGATCTCGACCCAGATCAAGCAGCTCGAGGACGTCCTGGGCGAGCGGCTGTTCGTCCGGCAGGGGCGGCGGCTCGTGTTGACCGAGGTCGGGCACGTGGTGCAGCGCTACGCCGAGGAGATCTTCTCGCTCGGGCGCGAGCTCGTGGACACGGTGCGTGGGCGGCCGACCGGGCAGCCGGAGCGGTTGTCGATCGGCGTCGCCGACGCGGTGCCGAAGCTGCTCACGCGGATGCTGCTCGAGCCGCTCCGGCGCGGCGGTGCGGCGGTGCACCTGATCCTGCGCGAGGATCGGCCGGAGCGCCTGCTCGCCGATCTGGCGGCGCACACCGTCGACGTCGTCGTGTCGGACGCGCCGCTGCCGGTCGGGTCGGGCGTGAAGGCGTACAGCCACCTCCTCGGTGAGTGCGGCACCAGCTTCTTCGCGGCGAGCTCGCTCGACGTCGCGCGGCGCGGCTTCCCGAAGAACCTCGATGGCGCGCCGATGGTGCTGCCGACCTGGGAGTCGCCGCTGCGCCGGGCGCTCGAGGAGTGGTTCGCGCGCAACGACGTGCACCCGAAGGTCGTCGCCGAGGTCGAGGACAGCGCGCTGCTCAAGACGATCGGCGAGGCGGGGTGGGGCGTCTTCGCCGCGCCGACGGCGCTGGCGCCGCAGATCCGCGGGCAGTACGAGGTCGTGCTGCTCGGCTCGACCGACGACGTGCGCGAGCGGTTCTACGCGATCACCGCCGAGCGCCGGATCAAGAACCAGGCGGTCGCGGCGATCCGCGAGACCGCGCGTACTCGGCTGTTCGCGTAGGCGCCGGCGATCAGGCCATCGCACCCCGCGCCGGGCGGCGCGGGTGAACCGCGGCGCGCGCGACCCAGCGGCGGGCGCGCTCGACCGCGCGGCCGAGCGCGGCGAACGGATGGTCGGCATCGGCGACGAAGACCTGCGGGCCGTGCGCGAGGCCGTCGACCTCGATCCGGCAGCGCTTGTCGACGCCGCCGCGCGGGCCGTTGACGTCCTCGATCACGACCCGCACGCGCCGGATGCGGGCGGCGAAGCGCGCGAACGTGGTGATCAGCCGGGCACGCGCATCGCGGCGGAGCTCGTCGGTGTCATCGAGGTGGCGGGTGTGGATGTCGATCTGCACGGTGGCCTCCTTGGGTGTGAGACCAAGGTGGCGCGCGCCTGACATGTCGGAAAGTACGAAGATTCTAGCGTGAGCGTCGAGTATCTCGACGGACCGCGGATCCGCCGAGCCTCAGGCGTGCGGGCCGTTGGTCAGCTGGATCTCCGACGGCGTCGCCTCGGGCAGCTTGTTCGGGTAGTCGAGCGTGTAGTGCAGGCCGCGCGATTCCTTGCGGCGCCGGGCGCTCTCGATGATCAGGTGCGCGACCAGCGCGAGGTTGCGCAGCTCGATCAGATCGCCGGTGATCTTGAAGTCCCAGTAGTACTCGTTGATCTCCTCGCGCAGCACGCCGATGCGGCGGCGCGCGCGCTCGATGCGCTTGTCGGAGCGCACGATGCCGACGTACGACCACATGAACCGGCGGACCTCTTCCCAGTTCAGCGCGACGACGATCGCGTCGTTGGAGTCGGTCGCGTTGCCCGAGCTCCACGGCGCGATCTGCGACGGGCGGACGCGCGGGGCGTTGCGGGCGTGCTCGGCGGCGCGCGCCGAGAACACCATGCCCTCGAGGAGCGAGTTCGAGGCCAGGCGACAGGCGCCGTGCAGGCCGGTGCGCGCGGTCTCGCCGATCGCGTAGAGGTTCTTGATCGTCGTCTGGCCGTCGGCGTCGACCTTCACGCCGCCGCACATGTAGTGGGCCGCGGGCACGACCGGGATCGGCTGGCGGGTGATGTCGATGCCGAGCTCGGCGCAGCGCTCGGCGATGTTCGGGAACCGGTTGGTCACGAACTCGCCGTCGAGGTGGGTCATGTCGAGCAGCACGTTGTCCGCGCCGGTCGCCTTGATCTCGTGATCGATCGCGCGCGCCACGACATCGCGCGGGCCGAGCTCTTTCTTCGGGTGGTACTTCTCCATGAACGCCTTGCCGTCGGGCGTCCGCAGGATCCCGCCCTCGCCGCGCATGGCCTCGGTGATGAGGAAGCTCTTGGCGTGCGGGTGGTAGAGCACCGTGGGGTGGAACTGCACGAACTCGAGATCCGAGACGGCCGCGCCGATGCGGTACGCCATCGCGATGCCGTCGCCGGTCGCGACGTCGGGGTTCGAGGTGTAGACGTAGACCTTGCCGGCGCCGCCGGTGGCCAGGATCGTCGCGCGCGCGGCGATCGCGCGGACCGTGCCGGTGCGCTGATCGAGGATGTACGCCCCGAAGCACGCCGGCTCGCCGCCGTACTTGGCCATCGACAGGAGGTCGACGGCGATGTGGTCCTCGATGATCGTGATGCTGGGGTGGCGGCGGACCGCCTCGCTGAAGGCGCGCTGGATCTCGCGGCCGGTGACGTCGGCGTAGTGGACGACGCGGCGGCGGCTGTGGCCGCCCTCGCGGGTCAGGTCGAGGCCGCCGTCGTCGCCGCGGTCGAGGCGCACGCCGAACTCGAGGAAGCGCGCGACCGCGGCCGGGCCGCCCGCGACGCACAGCTCGACGATGTCGCGATCGCAGAGACCGTCGCCGACCGTGAGCGTGTCCTCGATGTGCTGCTCGACCGAGTCGTCCGAGCCGAGCACCGCGGCGACGCCGCCCTGGGCCCAGTTCGTGTTCGTGTCCGAGATGCCCTTCTTGGTGACGATCGTGACCTTGCCGTGCTCGGCGGCCAGGAGCGCGAAGTTGAGCCCGGCGATGCCGGTGCCGAGGACGAGGTAGTCCGTCTCGAGGGTCTCGGAGGCCGACGCCATGCGCCGCAATGTAGCGGGTTTTTGCCGTCGGGGACCCCACCTGTTACGATTTCGCTGCGTGCGTGTCGTCCCCCTGTCCTGCTTGCTCCTCGCCCTGGCGATCGCGCGCCCGGTCCGTGCCGACATCTACTCGTGGACCGACGACGAGGGCGTCGTGCACTTCACCAACATCAAGCCGCGCGGCGGTGGTGCCGGGAAGTGGAAGAAGGTCATCGACGAGGCGCCGTCGAACGGCTCGAAGGCGGCGGCCGAGCGCGGTGGCTGCCCGCGCTGCGACAAGGTGCCCTCGCGCGACAATTCGCCCGAGCGCTTCCACCGCTACGACGCGTACATCGAGGAGGCCAGCGACCTGTACCGGATCCCGCAGGCGCTGATCCGCGCGGTGATCCACAGCGAGAGCGACTACGACCCGCGGGTCGTGTCGTCGATGGACGCCAAGGGGCTGATGCAGCTCATGCCCGAGGTCATCGTCGAGATGGGCGTGAAGGACGTGTGGGATCCGCGCGAGAACATCCTCGGCGGCACCCGGCTCCTGCGCGTGCTCGCGAACAAGTACGACGGCGACATCGTGCTGACGATCGCCGGGTACCACGCGGGCCCGGGCTCGATCGCGAAGTACGGCAACACCGTCCCCCCGTACAAGTACACGCGGCAGTACCTGAAGACCGTGCTCGACCGGTACTACGAGGAAAAAGCCAAGGAAGCGGCGGCCCGTGGCGGTCGCTGAGCGCGCGTGATCCTGGCTGCGCCTCGCTGAGATCGCCGTGCGTCGCTCCGCTCAACTCGCTGGCGCGGTGCTCGCGGTCGCGCTGGCCGCGTGCCGCTCGTCGACGCCGACCACGTCCGGGGCGCTCGTCGTGCGGATCACCGATGGGGTGAACGGCCCGCCGCTGTCGGGGCGCGTGCTGCTCTGGCGCGGCACCGAGCCGGTGCACCTCGGGACCCGCGACTACAACGACGGCAAGCGGCAGATCGCCGGGCTCTGCAAGGCCGGCACGGCGCTCGGCACGTGGGATGGCATCGTCGTGACCGCTGGCGTCGGCGAGCTGCCGCTCGACGGCGACGGCAAGAAGGACTGCGCGATCGCGCCGGGGCGCTACCGGGTGTCGGCGTGGCGCGGTTTCGAGCACGAGCGCTGGGAAGGGGAGATCGAGATCGCCGCGACCGGCCGGACCGAGCTGACGATCCCGCTGGTGCGCGCGTGGCGCGCCGATGGCGCGGTGGCCGCGGACCTCCACGTCCACGCGGCCACGTCGAACGACTCGGGCTTGCCGGACGCGATCCGTCTGCGCACCGAGGCCGCCGCCGGCATCGACGTCGTCGCGCTGACCAACCACGACGTCAACGACGACGGCGCGGGCGCGATCCACGCGGCGGGCCTCGACGGTGCGATCGCGACGATCGCCGGCAACGAGTTCGGGAACGATCGCGTCCACCTGGGCATGTACCCGGTCGGGGTCGCGCGCGATCAGGAGCGCGGCGGCTCGCCGTCGTTCGAGGCCATCAAGAGCTGGTCGGTCGCGCAGATGATGGACGCCGCGCGCGCCGCGCCGGGGCGACCGATCGTGCAGGTCAACCACCCGCGCTTCCGCTTCTACGCGCTCTACGACGGCACGGGCTGGAACGGGACGGCGTGGCCGCCGCCGTTCCCGCTCGGCTTCGACGCGGTCGAGGTGCTCAACGGCCACACCTCGTTCAACGCGCCCGGCGATCGGCGCATCGACGACAGCGTCCGCGACTTCTACACGCTGATCGCGCACGGCGCGCTCGTGACCGCGGTCGGCAACAGCGACACGCATCACCTGAACGGCGTGCGCGACGGGCTCGCGCGGAGCTACGTGTTCATGGCCGATCGCCGGCTCGCGCCGTTCGATGTCACGGGCTTCGTCGGGGCGATCCGGGGGCGGCGCGCGGTCGCGACGACGTGCCCGTGGCTCGCGGTGCGGGCGACCGCCGGCGGCGCGAGCGCCGGGCCGGGCCAGGCGCTGACCGCGAAGGGCGGGGCGGTCACGCTCGAGGTCACGATCGCCCACGCCGCGTGGTGCGGCGTCGACGCCGCGCGGATCCGGGTCGGCGGGACGATCGCGCGGACGATCCCGATCACGGCGCAGCGCGAGACCACGATCTCGGTCCCGCTCGAGGTCGGCGCGGCCGACACGTGGATCGGCGTCGACGCGGGCGGTGAGGGCACGATCCCCGTCGAGATGACCGGCACGTACCAGCAGGAGAAGGGCCGGCCCGGCGTCACGCCGTTCGCGATCGCGAACCCGGTGCTGATCGATGCGGATGGCGACGGCCGCGTGACCTTCGGCGCGGCCGACGTCGCGGTCGACGCCGCGCCCTGACGCGCTACAGCCCGATCGCGAGGCCGAGCGCGCCGCGCGCGCTGATCTGATGGTCGAACGAGAACACGCCGCCGCCGACCTCGACGGCGACGCGCGACGCCACCGGCACGATCAGGCCGAGATCGAAGTGCACGTCGGTGCCCTTGTTGCCGAAGAACAGGCCAGGTCGGCTCACGATGACGACGTCTGCAGCGCCGGTGGTGTCGTCGTGCGTGATGATGTACGTGTGCGGCACGGTCACGTCGACGCCGGTGCGGACCTGCCCGCCGAACGCGACGCGGGCGGCGCCGATGCCGAGCGCGATGACGGCGCGGCTACGCGGCGGCGCGCGCAGCAGCAGGTGGGCGGACACGAGGCTGTCGCGCGACGGCGTGGCCGCGGTCTCGCCGCCGACGTCGAGGCCCAGCCGACCGCGGCCAAAGGTGACTCGACCTCCGCCGATCGGCGCGGGGGCGGCGCTCGCGTCGCGCACGACCCCGCCCCAGGCTTCGGCGATCACGGTGACCTTGTGCTGCCACTGCGCCTTCAGCGCGGGGTCCGGCGCGTCGCCGTCGCGGTACATCACCAGCGGGTTGGGCAGCAGCTCGACACCGACCATGATGCCGAGCGCGAGTTCGTGGTCGGCGGCGACGTTGGTCGAATCGGAGCGACTGTAGAACAGCGACGCGACCAGGCCGGCGAGGATCGTGAGCCCGGCGACGCCGCCGACGGTGGACCGGCCCACGTTGCCGTACGCCGGAGACGACGACGAGGTCGTCGTGCACACGACGTCGCCCCAGGAATCGACCTCGCAGGTCGTCGTCGAGTCGGCGCGCGCCGGTCGCGAGACCGCGGCCAGCATCAACACCCCGACCGTGACCACGGCGACGCCCCGCACGCTCCTCGTGCTCCTCATGCGTCGAGTATCCGGCCAGGCTGCGCAACCCACAAGGACCGCGTGTGAGGTGCGTCAGAACGCCATGCTTGCGTTCGCGACCCGATCGCGGATAGCTGGAGCCATGGCGATGGGATCGGTCGGGTGGTGCGCGGTCTCCGTGCTGGCGGCTGGCTGTGGAGCGGAGGGACTGCAGAACCCCAGCTTCGAGGAGGCCGGCGCCAGCGTCGCCTGCGGCGTTCAGGGCGTGCCGACGGCAGCGAGCTGGGAGCCGATCTGCGTCAACCTGCCGAGGATCCCGGTGTTCCCAAGCCAGCGCAGCGGCACCGGCTTCGTGCCGACCGATGGCCAGTACTTCATGGCGCTACCGGCGCAGAGCGAGCTGTCGAGCTCGACCGCGGGGATCCGGCAGGACGACGTCGATCTGTCGGCGGTGACCGAGCTGCGATTTGACTACGAGGCGGTGGGGACAGTGCCGCAGGCCGCCGGGGGAGCGGGCGTCGCGACGCTCGAGATGCTGTTCACGGCGCAGGGCACGACCTCGCTGTGGTCGAAGTCGTTTCCAGTCGGAACGGTCGCCGATCAGGCCCGCGATGTGACCGTGCCGATCGCCGGGCTCGCGACCGCGGGTCGGCTCACGATCCAGCTGACCGTCATCGCCGCGCCCGGCGTCGGCCTCGGCGCGGGCGCCGAGACCAGCGTCGAGGTCCGGCTCGACAACCTGCGCACGCAGTAGCCGGGCGCCGCCGGGGGGCCGGGCAGGACGTAAGGGGAACGGCGAGACGTCGTCGATCGCGGCGCGGTGGTCAGGCCTGCTCGCCGCACGTGACGCTGGCCCAGTCGATCGCGCGGTCCGCGCCGACCTGGTACTCGAGCCAGAGCGCGGGGCCGCCATCGCCGTCGGGCGTCGGCGCACCCGGTCCGTGGATGGTCGTGGTGCAGTGCCATCCGCTGGCGGCGGCCTCGCAGCCGGTCTCCGGTGGCGCCGCGTCGCCGCGCGCTTCGATCGCGTGGCTGACCGCCTCGCCCAGCGTTGGCGCGGTGGCGCACGCGGAGTTCGACGGCGGCGCGCTGGTCGCCGCACGCAGGCTCGCCAGCAGCTCGTCTGCGGATGGTGACGCGGTCGCGCTGGCGGGCGCGGCGGGCGCGGCGGCGCGGCTGGCGCATGCGAGGAGGAGGGCGAACGGGAGGGCGGCGGCGCGGATCATCGGAGGCTCCTTGGTTGCGGCGGACCCTAGATGTGGCGGTGTTCGCGGATGCGCCATTCCCGTGCGCCGGCGCGCCAGCGCTACAATCCGCGCGTGCGCCCGGCGCCCTCGACCGCTGCGTTTCTGCGCAACCCCGTGGGGCGCTACCTGCGTGGGCGGCGGTTCCTGATGGCCTTCCCCTCGCCGCGGCTGCAGGTGGTGGTCGGCTGGGGCCTGGTCGCGCGCGCCGACGCCGAGGAGCTGGCGGCGGTCCTGCGCGGCCAGCACGCGGGCCTGCCGCGGCACGCCTCGCTGACCGATCTGCGCGCGCTCGTATCGATCGATGCCTCGGGCCTGGCGACGCTGGCCGACGCGATCAGCGCGATCGCGCCGGTGGATGCGCAGATCACGCGCCGCGCGGCCGTCGTCCGGCCGCCCGGCACCGCCGGGATGGCGGTCGCCGGGTTCTGGCAGGTCGTCGAGCCGGGTTACCCGACGCGCGTCTTCACCGACGCGCCCGCCGCGCTCCGCTGGCTGGGGCATCCCGCGCGCCGCGTCGAGCCCGATCTGGCGGCGTGGACGGCGCTGGCCGATCCAAACGGCAGCCAGCTCCTCGATCGCGTGCGCGACGCGCTGGTCGACGCGCCGACCTGCGCGCTCGCGGACGTCGCGCGCGCGCTCGCCGTGTCGGTGCGCACGCTCCAGCGCCAGCTGCGGATCGGCGGCACGTCGTTTCGTCGCGAGGTCGAGGTGGCGCGGATCCGGGTCGCGCAGCAACTCCTGGACGACCCGGAGCGCCCGATCAAGAGCGTGGCCGCGCGGGTGGGGATGTCCCAGGCCGCGTTCTCGACCTGCTTCCGGCGGATGACGGGCGTGGCGCCGACCACGTGGCGCGCGCAGCGCGCGGCGCAGGCTCCGCGCTCGCGCCGCGCACCGACCGTCGCGGCTGGCTGAGGTCGGGCGATTCCCGCGCGTCAGGGGAACGGCGAGACGTCGTCGATCGCGGCGTGGGCCTCGAGCAGGCCCTTGAGCCGCGCGAGCTCCTGCGGGCGCTCGGTGGCGAGGTCGTGCAGCTCGTTGGGATCGGCGCGCAGATCGTAGAGCTCGAGCTTGGCGCCGGTGTCGATGACCTTCCACTTGCCGTCGACGAACGCGCGCAGGTCAGTCGCGACCGAGCGATCGCGGACCTGCGCGGCGAAGGCGCGGCCGCCAGCGGGATCGCCAGGGCGCGCGCCGGTCACGAGATCGGCGACCGAGCGGCCGTCCATCTCGGGCATGCCGGGCGGCACGAAGCCGGCGAGGTCGAGCAGCGTCGGCGCGAGATCGACCAGGCCGATCGTCTCGCCGATGCGGCGCGCCTTCACGCCGGGCCCGGCGATCACCAGCGGCACGTGGATCTGCGACTCGTACAGGTCCGACGAGTGATAGGGGGCGTCGTGATCGCCGAGGCCTTCGCCGTGGTCGGCGGTGACGATCACCAGCGGCTGCGCGGCCGGTCCGCGCTGATCGAAGCCGGTCATGACCTCGCCGAGGAAGTGATCGACCTGCCCGAGGACGTCGTCGTAGCGGCGGCGATCGTCGGGCGTGATCGTGAGCTCGTCGCGATCGCGGTTCCAGTTGTGCGGCTCGAGGAAGTGGATCCACAGGAACAGCGGCGCGCGCGGGCCGGCCTTGTCGCGCGCGCGGAGCCAGTCGCGCGCAGCGACCGCGAGCTGCGCGCCGTTCGGATCGATGTGCAGGGTCTGGAGGCCGCGGTTGATGCCGAGCTTGTGCTCGGGGCCCCAGAACGACGCGCAGCAGAAGAAGCCGGCGGTCTCGTAGCCGGCCGCCGCGAAGCGCTCGGCGAGCAGCACGTGGCGCGGATCGAGGCGCAGCGCCCAGCCGGCGACGCGGCCGCGCACACGCGTCGGTGACAGGCCGAGGGCGATCGACGGGATCGAGCGGCGCGTGACGTTGCCGGGCGACAGCGCCCAGTCGAAGACCGCGCCGCGGGCGCCGAGGGCCGCGAGCACCGGCATGCGCGCGGTGCCACCGTGGAGCGGCGTGCGATCGGCGCGCACGGTGTCGATCGTGATCAGGATGACGTCGGGGTGCGGGGCGCCCGGGCGCGCGGCCGGGCGAAACGCGGTGAGCGTCATCTCGGAGCGGATCTCGTCGAGGTCGAAGAGCTCGTCGATCGCGAGCCCGGCGACGGTCGGGCGGCTCCACAGGTCGAGCAGCATCACGGGATCGGTGGCGCGGATGAAGGCGATCGCGCCGACCATCACCGCGACCAGCGCACCGGCGGCGATCGCCAGGCCGCGGCGCGCGCCGGCGCGGCGGTCCCAGAGGCGGTGGCCGAGCGCCGCGCACGCGATCGCGATCACCGGGTACGCGAAGATGCCGACCTCGAAGTGTCCGAGCCTCGGACGGTAGGTGAGGAACCAGGTCAGGATCACCGCGCCGGCGACGACGACCAGCACGCCGCCGAGGATCGTCGCCGGGGTCGTGAGCGGGCGGCGCTGCCGGCGCGCGCGGCGGCGCTCGAGGCGCGCGAACCCCGCGGCCATCGCGTCGACCAGCGGCCGCGACGCGATCGCGAGCAGGCCGGCGGTGCCGAGCACCATCAGCGGCACCGACAGCGAGATCACCACCGGCTTGAACGAGCTGACCAGCGCGAGCCAGCGGATGCTGTTGAACGTGGCCCACGACAGCACGAACGCCGCGAGGGTCAGGTAGGCCGACCACGCCGCGAGCCGGGGCGCGGCGCCGCGGCGATCGACGAGGTGGCGCGCGAGCAGGTGCGGTCGCCAGGCGGCGATCAGGCCGCGCGCGATCAGGCCGCCAAGAACGAGGACGGGGAGGGCGAGCAGCGCAGCGAAGCCGACCGTGCCGGCGACATCGATCGGATCGCTCGCCGTCGCGAGGCCGTCGACCAGGCCAGCGACCGTCGCGGCGCCGACCGCGACCACGGGCGTGGGCGCGAGCCACGCGCCGATCGCGCGCCGGGGGCGGTGCGGCGGCTCGCTCACCGTCGCGTCGTCGAGGGCGAGCGTGTCGGGCGAGGTCGGCGGGTCGTGGTCGTCGTCATCGGTCGCGCGGGGCAGGGGCGCGGGGGTGACGACAGCCATCGCCAGCGGGTCGGTCGCCTCGCGGATCACGAGCGAATCGTCGATCGTGGTCTCGCCTGAGCTCTCGGCGCGATCGTCGCGCGCGTCGCCCAGCGGCTCGCCCTCGCGCGGGGGCGGCGTCACGGACGGGACCAGGAGCCGGCGAACACGGTCACCACGAGGTTTGCCGTCGGCGGGTGCACCCGTCAAGGCGCGGCCCCGTGGTATACGGGGCCGGTGTCAGTCCGCCTGCGGGTCCGCGCTGCGGTCGCTCGGCTGAAGCGACTCGAGATCGCGCTCGTGGTCGCGACCTGCGCGGCGCTCGGCGCGATGTACTGCGGCAACGCGGCCTGGGATGACCATCCCGAGGTGCCGCGCGGCGACGGCAAGTACCGCCCGATCCTCGCGCGCGGCGATGGCCACCTCTACTACCTGATGGCCCGCTCGACGGTGCTCGACGGCGACTGGATCTTCGACAACGACCTGGCGCGGTTCGGCGACCCGTGGGCGCAGCGCAAGACCGCCGCCGGTCGCAAGGGCATCATGCACCCGATCGGGCCGATCCTGGTCTGGGCGCCGCTGCTCGCCTCGGCCGAGGGCCTGGCGTGGACCGCCGACAAGCTCGGCGCCGACATCCCGCTGCACGGCTACACGATGTTCCACATGCGCATCGTCTTCGCGACGACGGTGCTGTTCGCGTGGCTCGTGATCTTGCTCGGCTGGCGCGCGACCCGGCGCTGGGTCGGCGGCCGCTGGGGGCCGGCGCTCGCGGTCATCGCGATCGCGCTGGGCACCGGCTTCACGTACTACGCGACGTTCATGCCCAGCTATCCGCACGTCATGGACGCGTGCGGCGCGGCGCTCTTCCTCCACTACTGGGCCACGACGATCGGGCGGCGCGATCTGCGGCGCTTCGCGGCGCTCGGCGGGCTGCTCGGGGTGGCGACGCTCATCCGCAGCCAGGAGCTCGCGCTCGGCGTGGTGCTCGCGCTCGAGCTCGGCGCCGACGCGTGGGCGATCCTGATGGGCCGGCGCCGCGACGCGACCGGCATCCTCGGCCTCGGCGCGCGCGGCGCGCTCACGCTGGCCATCGCGCTCGCGATCTTCCTGATCCAGCTCTACGAGTGGCGTGTGGTCTACGGCGTGTGGGGCGGCCTGCCGCAGGGCCCGCGCTTCACCCGCTTCGGTCATCCGTTCGTGCTCGAGACGCTGTTCTCGTCGCGCAACGGCTGGTTTGCGACCACGCCGCTCGCGCTGTTCGGCGCGCTCGGGCTCCTGTGCGTGCCGCGGCAGCACCGGCTGGTCGGCGTCGGGCTCGCGCTCGCGCTGATCGTGCAGGTCTACCTGTGCAGCACGGTCTACGACTGGTGGTCGGGATCGTCGTTCTCGCAGCGCCGGCTGGTGTCGATGAGCTACCCGCTGATGGTCGGGCTGGCGGCGCTCTTGGTCGCGGGCGCGCGCGTGGTCGCGCGGCTGCGGGTGCCGCGGTGGGGCCGCATGGCGATCGGCGTCCTCGGGCTGGCGTGGTTCGTCGGCTGGAACCTCGCGCTGGTCCTGCCGCTCAACAGCGGCAAGGCTGCCAACGCCGAGGTGCGCGCGGCGTGGTCGGCGGGGATGCCCGCGCCGTTCCGCTGGGTCGCGAGGCCGATCGAGCGCGCGATGGGCAACCCGTTCGCGCTGCCCGCGAGCGCGTACTTCGCGCTGCGCTACGACCTGCCGGTGAAGCGCTGGGACGAGGTCGTGGGCGTGTACCCACTGGTGCCCGGCCTCGACGAGCTCAAGGATGGCAGCTACGTCGCCAACAGCCGCGCGACCTGGGATCTCGGCGGTGGCGTCGAGGCCTGGCTGGTGCGCGGGTTCGGGCCGGCGAAGAAGACCACCCCGCGCGTGATCAACGAGGTGTCGGTGCCGCCGCCGGGCGCGGTCAAGAACAGCCGCTGGACCACCGCCGACGAGGCGACGGCGCTGGTGCCGCTGCTCATGCCCGATGCGATCAGCTGCAAGCTGTGGCTCGCGCCGGCGATCGATGGGCCGCGCGCGGTGACGCTGCGCTGGAACGGCGAGGTCGTGGCCGAGGCCGACCTCGGGGACACCTGGCGCGCGGTCGAGTTCGTGGTCACCGCCGACGTCCTGCGCACCGGCACCAACACGCTGACGATCGCCGCGCCGGCGACCGGTCACGCCGACGGCGAGTCGGGGCCGGTGGGCGTGGCGGTCGGGCCGCTCGAGCTCGGGTTCGCCCCGCCGCCGCCGCTGGTGCCGCCGCCGATCGCGCCGATGCCGGCGCGGCCCGCCGCGCCCTGACGCAGCGACGCGATCACCGTCAGGAGCGCGAGCAGATAGAGCGCGAACAGCGGGCGCGCGTGCGTGGGATGAAACCGCCAGGCGATCGCGTGGCGACCGGCGGGCACGATCACCGCGCGTAGGAGGTAGTCGGCGCGCAGCGCGGTCGCGTCGTCGTCGTCGACCGAGACCTCCCAGCCGGGATATGCGCTCTCGTTGAGGACGACGAGGCCGGGCGCGGGCGCGTCGATCGTCAGATCGATCGCGTCGGGCGCGTAGCTGTCGAGGGTCGCGGCGACCGGCGTGGTCGTGGTCGCGAGCATCGCGTCGCGCAGCGCCGGATCGAGCTGCGCGGCGTCGTCGGGCTCGAGCGTCGCGTAGCGCCGCACGCCGGTCGGGTCCTCGGCGGCGACGACGAGATCGAGCGCGTGGGCGGTGTCGGCGACGCGGACCGCGCCGTACCAGGCCGCGAGCGGCGCGGGGTGCAGGGCCTCGTAGATGTCGCCGCTCCGGCGCGCGAAGTGCTCGGGCGGCACGCGCTTCACGAAGCACGCGTCCATGCCGTAGCGGAAGTGCGCGCGGTGGAGCAGCCACCGTACGTTGTAGGCCTCGAGGATCTGGGGATCGCGCTTGGCGCGCTCGAGGATGTCGGCGTGGCGCTTCTGGCCGAGCGCCTGGACCGCGGGGTAGCCACGGAAGTCGCGCACGCCAGCGCGGTCGCCGATGCTCTCGCCGAGCACGAACTCGTCGTGGACGCGCCAGGCATCGGTGACGCCGAGCTGCGCGAGCACGCGATCGTCGTCGGGGTGCAGGCGGCGGCCCTCGGCGGCGGGCGGCGACTGCGGCGTGTGGAAGAACAGCGGCGCGTCGTGGACGATCGCGAGGGCGGCGATCGCCAGCGGCGCGGCGCGCCAGCGGCCGCGGGTGAACAAGCCCGCGGCGACAAGGGTCGCGGTCAGCAGCGCGAACCCCACGGCCCAGCTCTCGGGCCGCGGCCCGCCCGGCATGCCGAACGGCTCGCGGTGGATCGCGACCCAGAGGCTGAGCGCGACGATCACGATCGCGACCGCGAGCGATCGCCAGCGCGCGGGTCCGAACGCCCGCGGCACCTCGATGATCGCGGCCGCGCCGTAGCCGGCGGCGATCGCGGTCGCGATCGCGGTGATGAGCTTGTAGCGCCCGGGCACGCGGAACAGCCCGAAGCCGGGGACGTGCTTGACCAGCCAGGGCAGGAGCGGCGAGCCGCCGCCGAACGCGAGGAGCAGCCCGACGAGGCCGATCGCCCACCAGTACCAGGCGGCGCCGCGGTCGTGGCGCGGGCGCGCGGCGATCGCGATCGCCGCGAACCCCAGGGCGAGGATGCCGACGTACGCCTCCATCTTGCCCGACACCGCCGAGATCATCCCGGCCCAGGTCGCCGGGCCGGGCAGGCCGCCGTCGAGCGCGAAGCCGGCGCCGCGCTGATCGGCGCGGATCGCGAGCGGCACGCCCTCGGCGAACGGCACGAACACGATCGCGCAGATCGCGAGCGCGATGCCCATCGCGGTCCCAGTCGCGATCCCGATGGCGCGAAGCGATGATCGCAGGCGGCCCTCGCGCCGCGCGGCGAGGACCTCGATGGTCAGCGCGAACAGCGCATATGGTCCGAACACCAGCGCCGCGTAGAAGAACCCGGGCGGCGAGCCCGCGACCCCGACGAGGCCGACCGCCGCGCCCAGCCACACCCCGCGCCGCCAGTCGGGGCGCGCGAGCAGCTGATCGATCGCGATCAGCACCAGTGGCACCCAGACCAGCGGCCACAGGATGAGCGAGGCCTTGTGCAGCAGGAACGGTGTCGACGACACCAGCGTCAGCCCGCCGATCAGCGCCGGCAGGCGGCCCAGCCCGCGCGTGCGGAGATAGAGGTGCACGAGCGCACCGCCGATCGCGTGGTGGATCAGCACCTCGAGCTGGATCAGCCAGAAGCCGGTGCCGAACGCCGCGCCCCAGCCGACGAAGAGCCAGTGGACCGGGTAATAGCGTGGCACCTGGGCGTCGGCGAGCAGCGAGTAGCCGCCGTGATCGAACGGGTTCCACGCCGACAGCCGGCCGTGGGCGAGGTCGCGCGACAGGAAGTCGAGATCGGGGCCGTACTCGTCGATGACGTCCCAGCCGAAGCCGGTCGCGCGGCCGTGCTGGTGCCAGAGGTCGCGGTAGATCCACGCGACCGCGACCATCATGACCAGCGGCACCCACCACCACTCACCGCGGCCGGCGAGGTGGGCGCGCACCCGCGCCAGGCCGCGCCAGCGTCGGTCGGGTGCGGCCTCGGTCATGGCGACGCATCATATGCGGGTCGCGGGATCGCCGCGACCGCGACGGATGCTACTGTCGCGCGGTGCGCCGCCTGCGCGTCGTCTGGAAACGGATCGCTCCGATCGCGGTCCCCGCGCTGGTGCTGCTCGCGCTCGTCCTGATCATGTTCTGGCGGCTGTGGACGCCGCTCGAGGGTGAGCGGCGCTCGTTCGCCTACGACGCGCAGTGGGAGTACTGGGGCGACATCCAGTTCCAGGTCGACTCCCTCGGCGACGGCCACCTGCCGATGTGGAACCCGTACGACCGGCTGGGCTATCCGTTCCACGCCGATCCTCAGACCGGCACGCTCTACCCGCCGCAGTGGGGGCTCTGGGCGATCGCCGCGGTGATCGGCTCGGTGCCGTGGTGGCTGGTCGCGGTGAAGCTGGTCCTGCACCTGTGGTGGGCCGGGCTGGGCGCCTATCTGGTCTGCGCGCGGCGAAAGTTGCCGCCCGCGGCCTGCTACCTCGCCGGCATCCTGATCCTCACGAGCTATCCGGTGCTGCACAACGCCGGGTCCGCGCTGAACTGGAGTTTCGCGTGGACCCCGTGGCTGCTGCTCGCGCTGGATGCGTGGACCGAACGACCGAACCCGCATCGCGCCGGGCTGGTCGCGTTCACCGCCGCGATGGGCGTGCTCGCCGGCGGCCTGGCGGGCATCTGGTACGGCCTGTTGCTCGCGGTGCCGTGGGGCGCGGTCGAGCTGGCGCGCCACCGCACCGCGGCGATCCGCGCGGGCGCGGGCAAGGCGTACACGCGCGAGGTGCTGCGCTCGCTGGCGATCGCGGCGGGCCTGTTCCTCGCGCTGGTGGCGGCGCAGTTGCTCGCGACCAGCGCGCTCGTGCCCGACACCGTGCGCGATCGCCGCGGCGTCGAGTTCATCGGCACGACCGTGTTCGACGCCGTCGACGTCGTCGGGTTCTTCGTGCCGCGCATGCAGGGCGAGAACACCTACCTCGGGCTGGGGCCGATCCTCTGGGTCGGCGCGCTGCTGGTCGTGCGCCCGACCGGGCGCAACCTGATCATCGGCGCGGTGTTCGTGCTCGGCGCGCTGTGCGCGATGGGCGATCGCGGCCCGGTCCTGAGCGCGCTCGCGTCGATCTTGCCGCCCTTCGGCATGTTCCGCCGCGCCCACCGCTACCTCTACGTCGGCGTCGTGCCGATGGCGATCCTCGCGGCCGAGGGCCTGGCGTTCCTGGCCAGCGTCACCGACGAGCGCACTCGCCGCGCGCTGCGTCGCGGCCTGATGATCGCGGCGGGCGTCGCGCTGGTCGCGTGCGTCGTCGGGTTCGCGGCGCGCGCGCGCACGCCGTGGACACCGGATCAGGTGCGCGACGCGTTCGGCTACGGGATCGCGAGCGCGGTGATCGCCGGCGGCCTGACCTGGTGGCTGCTGCGCGGCGGCAGCGAGTGGCGCAAGGTCGCGCTCGGGGTCGCGGTCGCGGCGGTCGGCCTCGAGCTCTGGGTCTATCGCGCCAAGGACATCGAGAGCGCGATGACCGCGGTGCCGGTCGCGCGCCACGATGATGTCGTCCGGGTGCCGGACCTCCCGCGCGTGCATCGCATCTACGATCGCGGCTGGGTCGGGTTCCGCCCGGGCACGCGGCTCGAGGTCCGCGACGTCGGCGGGTACGAGGGCGATCCGCTGGCGCTGTCGCGGTTCGAGCTGGTCCGGCAAGCGATCGTCGAGGCGCCGCGGCGCATGGCCTACGCTGGCGTCGCCTACTACTTCGAGAGCAACGACGCGGCGCTGCGCGTGACCGCCGAGGATCAGAAGGTGATGGCCCGCGCCGGCAACGGCCGCTGGACGCTCAAGGACGCCGCGCCGGCGGTGGCGTGGTTCGACACCGCCGAGGTGGTCGCCGATGCGACCGCGGCCTGGCGCGCGACCGTCGCCGCGCCGCCGGGCGCGAAGGCCGCGCTCGAGGCCGGCACGCTCGACGCCGATCAGCTCGCGCGTGCGGCGCGCGTCGATGGCACCACGCCGACCGCGATCGGCACGCTCGACGCGCTCGACAGCGACTCGCTGCGCGCGACGATCGACGCGCCCGGCGACGGGCTGGTCGTGATCAGCGAGCTGTACTACGCGCGCGGCTGGACCGCGGAGGTCGACGGCCACGACGCGCCGATCGTCCCGGCCCAGGGCTTCGCGCGCGGCGTCTTCGTCGGCGCGGGGCACCACACGATCGAGATGCGCTACGGCGACGGGCGCTACCTGCTGCTGGTGCTGCTGTCGCCGCTCGCGCTGCTGGCGATCGCGCTGCTCTGCTGGTTCGGCTGGAAGCGCGAGCGCGGCGAGCCGAGCGACCTCGGCCCGCCCGAGAAGACCCCGACCTGGAACGACGACGATCCGCGGACCGCGCTCGATCCGCCGGCGCGAGGGACCTCGTGAGCGGGCTGCGCCTGGGCGTCACCCGCGGCTCGGCGGAGCACGTCATCGACATCGGCGATGGCGCGCGGATCGGCAGCGGCACCAACGTCGAGGTCCGGATCCCGGACGACGCGATCGCGGCGGTCGCGTGCACGCTCGAGCACGACGCGCGCGGCTGGTCGCTGCGCGCGCTGGCCGACGGCGTGAGCCTCGACGGCAAGAGCCTGCGCCGCGGCGAGCGGATGCCGTTCGCGCTCGGCGCGACGATCGCGCTCGCGGCCTCACCGCCGGTGACGATCGCCGTGCGCGCCGCGCCCGGCGACGCGCAGCCGTCGGTCGAGCGCACCGCCAGCCTCGCGCGCGATCTGGTGCGCGAGCTGCTCGCCGGGCCTGGCGGCCCCGAGCTCGTCGTCGAGACCGGGCCGGTCGCGGGCACCCGCTGCAAGCTGCCGCCGCCCGGCGAGCGCGTCGTCGTCGGGCGCGGTGACACCGCGACCTGGATCCTCCTCGACGCCGATCTGTCGCGCGAGCACGTCGCGTTCGATCGGACCTGGGACGGCGTGCGGGTGGTCGATCTCGGCTCGAAGAACGGCACCCGCGTCGGCGGCGCGCTCGCGCCGACCACCGCGCCGGGCAAGCTGGTCGCCGACGGCGAGCTGATCGAGCTGGGCGGCACCTCGATCCGCTTTCTCGATCCGGCCGAGCAGTACCTGCGCGAGCTCGATCGCCGGCTCGCCGCGCCCGCGCCGCGCCGCTGGACCGGCGACGCCGATGCGTCCGGGACCCGGTGGCCGGCGATCGTCGCCGGGGTGATCGCGGTGGCGGCGATCGCGGCGCTGATCCTGCTGTTCGCGACCTGACCTGTGCGCGCGCGAGCGTCGCGCGTGATCCACGCTAGGATGACCCCGATGTCGACCGACGACGACGACCAGGCGCGACGCGAGCGCCGCGCGCAGTGGAACCGGATGTTCGCGGCGAACGTCCCGCACAACGTCGCGCTCGGCATCGAGATCCTCGAGCTGGGTGCCGAGCACGCGGTGTTCCGCCTGCCGTACGCGGCGCACCTCATCGGCAACGTCGAGACTGGCGTGCTGCACGGCGGCGCGATCACCGCGCTCCTCGATGCGTGCTCGGGCGCGGCGGTGTTCGGCGCGCTGCCCAAGCCGCAGCCGATCGCGACCCTCGACCTGCGCATCGACTACCTGCGGCCCGGCGCCGCGGGCAAGGACATCCTGGCCCGCGCGACCTGCTACCGCGTGACCCGCAACGTCGCGTTCACCCGCGCGGTCGCCTACCACGACGACCCCGACGATCCGATCGCCTCGGCCGCCGGCACGTTCATGCTCGCCACCAAGCTCGGCAAGGTCGGAGGCACGCCATGACCCTCGTCGCGCGCGTCGCGGCCGCCAAGGCCACCGGCAACCTCGGCCCGCTGATCGACGTCATCCCGTACGCCAAGTTCCTCGGGCTGAACGGCACGGTCGTCGACGACGAGCTGATCACGACGATGGCGTTCCTGCCGACCAACATCGGCAACCCGGCCTTGCCGGCGCTGCACGGCGGCACCCTCGGCGCGCTGCTCGAGTCGGCGGCGATCTTCCAGCTGCTGTGGGCGGCGGAGACCGTCGTGCTCCCCAAGACGATCACGATCACCGTCGACTACCTGCGCTCGGCCGCGCCGGTCGACACGTACGCGCGCGGCGTGATCGTTCGCCACGGCCGGCGCGTGGCCAACGTCAGCGTCGAGGCCTGGCAGGACGATCGCGCGCGCCCGGTGGCGACGGCGCACGCGCACTTCCTGGTCATGGCCGATTCGTGAGCGCGGCGGCGACGCCGTCGATGTGGCGCGCGCTGCGCCACCGCAACTACCGCCTGTTCTTCGCCGGGCAGAGCATCTCGCTCATCGGCACGTGGCTGACCCGGGTCGCGACCGGCTGGCTGGTCTTCCGGCTGACCTCGGATCCGTTCCTGCTCGGCCTGGCGGGCTTCGCGGGCCAGATCCCGACCTTCCTGCTCGCGCCGATCGCCGGCGTCCTCATCGATCGCTGGGATCGCCACCGGGTGCTGGTGGTGTGCCAGGTGCTCGCGATGCTGCAGTCGGTCGGGCTGGCGTACTTCGCGCTCGACGGCTCGATCACGGTCGCGCACGTGCTGGTGCTCAACGTCATCCAGGGCCTGATCAACGCCTTCGACACGCCCGCGCGCCAGACCTTCGTCGTCGAGATGATCGAGGACAAGGGCGACCTGTCCAACGCGATCGCGCTCAACTCGTCGATGGTCAACTTCGCGCGGCTCGCCGGTCCCGCGATCGCCGGCGTGCTGATCGCCGCGGTCGGGGAGGGCTGGTGCTTCGCGATCGACGCGTTCAGCTACGCCGCGGTCATCGTCTCGCTGGTCGAGATGCGGGTCGTGCGGCGCGCGCGGCGACCGTCGCGGGCGATCGGCGCCGAGCTGCGCGATGGCTTCTGGTACGTCGCGCGCTCGCCGGCGATCCGCGCGGTGCTGGCGCTGCTCGCGACCACCAGCCTCATGGGGCTGCCCTACACCGTGCTCATGCCGATGATGTCGGCCGACGTCTTCGGCGGTGGCTCCGCGACCAACGGCTTCTTGATGAGCGCCTCCGGCGTCGGCGCCCTGGCCGGCGCGATCTTCCTGGCGCGGCGCGCGAGCACGCGCGGGCTGGGCGCGATCATCCCGCGCGCGGCGATCGGCTTCGGGGCATCGCTGCTGGTGTTCGCGGTGACGCCCACGGTCTGGCTGGCGGCGCCGATCCTCGTCCTCTCCGGCTTCGGGATGATCGTGCAGATGGCGTCGTCGAACACGGTCATCCAGACGATCGTCGACGAGGACATGCGCGGACGCGTGATGGCCTTCTACACGATGGCGTTCTTCGGCACGACGCCGTTCGGCAGCCTGATCGCCGGCGCGCTCGCCGATCAGATCGGCGCGCCGGCGACGATCGCCGCGGGCGGCGGCGTGTGCATCCTCGGCGGCCTGCTGTTCCTGCGGGTGCGGGCGAGCGTGGCTGCCGCGCTCGCCGAGGCCGAGGCGCGGCCACGAGGGTGACGCCACGCGGCGATCAGGCCGCCGCGTCGCTTGCCGAGACCCGCGCGGCTGGCGATCGTGACGCATGGCCGTGACCGGACCCGCGCCCTCCGCCAACGAGGCCTCGCCCGCGACGCCGCGCATCGTGATCCACGGCGAGCGGCGCAAGCCGCTGCGCGACCTCTACCACTGGTTCCTGATCCGCCCGTGGCGCTACGTGCTGGGCGCGATCGCCGGCGGGTTCATGATCATCAACCTGACCTTCGCGGTCGGGTTCTGGCTGACCGGCGGCGTCGCGAACTCGACCGGCTTCGTTGACGATCTGTTCTTCAGCGTCCAGACCGCGGGCACGATCGGCTACGGCGCGATGTACCCGGCGAGCCGGCTGGCCAACGCGCTCGTCGTCGGCGAGGCGGTCGCGAGCCTGATCACGACCGCGCTCGCGACCGGCCTGGTGTTCGCCAAGTTCTCGCGATCGACCGCGCGCATGCGGTTCTCGAAGCACGTGTGCATCACGCCGATCAACGGCATGCCGACCCTCACGATCCGCATCGGCAACGAGCGCGGCAACGCGATCGTCGAGGCCACGATCCACGTCACGCTCAGCCGCACCGAGGTCTCCGCCGAGGGTGAGCGCTTCTACCGCCAGTACGACCTGCCGCTGACCCGCGAACGCGCGCCGGTCTTGTCGCGCACCTGGACGGTGATGCACCCGCTGACCGAGTGGAGCCAGCTCGCCGGCGCGACGCCCGAGTCGCTGGCCAAGGACGAGGCCGAGATCCTGGTCTCGATCACCGGCATCGACGATACGTCCATGCAGACCGCGCACGCCCGCACGACCTACGAGCACGGCGCCATCCGCTGGGGCATGCGCCACGCCGACATCCTCAGCGAGACCGCCACCGAGTTCATCGTGGACCTCACGAAGTTCGACGACGTGGTGGCGACCGCGCCGACGCCGACGTTCCCGTACCCGCGCGCCGGGTAACCTGCTATCCCAGAGGCGACCGGCGCGGTCGCGACACCTGGCCGCAGGCGATCGACGAGACCGTCCGGGTTGCGTAGCATCCCATCCGAACCGCCATGGCCGCCCCCACTCCTGACGAGCGCCGCGCGCTGCTGAATGCCTGGATCGCGGGCAGCCGGCGCACGGACTACTGGCTCAACATCGGCGCCCTGGTCGGCGTGGTCGCGGCGCTGGCCGCGCGCTTCGTGACGTCGACCTGGAGCACCGTCGCGCTCCTGATCGTGCTCGGCGTCTACGGCATCGGGCGGTGGATCACGTCGAGCCACATCTCCGACTGGAAGACCAAGCTCGAGGCGATCGATCGCGCCGAGCGCAAGGCCAGGTAGTCAGGGCGCGGTCGGGGCGGTCTCGGGCGCGGGCGGCTGGTAGACGTAGTCGCCGAGGTGCGAGCGGTCCGCTGACAGCGTCATCGTCGCCGGCGGCAGGTCGCCGGACGGCGTGAGGTGCACGTCGTCGCCGGTGATCGCGTAGGTGCCGGTCACCGGCGCGTCGAGCAGCACGTGGCGGTAGCTGCCGTCGGGCTCGAGCGTGATCGAGTAGCAGCCGCCACGGCTGCCGGCGGGCATGCACTCGCCCTGGTAGGTGCGAGACGCCGCGAAGTGGCCGTCGGCGGTCACGAGCGGGTCGGCGGCGGGGGGCTGGGCCGCGACGGGCGGGGCCTTGGGCGAGCCGCAGGCGAGGGTGGTCGCCGCCAGCGAGGCGGCGAGCAGGGTACGAACGACGAGGCGAGAGATCTTCACGCGCGCAGCCTAGCAAGCGCATCGATCGCGCGCCCGGCCAGGCGGCGCGCACGTTGGTGCGGTGGGCGTGGTCGCGCGGCGACGGCCCGATCAGTCGGCGTCGTGATCCGGCGGATCGTCGTCATCCTCGAGCGGCGGCGGCTAGACCTCGACGCGCTCGATCTCGGGCAGCGGCCCCATCGACGCGCGCGGCGCGGGCAGCTCGCGCGGCGGTAGCAGCTCGGGTTCGCTCTCGACCGAGGCCGCCATGAAGATCGCGGCGTCGAGCTTGCGGAAGTTGCGCTTGCGGTACCAGCCGAGCGCGTTCTCGTTGTTCTCGGCGACCTCGAGCACGATGTGCGTGAGGCCGCGGACGCGCGCGAGGTGGTGGAGCTGCTCGAGCACGAACGAGCCGACCCCGCGGCCGTTCCACTCCGGGTGCACCGCGAGCTCGTCGACGAACAGCGGCCGCATGTCGCGCTTCTCGAAGTAGCGCGGGTTGATCCAGTTGTCGGAGCCGGTGACCTCGTAGCTCGCCTCGGCGTACGCGACGATCGCGCCCTCGACCGAGAACAGCAGCTGCTCGATGCCCTCGTCGTCGTAGATCTCCTCGAAGCGCGTCTTCGAGCGCGGCCGCTGGTACTCGACCGTCTCCATGTTGACGTGCCGGAAGGAGATCTTCAGGAACTCCCACGCCTTGTTGAGATCGCGGCGGTGGATCCGGCGGACCTCGATGTGCTGCCCCGAGGCCTTCTTGTCCTTCTTGCGCTCGGGCTTGCGGTCGGGCTTGCGCTCCGGCTTCTTGTCTAGCCGGTCCTTCGCGTCGCGCCTGTCCTTCTTCTCGCGCGACGGCTTCGCGGCCTTCCCCGGCCGGGGCGGCTTCGTGGGCTTCGCCGGTCGGGGTGCCTTGGCCGCGCGCGCAGGCGCGGCCTCCTTGGAGCGGACGGCACGGGCGGGCGTCTCGGTGTCGACGCTCGGCTTCTTGCGGGCCATGCGCGCATCATACTCAGGACGCGGGTAGGCGGCGCGCGTGGGCGCCACGATCCGCCTCGCGCGCTACTCCCCGACGCGCGCGACCAGCGCCGTCACCTGCTCGATGAACGCCGGCCGGTGGTGGCGCTCGAACTCGGTCCAGGTCGTCAGCGTCGTCGGGTCGGTCACCCGGTCGACGAAGATCTTGCCGTCGAGGTGATCGACCTCGTGCTGGTACGTGCCCGCCTTCAGCCCGTGCACGATCTCGTCGATCGCGTTGCCGTGCCGGTCCCAGGCCTGCACGCGCACGTGCACCCGGCGCTTGACCATGCCGCGCAGGTTCGGCACCGACAGGCAGCCTTCGTAGTTGTTGAACTCCTCGTCATCGACCGGCGTCAGCACCGGATTGACGAGGACCGTGAGCGGGATGGGCGGCTTGTACGGGTACCGCGGGTTGTTGCGGACCTCGATCGCCGCGATGCGGATCGGCTCGTACACCTGGATCGCCGCCAGCCCCGCGCCGTCGGCGTCGCGCATCGTCTCGATCAGGTCGTCGATGAACTGCTGCGTGCCAGGGGCGGCGAGCTCCTCGCGGGTCAGCTCGCGCGCGCGCTGGCGCAGCACCGGGTGTCCGATCTGCGCGATCTTGCGGATGGCCATGGCGGGGAGCGTAGCGCGGAAGTGGGCGGGGGGCGCGGCCGGCTACCGCGCGTGCCGCTGGGCGAGTCGGTCGAGGGTGCGCACGAACTCGCTCAGCGCAGGCCGTGCGGCAGGCGCGGTGCTGAGCGCAGGCACGAGCTCGCGGGCCGCGTCAGGGAGAGCGACGTGCTCGCCGCGGCAGAGGCGGTTGTAGCCGTACGCGCCATCCCCACCTTCGTATGGGTATCGCCCAAGGAGCCACTCGGCGGTCATCACCGCGACGGAGAACACGAGCGCACGTTCGTCGTACGCCTCGCCGCGCGAGACCTCAGGCGCGACGTAGCGGCGGGTGAACAGCGGCGCCGTGCGCAGGTCTCGTCGCCGGTGCGCTGCCGTGAAGAAGGTTCGATTCCCCCCCCCGACGCCGGTCACATTGGGGGCGTCGTCGTTCACCTCGATCCACACGTACTCGGGCCGCACGCCCACAACGAGCACCTCAGCGGCAGCCGCCGCGAGCAATCGTTCCGCGACCTGCGACCCGAGGTGAAATGCGTGTCTCGCGACGTCGAGTCGGACCTCGACCAATGGGATGCCTCCTGGCACCCGCTCGACATAGGCCATCGTGGTCCGTCGCAGTTCATCTCTGACGCCACCGTCGCCGACGAGATCGACCGGGCCAAGGAAGCAGGGCGTTAGCACCCCTTCCGCGGAGCGCATCAGGGCCGGTCCATCGCTGGGCAGATCGAATCCATTGTCGACGGTCGTGCTCACGAGGTATCGCGTGGTAGAGTCGACTCCACGCGCGAACCATAGCTGGTCAGAACCGCCGCCGAGATAGTGGTCGACGACCTGGTAGCGGCCGCCATCGAGCATGGCTCCCTGTGGGAACTCGGTGTCTTCATCAGCCGCGTCCATGTCATTCACTCCATCCCATGGCTCGGAGCTGCTGGAGCGACGCGGCGTAGCACGTCTCGGCAAACTCACCGGCCGTCAACAGGAATCCGTAGTGGCGTGTGATTGCGAGCGTGACTCGGCCCATCCGAGTTGTGAGGTGGATGTCCAGCGGCGGCTGGTCGGACGCGGGTTCGCGTGGGCCCGACAGCCAGGCCCCGGACGCGGTCCGCTCGATCGGAACCGCGATCGTTCCGGACTCGTGCTCCAGGCGGAGTTCCTCCTCTCCTGACCGCCAGTCTCGCGGCCCGACGCAGACGCGAGCCGCATTGAACATGATCTGCTCCCACTCACCGCGGCCGTCAACAGGGGCCGCGTCCCGCTCGCTGTCGCGGAGCCAGGTTTCGAGCGTGCGATGAGAAAGGTCCGGATCTTCGGTGGTGAAGGGGTCGGTCATGACCGACACGATCCGCACGCCCGAGGGGATCTCCGTCCGCACGAGCAAGCGATGCGGATGCACAGCCTCGACCAGTGAGGCGGTCTCCGGGTCAATGCTGTCAAGCGCGACCAGCACGGCCTCCGCAGCCAAGGGCTCCCACCACGAGCGCAGGACGTCCAGCGCGTCCAATGCGACTCGCGTGACCGTCACCATGTCGGGCGCTTCGACATTGCGATGCAAGAGTTGGCGTCGGCCCGGGAAATGATGCACCCAGTCGCTGTTGCTCATTGATTCGTAGCCTCCTGCCACGTCCAGACACTGCCTTCACGTCGAAATGTGGCGATGACGTTCCCAGCTCCATCGACAACCGTTACCATGTTCAATTCACCGTTTCCGCGGATCTTGGGCAGCGCTTGTGCGAAGTCCGCGAAGATGTTTCCGGGATTGGGGTGGTTTCCGAACTTGCGGGGCGTGATGGTGCCGTTGTTGACCGTGTACGTGTAGTTCCCTGTTCCGTCGTAGGAGACGGCGCCGGTGGGGATCGCTTCGTCGCCTGTGAACATCTCGACCTGGATCTCTAGCTCCATCTCGCTCCCGGGTATGGGTGCGCCATCAGAGATGCGTGACGTGATCTTATCGGTGGCATGGTGCACGCTCTTGGTCAATTCGGGTGCTTCTCGAATCGGCGCCGCCGCGGAGGTGACCTCGACACTCTTGGTCGTCGCGCCACCATCGCGTACGGTGATATCGAACGACTTCATCGAATCGCCGCCAGGGTTCCTCTCGCTGATCGTCCCCGCGCGGAGGGGGGCATGCTTGTCGCCTCCAATCTCGAACACCTGTTGCGGGTTTTCCGCGGCGCGACGCTCGGCTGACCGGAGTTCGGCCGTAGCGCGGCGCAGGTGGCTCGCGGTCCGGGTCAGCTCGAACGCGATCCAGTCGTCGATCCCGTGGATGTTCTTGATCTGGCGTAGGCGACTCACCGTTGCAGCGATATCAACCAATTCGGATCCGCTGAGGGCGCCGTCGCTAGTCGCCATCTTGTCGGCGAAGGGCTCTCCCAAGTCTCGGAGGATTTGACTGATTTGGGACTCATCGAGGCCGTGGCGCCAGCTCGGCGAAGGCCCCCCGCTGGGCGTCTTCATGGCCCCAGCACCGCTGAGGGCTGCGGAAGTCGCCATGTCGGGCGCCTCCATGTAGTGGCTGCCGAGATTGTCATTGGTCGGATGGCGCGGCTCGCTGGACCAGACTCTAGCCGTTGCCACTGACTTGCCGTCGACCTCTGCGACGAGGGTTGCCTCGTAGACCGTGTCACCGTTCAGGGTGCGGCCTACGGAACGCGGTTGCTTGATCACCCACTCCAGGCGCGGAGCGTCATCCCCTGCTCGAGGCTTCATCACGTTGCCTTCGTGGACAACGAACGGCGTGATCACTCGATGTCCGTCGACGGCCATCCTCGCCATCAGCCCGATGTCGGCCGGGCTCGGCAGGATCAAGTCTCGCGGGATCATCGGCTCACTACTCGGTGCCAGGATTCGTGCGAGCGGTACTGAGTCAGATCCTGTGTGCCGGCGCAGATCGTTGCCGGGGGTGGAGGGGTGCGTATGCACGCCTGGTGTCACACCTGGCAGGCGCGCCCAGTCGACTGCTTCGCGTTCTCCGATCACCACTACCACGTTGTCCGAGGAAATCCTGCCGAGGCCAAACTCGATTCCGGTGCTGAGCTTGAGGCCAGCTGGGACGTCGATCCCCACCACGGTCAATGCCTCGAGGTGTTTCTCGTTGAGCGAGCGGAGCACGCTCAACCCCTCGGAGGCGCTGATGGGATGGCCGAGTACTCGGTTGCGCGCCGAAGCGAGTTCGGTGCCGCTGGTGACTCGATGCTTCAGTAGGTCGAGGAGCGCTTCATCGGCCGCTGGGCCGTGATGATCGCGCGGCAACGAGGCTTCGTCCTCGTTGTTGGGACGCCGCGGCGCCACGTCGTTCGTCGAATCGACCGCTGAGGGCCGGTGCGGTCCATGGGGCCCGCTCTCGGACGTATCGTTCCTGGGCGTATGTGCGTGATCGGGCTGGCCATGTTCGACCGTCGCTGGCGCGTCGCTCGCCGCTGGTGCCGGCGTCGCGGCCTCGTGCTCGAGATACCGGCGCTCGATCGCGGTGAGCTCGACGCGCTCGCTGCCGTGCGCGAACGAGCCGTGGGTCAGAGCCTCCTCCATCGCGGGGCGGCCTTGCTTGACGATGTCAGCGATGGGTTCGCGCACCTTGAAGGACACGCCGGCGGCGGTGTGCGCGACGATCTCCTTGATGCCTCCGATGGTCGACACCAGGATGAAGCTGCCGTTGACGATCGCGCCGCCGATGATCTGCGCGACCTGGTGATCGCGTTCGTCGAGGATCTGCGTACGCTCCTCGGCGGTGGTCGCGGTCGCGAGCCGGAGGTTGGTGTTGGCGTCGACGAGGAGCAGCTGCGCGCGGGTGTCGTCCGCGATCAGGAACCCCTGCGCGGCATCGAGCGTGACCATGCTGAGGACGAAGCGGCTCTTGGCGATCGCCGAAGCCCCGGTGAGGGCCCTGCTCAGCGAGCCAAGCGGCAGGACGGTCGCGGCGACCTGCAGCACGTCCATCACGAGGCGTCGGTCGAAGCGCAGGCCGCCTTGCTTGGCCACGCGGTCCTCGAGCTCGAGCGCGACCGACGCGAGGCCAGCGGTCGAGGTAACGACCAGGAGCCCGGTCGAGACGACCGAGCCACCGGGCACCACGAACATCACGGCGCCGCCGACCATCCCGACGGTGGCGACGGCCTTCTTGGCCTTCTTGCGCCAGTTGTTGGTGTCGCGCGTCGACTCCCAGACGTCGTCACTGGTCAGGCGCTGCGCGGCGAGGTGCACCGTGCCCCGAGCGTAGTCGTTGTGGGCGTGGAAGTGGTCGGCCATCTCGGACAGGGCCTCGCCCTCGAGCTGGCGAAACACCCTCGCGGGCGCATCGTGGTCGAGGCGCCAGCGTGAGCTGCCGGGGTGCTGCGTGGCTTCTCCATCGGTGAGGTCGTGGAGGATCAGCTCGTAGCTCGCAACTCCGTCGCGGACCTCCTGGCGGGTCATGTGCATGAGCAGCTTGAGCGGGATCGTGGTGGCATCCTCGCGACTCACGAAGGTGCCGCGCACGATGTACGGCGTGCCGGCCTTGGTCTTCTCCTTGATCGCCTCGAGCGCATCGCGCTGCTGTTCGAGGCGGTCGCGAAGCAGGGCGCGATCACTGCCGGCGAGCTTGCCCTGTTGCGCGAGCGCGTCGATGCCGCCCATGGTCATGTCGAGGGCTGCGATCTCCTGATCCGTGGTGTGGGCGTGCTCGTCGGGGCGGGTGTGAAGCGCGCTTTTTTCGTCGCGCGTGAAGGCGGCGTCGGGGCCGGAGACGTGGGCGGCGTCGAACGCGGACTGCTGGAATTCCTCCTCGGCGACCGCGTACAGCCCGACCCGCGTCGTGAACCGGTGCCCCTCGGTCTTGAAGTGCTTGCTCGTCGCGGTCAGCACGATCTCGTACATGCCCGGGCCGCCGTCGAGGTCGCAGCTGGCCGTGCGGTCGTCTGCGAACACCGACTCGCCGTCGCTGTCGACCGGGTGGCCGTCGTGCCACACGGTCCACGAGTACGCGCAGTGATTGGGCAACACCACCTCGGTGGCATCGGGGTGGACGGAGAAGTCCCACTGCAGCTCGACCTGCACCGCGGCGCCCGCGAGATAGGTGGCTTGCCGGGGCGTGATCGCGATGGTGCCCTGCGGGACCCACTGCACCCATCCGTACTTGCTGCCGTCGACCTGGCCGTAGATCGTGCCGTCCGCCTCGCCGCCGGGCGTGATGATCCGCGCGTCGCCATGAGCGGAGCCCTGCGGGTTCGCGTTGGGCTTGCCGTCAGTGGCGCCACCACGAGGGCTGCTGTCGGTCGCGGAGTCGTCGGTGCCGCCCTCGCGCGTGTGCTCGTCCTCGTTCGATGGCTCGCTAGAGCGTGGGCTGGTCGCGCCCGGATCGAACTGCGGGCCTGCGGAGCCCTCGCCGGGCGTGGCCAGCCACTGGTCCCACGCGGGCTTGCCGAAGAGCCGGTCGCACATGGGCTCGTGGATGTCGAAGAGCGCGGTGCCGACGCCGAGGCTTGCGTGCAGCTGCGTCTCGAGCAACGCGTCCCGCTCCGCCGAAAGGATCGAGAGCCCCGAGAATCCTTCGAGCGCGCCGAGCAGGCGCTGCTTGGCGGGGCGCGACAGGGGGAAGTCATCTCCGGCGGTCACCTGGGCGTCGGGAACGGCGATCACCGCGCGCAGGCCGCGACCGGCCTTGCTCACGATCGTCGACGCTCCCGGTGGCAGTCCCAGCTCGTGGAACACCCCGGCTTCCAGGCTGATCAACCAGACCGGCTCGGGCAGCTCCACCACGAGCTCGGTGGCGGCCTGGGCGATCCGGCCTGGCGTGACCCAGCTCAGCATGCCGTTGCGGTGCAGCGCCTCGAGGAGCTCGCGTACGCGCTCCGCGCTCGGTCCGTGCTGGAACCACGCGCGACTGACCCAGAGCGAGTACGTACCGGGGACCCACTCGAAGGGCGCGCCCTTGAGGTCGTGCGCGCTCCCGGGCGCGCTGTCGCCCTGGTGCTTGTCGCCGTCGTCGGCGCCGGCGCCGGCGGGTGGAGCCGTGACCTTGCGCTGCACCGTGATGATGGATTGGCCGGCGGGCAGCTGCTCGAGCAGCGGCGCCGCGGACTCGCCGCGCGCGAAGGCGCTCGCGACGGCGTCGGCGTGTTGCTCGTAGCGGTCGCCGGCGACGCCGACGCTGCTCTTCAGCTGCACGCCGCCGGCTTGTTGCACCACGTGCGCCGCCTCGTGGGCGACCAGCTCGCGATCGGGTGCGCGCGCGAACGCGATGTTGCGACCGGTCGTGTAGGCCTGCGCGCCGATCGCCTCCGCGGCGGTGGCGGCGGCGCGGTCGGTGTGGGCGCGCGCGCTGTCGAGGATCGCGCCGTGAGGACCGAAGCTCGCCTTGAGTTCGCCGAGAAACGGCAGCGGCGCGCCGGGGCCGCGCACGCCGTCGGCGGCCAGCGCGTGGGTCTGGTCGGGGGCGATGCGCGCGCCGGACGCTTGCTGCTGCACCGGGGCGTCGACGGTGGGATCCGTGAGCAGATGGATCGCGAACGGGTCGAGCGCGACGCCAGCCGCGGCGGCTGGAGTGGTCGCCTCGCTCACCACGCTGGGGCCAGGCGCGTTCGCGGTCGCCCTGCGCTGCACGCCCAACCCCTCGGTGAGCGTGCGGCGCCCGGGCGCGACGGGCGTCAGCGTGCCGCTGGCTCCGCCGTCGCCGTCACGGTTGCATCGCTGGTAGCTCATCGGAGGCGGTCCGGCGGCGCGATGACAATGCGCGCCGCGCAGGCGCCCGGTCCAGCGCCGGGCCGGCAACGGTGGGCATCGCGATCGCGGGGCATGCGGGCGACGTGTCGACCGCGGTCGTGGCTGGTTGCGCGCTGCCGCGCAGATTCGAGGCCGCGTCGTCGCCACGTGATCTCGCTTCGGTCGATCGCAACCGCGGCGCAAACGGTACGATAGGCTCGACCGGTACCATGGCCGGTCGTACTCAGCGTCGGAGAAGTCTCATGCGTAGGTGGCTCGTTCTCGCCGTCGGAATGTGCGGCGTGTCGGTGGCGGGCGTGAACGAAGGCTGCGCCGTTCACGATCCGCTCTTCTGCGACGCATCCCATCCCTGCACCGATCCCGCGCGACCGGTGTGCGATCTGAACGGGCAGTTCGACGAGTCGGACCACATCAAGAACACGTGCATCTCGACGCCCGCGAACTGTCCGGTCGAGGTGTGCGGCTGCATGCCGGGCGAGCTGATCACCTGCGAGCAGACCGCTGCCGTTCGCTGTGGGTCCGACGGCATGTCCTCGGTGAGCGAGCCGTGTGCCCTCGGTTGCGATAGCAGCATCGGCGGCTGCAAGTGCACGCAGGGCGATTCGAAGTGCGAGGGCGGCGCTGTCGAGGTCTGCGAACCTTCCGGCGCCTTCAGCGCGCCGTCCGAATGCGCGCTCGGATGCGCAGCGGATGGCAAGCGCTGTGTCGACATCAGCGCGTCGAACGGGTTGAACGCGGCGCTCGATGCTCCGGGCACGAGGTCTGACTTCACGCTGGGCGCCGGGGCCTCGTTCGACACGGCGAGCGGTACGGTGCTCGACAGCAACGGGTCGGCGGTGTTGATCCCGTCGGTGCTGGTCTCTCAACCCGCGGGCGGGCCCTCCATCCGTGCGTTCCTCGCCAGGTCGATCACGCTGCATGGTGCGTCCGTCACCGGCGTCAACGCGTTCGCCATCGTCGCCGACGACACGATCGAGATCGACGGGACGCTCGATCTGCGACCCTCGGCGGGCTCGCCTGGGCCAGGGAGCTCCACTGCTTCGCAGTGCAAGGGCGCCGATGTGCTTCTCGCGGGGTCGGGGCAGTCTCGCTACTCCGGTGGGGGCGGCGGTGCCGGACATGCGACGAGCGGAGCCGGCGGCGGGAACTGGGGCGGGACGACCGCACTGGGTGGTGCTGCCGGTGGTGCGTATGGCGTCGTCGAGACCACGCCGCTCGTCGGTGGTTGCGCGGGTGGGAGCGTGAACTCGGAGACCACTCCGAAGGCGATCGGTGGTCTCGGGGGCGGAGCTGCTCAACTGGTGGCGCGCCGCACCATCAGGGTCGTGCGTTCCGGCGTGATCAATGCCGGTGGCGGTGGCGGTGGTGGCGACTACAGCGGTGGTGGTGGCGGCGCGGGTGGCGCGGTTCTCCTCGAAGCACCGACGGTGGTTGTCGACGGCTCCGGGTCCGGGGTGTTCGTGAATGGCGGCGCCGCGAGCTGTGGCGGCACCCCAGGCGCGAGCGGTCTCTCGTCGACGGCCGCCGCGCAGGCCACGTGCGATGCGACGGGGGGCGGTGCTGGCGGAACCGGCGTGCTCGCGCCCACGCGCGGATCCGACATCTGCCCGACCCCGTCGGCCTGCAGCTTCCAGGGTATCGGTCACGGCGGCGGTGGGGCGGCGGGCCTGCTTCGGGTGAACACGGCGACCGGCTCGTTCGCTGCAACCGGGGGCGCGACGACCAGCGCCAAGTCCTCGGTCGGCACGATCGGAACTCGATGATTGGTCAGCCGAGATCGATCGCCACCGGCGCGACCAGCGCGAGCCCGCGCGAGTCGATGTCCGCGCGGTAGCCGAGCACCTCGACGCCGCGCGCGGCCGCGTCGCGCAGCGCGGCGCCGTAGACCGGATCGATCTCGTCCGCGGGGCGCAGCCGCGTGCAGCCGGAACGCGCGACGCAGAACAGCAGGATGGCGCGATCCCCCGCGCGCCGCCGCGCGGTGAGCTCGGCGAGGTGGCGCGCGCCGCGCGTGGTGACCGAGTCGGGGAACGCCGCGGTCGCGGGCCCGCCGTCCATGGTCGCGCACTTCACCTCGATCCACGTCCGCGCCGATGAGTCGGCGCTCGTGATCAGGAAGTCGATCCGGCTGTCGCCGATCGCGACCTCACGCCTGACCTCGCCTGCGTCGAGTTCGGCGGCGACCTCGGCGATCACGCGGGCGCCGAGCGCCTCCGAGACCAGCTGGTTCGCGCGAGCGGTGTTCACGGCGACCAGCGCGCCGCCGCGCCCGCCGACCTCGGCGAGCTCCCACGTCCAGGCGAGCTTGCGCTTCGGATCATCGACCGGCAGCAGCCACACCCGCCCGCCGATCTCGGCGCAGGTGCGCATCGATCCCGGGTTCGCGCAGTGCGCGGTGACGATCCGGCGCGCTTCGCCACGGCCGATCTCCACGTCGGCGAAGAACCGCTTGTAGCGGGCGCGCAGGCGACCAGCGACGAGCGGGGCGGGGAAGCGCACGGGCTCCCGTACCACGACGCGGCTCGCGCGCATGTCGTGCCGGGTGCCGCGGATCGCGTGGTCGACATCTCTTCGCGGGCGATCTCGTGTGCAGTTTCCTGCAGGTTTCACGACGCGAGTCGGCCTTGCAGCGTGGCCTCGCTCACTATCGCCGGGGCATCCCGCCACGATCGCGTCGCCGATCCAACACCGTGACCTTCTTCTCCAATCGCTGCACGGATCGCGGTCGTCGCCTCGGATAGAAGCTGCCAGGTCGCCTCGACGAGTTTCCTTTTACCTCCCGTTGCCGCGTCGTTATGGTCCCGCCACCAAACCCGTTCCACAGAGGTATCGATGCGCACGTTCACGATCCTGTTCGCCGCCCTTGCCCTCGCCGCCTGTGGCGGTAGCGACTCCAAGACCGCTGACGCCAAGCTGGGGACCGTCGATGCCCCGGCGGGCACCCCGGACGCGCCGGGTGGCGGGACCCCAGATGCGCCTGCGGGCGCGGGCAATGGCCTCACCACGACGTGTACGGGTGCGGCGGGTGAATGCCCCACTGGAACGACATGCACCGGCGTCATGGGGGTTGGCAGCCAGACCGTAGGATGGTGCACGCCTGATTGCGCGGCGGTCGCGACCGCGTGCACCGACGGTTATGACGGACCCGCTGGCGGCATGCCGACCTGCGCGCTTAGCACGGCACAGGGGCAACCGCCCTCGCAGTGTGTTGTGATCTGCACGGACGCAGCGCAGTGTGCGACCGGATTCACTTGTCAGATGGTGAACGCGCAGACAAAGATCTGCGCGCCGCCGGCGTGATCGTGGCCCCCGCCGAAGCCCTGCATGGATGACGGGGTTCAGCGCCCCGCGCATCGCGACTTCTTGAACCGCCCGCACCGTCGGGCGGTTCCGTTTTTCGGGCGAGGTACGCAACCGCTGCGGCGCTCGGACGATCCATGCGAGCATGGTGCTCGTGAACGTGGTCGACAAACTCGCGTTGCTCGGCTCGGTGCTGGTGGCGTGCGCCTCTTGCTCGGTGAAGGATCCGCTCTACTGTCAGAGTTCCGCCGACTGCGATGACCCGGCGCGACCGATCTGCGATGTGAAGGGCGAGTTCGCTTCGTCTGACTACATCGCCAACACCTGCATCCCTCGACCCGATGACTGTCCGCCCCAGGTTTGTGGCTGTTCGCCAGGCGCGTTCCTGAACTGCACGACTGCAGGTGCGGAGCGCTGCGGGGCCGACGGCATGTCGGCGGAGACCCAGGTGTGCACCGACGGCTGCTCGACGACGGCTGGCGGCTGCCTGTGTGCAGCCGGGGCTTCGGTCTGCGCCGACGGCGCAGTGTCGACGTGCGACGCGAGTGGCGTGTTTGGCGCGCCGGTCGCGTGCACCCTCGGATGCGCCACGGATGGTGCGCGCTGTGTCGATATCGACGCCTCCAACGGCGTGAACCAAGCGCTGGACGCGCAAGTCGATCGCATGGACATCGTCTTGTCGGACGGGGCGCGGTTCGACACGTCATCCGGCGCTGTCGTGGACGGGGACGGATCCGCGAAGGCGGTGTCGTCGGTGGTCGTGGTGCAGGGCAGTGGGCCGCCGATCCGGGCGTTCGTCGTCCGCTCGATCGTGCTGTCCAACACGACCGTCACCGGTGCCAACGGGTTTGCCATCGTCGCAGATGGTGAGATCAAGGTGATCGGACAGGTGTCGGTGAGAGGGACCGCGACTGCGGCTGCGCCCGGTGCAAGTCAGGTCACCGGGTGCGTTGGCACGGGTGTGACAGCTGGGCTGAGTTCGCAAATCGGCGAGTACTGGCAGGGGGCCGGCGGCGGTGGCGGAGCGTTGGCGGGCGGTGCCGGCGGAGAGGCGCATGCCAGTGGAATCGGGCCTGCGGGTGGAAGCGCGGTCGGCATGGCCGAAGTCGTGCCCCTCGCAGGGGGCTGTCGTGGGGGCAACCTGCTGCACAACGATGGGTCCGTCGCAAGTCGGGGCGGCGCTGGTGGTGGCGCGTTGCAGTTCGTGTCGCGACAGGCGATCCGGATAGTTCGCGATGGCACCGACATCGGCATCCTCGATGTTGGTGGGTTGGGCGGCGGAGGCAATGCGGCCGGGGGCGGGTCTGGCGGTGCGCTGCTGCTCGAGGCGCCGATCGTCATCGTCGATGGCGCCGGTGTGGGGTTGTTCGCGAACGGCGGTGCGGGAGCCGGCGGATCGTGTGGCGTGAAGGGGAACGACGCCATCGTCGGCACGCAGCCCGCCATTGGAGTCGCCTGTGGTGCGAACACCGCTGGCGGCGACGGTGGCACCGGCGGCATGGCGGCCACCGCTGGCGCGAACGGAACCTGCGGTTCCTTCTGCAACATCGGATACAAGCTCGGTGGCGGCGGCGGTGCGGTCGGGCGCGTGCGCATCAACACGCAGACTGGGACGTTCGCCGCGACCAACGGCGGGGCGATCAGCGGGTCCTCGTCGGTCGGGCCGATCGGGACGAGGTAAGTGGCCACGATGGGAGCGGACACGGTGAACCCGATGCGATGTTTGAGTGGAACTCTATGGATGCAGGTTGTCGCGGCAATTGCACTCGCGATCTCAATCCCTGCCTGTTCGACCAAGGACCCGCTCTACTGCCAGTCGTCCGCCGACTGCGAAGATCCAGCGCTGCCGATCTGCGACGTGCACGGCGACTTCGCCGAATCCAACCACATCGCGAACACCTGCATCGCGCGGCCGGACAACTGTCCGGTCGAGACCTGCGGCTGCGCGCCGGGCACGTTCCTCGGCTGCGCGCTCGACGAGGCGCAGACCTGCGGTGCCGACGGGATGTCGACGGTCACGCAGGCCTGCGCGCAGGGCTGCTCCAGTGAGGCGGGCGGTTGTCGCTGCACGACGGGCGATTCGGTCTGCGCTGCGGATGCGGTCTCGACCTGCAACGCGAGCGGCGTCTTCGATGCGCCCGTCGCGTGCCCGCTGCGGTGCGCAGACGACACGCGGTGCACTGACATCAGCGCGTCGAACGGGCTGAACGCGGCGCTGGACGCCGCGGCGGATCGGCAAGCCGTGACGCTCGGCGACGGCGCGGTCTTCGACACGTCGACGGGCGTTGTCATCGACGGCAACGCTGCATCGGTGGTGATTCCGTCAGTCCTGGTTCCGCAGCCGAACGGTGCGCCTCCTATCCGCGCGTTCCTCGCGAAGTCGATGATCCTGGGCAACGCCCGCGCGAAAGGCGCGAACGCGTTTGCGATCGTCGCTGACGGGGTCATCGAACTGCATGGCGTGCTTGACGCTGGCGCGGCTGGCAGCGACCCCGGGCCCGGCGCGAATACGGCGCTCGCATGTGCCGGTACGGCAACCATGCTGACTTACGACCAGAGCGCGGGTGAATGGGGCGATGGTGCTGGCGGTGCTGGACACAGCACCGCAGGCGGCTCCGGGGGGCCCGGCGCCGCGACCGGCACCGGGCCTGCTGGCGGTGCTGCCGCCGGTGTTCCGCAGGCTGAGCCCCTCGTCGGTGGCTGCGAAGGCGGCGACGTCGTGTTCCACACGGGCGCGGTCGGCTACAACGGCGGGCACGGGGGCGGGGCGGTGCAACTCGTCTCGCGAGTCGCGATCCGGCTCACGCGCACCGGTGCCTCGGCCGGGGCGATCGACGTGGGTGGATCGGGTGGCAGCAACACGGGCGCCGGCGGTGGCGCGGGCGGCACGGTTCTCGTCGAGAGCCCCGAGGTCCTGAGTGATGGCGCCGGCACGGGGTTCTTCGCCAACGGCGGCGGTGGTGGTGGCTGCGGCCTCGAAGGTGCGGATGGTACAGCCTCAGTGGACGCTGCTGCTGGACGGTCGTGCAACTGCGGCGCTAGTGGTGGCGACGGCGGCACCGGGCTACTCGCGCCCGAGCCGGGCGAACGGCGAACGCCGGCGGTGCCGCCCATGGTGTGTCCGTTCCTTTACAAGCAGGGCGGCGGCGGCGGCGCGGCGGGGCGCGTGCGCATCAACACGCAGACCGGCACCTTCGCCGCGACCAACGGCGGGGCGATCAGCGCGGCGTCGTCGGTCGGGACGATCGGAACGCGCTAGGCGCGGCCTGAAAGGGCAGCGGGCGGCGGGATGAGTGACGATGACGTTGGCGTGGTGGCATGAGCTGCGATCGAGCGAGACGCGGGTGCGGCTGCCGAGCGCGTTCACCGAGCATTCCGTGACGTTCATGGGAGACGACCGTCGCGTCCCGGTCGAGTCGATCGGAAGCGAGCGGTGGGTGGCGGGATCGCCGTCGAGCACGGGCGAGCCGCCGGTCGAACTCGTGATCAGCCTCGACGGCGGTGTGATGTCGCCTGGCCTCCGATTCTGCTGGTCGCTGTGGACCGACACGGGCGCGCCGGGGCGCACGATGGTGGAGGAGGTCTCGGCTCGCCTCGCGGCGATGGGCTGGGACGACCTCGGGTTCGAGACCGAGAACGTCTTGCCGCCGGAGGCCCGCGCCTGACGACAGTCGGCGGCACGAATCTCGGGTGTCGCGGGGGCGAGATGTATCGACGCTGACGTGTCGCCCCCGCAGCGCATCGATTCGAGGAAGCCCCGCGAGCGAAGCAGCGTACGATGACGCGAGGTTTCCATGGCCGGCTTCGATCCCAGCGCGCTGCCCGAGATCCCCGACGTGCAACTCCGCGTGCCGGATCTCACGGTGCCTGGGTACCACCCGCCAGGTACCTCGTTCCTGCCGCCGCTCACGCTCGACGCGCCGACCTTCACCGGGCCTGGCGGCGGGTCGCCAGCATCGATCATGGCGGCGCTCGGCCACCACGTCGACATGCCCGCCGATGGGCCGACGATGCCGGACCTCACGGCGCCGGTGCCGGGCGGACCGCGGAACCGGCTGCAGCTGAACGGGCTGGGGCCGATCAGCGGCGCGGTCAATCCGTGGCTCGCCGATCCGATGGGGGTCGCGGAGGAAGCGGAGCGCGAGCGGAACAGGTTCCCGCGGATCGATCCGGGCCTCGCGGCGCAGCAGACGACCTTCTCGCTGCCCACGGTCCGGTTCTGAGAACGCCGCGCTGACCTCCGGCCCGCCGCGCGGAATCGGGCGCCCGTCGCCGGCGTTCATGGTGAAATGCCGGCCATGAAGCCTGGGAAGCTGCACCTCGCTGCTGTGATCGCGATCGCCGCGTGCGGTCATCCTCACGCGCCGACGATCGGCAACGCCGCGACGGGCGCGCCCTCGAGCGCGGTGGCGTGGGCGCTGTTGCCGCCGAAGGGCGATGGCAAGGCGCTGGATGCGCTGGAGATCAAGGTCTCTGCCGACGAGGCGGCGCTGGCGCTGGCCGCGGTCCCCGAGGACGTGCGCACGAACATCGATGAAGGCGCGACGCCGCACTACTACGATCTCGACGGCGACGGGCGCTTCGATCTGTACCTGTATCCGCAGGTGTACTTCGGGCCGTCGTCGGGCTTCATCGTCTACATCCGCGACGCAGCGGGGCTGCGCGAGGCGTTCGGCGTGCCCGGCGACTGGACGATCGTGAAGGACGCGGAGCACGTGCTGCTCTCGTACGACGTGCTGATCATCGACGAGTCGTTCGAGTCGGGGTTCCGTCACGCGCTCGAGTACCGGCTGACGGATCATCGCTGGAACGTGTTGCCGTCGACGTTCGGGGCCCTCAAGGGGCTGGTCCCGCCCGCGGCCTCGATGGCGCGCAAGGTGACGCTGGCGGCGACGACCTTGCGCGCGACGCCCGCGATCGACGACACGCCGACGCCGAAGGATGCCGAGTCCGAGCAGCGCACCACGCTGAGAGGCAACGCGCTGGCCGACTACGCGGCGGGCGCACACGGCGTGGCGCTGGCGGAGCAGGGCGACTGGCTGTACGTCGGGCTCGATCCGGCGGTGCGGCCGACCGCGACCGCCATGCAGCACGGCATGGCCGAGACCGACGTCGAGCTGCCGGAGGACTACGAGTCGCCGGCGTACAAGGCGGCGCAGCAGAGCCTGCGCTCGCCGGTGTGGCTGCTCGGCTGGGTGCCGAAGCGCGCGGTGACGTCGCCGTAGCGTGCCGGCGCATGCGACCTCACATGCGCATGCGATGGTCGGACGAGCCCGCAGGGCGGTAGGGATGAGCGCAGCCGCGGCGCGATCGAGCGCGCGCGACGCGCGGTTGCGCTGGCGCGACCGCCGCAAACTCATCATCCCTGCGAGGAGCACACGATCATGCGAGCAGCACACTGGTTGATGGCTGGAGTTGCGACCGCCGCGGCGGCCTGCGCGCCGGCGGACGAGGCGAGCGGCACGGCGGTGCACACCGTCAACAGCACGGGCGATCGCTACGACATCACGTTCGAGCCCGGCCACACGATGGTCTATCAGCTCGGCCGCGATGGCACGCTGGTGATCGGGGAGCGCGGCGACGACGATCACGACCTGCCGTTCGGGACCGCGTACCCCGACGCCGGCCTCGAGCCGGTGAAGCTCTGGCAGGCGACCAACGGCCTTGCCGAGGTGCCGACGGAGATCGTCGAGCTCAGCGCGGCGCTGGCGCGGGCGCACGTCGCGCTGCCGGCGTCGAGCGAGGACGCCGAGGTCGCGCCTGCCGGCGACGCCGGCGATACGACGAGCGATCTGCCGGGGGCGCTGCGCCACGGGACCTCGAGCGCGGCGCACTTTCGCGACGCCCACGCCGGCTGCTTCAGCGGCCCGAGCGACGTGTTCAAGAGCTGCCGCACCAACTGGTCGAATGGCTACTACGCGTTCGCGACCTCGCGCTGGGCGGTCTACAAGATGGCGCCGTACGCGGGCAACTCGATGACGGTGCAGATCTCGATCGGCGGCGCGGTCAAGCTCGTGGACACGATCGCGACCGGCGGCTTCTACTACTACTGGGCGGCGGGCGCGATGCACGACCACGACAAGCCGGGCTGCTCGTGGTGGGAGGCGTGCTCGACGGTGACGTATCCAGACACGGTCGCGCACCGCCTCGATCTGCTCGACGCGAGCGGCGATGCGTTCCACGTGTCGGCGCGGATGCACAACATCCGCACCCAGGCCTCGAGCTGCGCGATGGTGCTCGCCGACGACGACGGGTCGTTCCCGGTCTGGTGCGGGACCTGACGATCGCGCCGACGCCGTGGCGCTACGCGACCGCGGCCAGGTAGATCGACGCGATCACCGCGACCAGCGCCTCGCCGGCGATGAGGCCGGACGCGAGCGGCACCATGTACGTGTCGGCGGACTTCTTGTCGCCGCGCTCCCAGGCCCAGCCGATCAGGCCGCCGAGGAACATCGTGAAGACGACCGAGAACGGCACGATGATGCCGATGCCGATGCCGGTCGGCGACGGCACCCACTTCTTGAGGCGGGGCTGGGCCTCGAGGACCGTGAGCACGACGCCGAGGATCGAGAAGATCAAGAGCGCCCACATCGCCGAGGTCGGCAGCGCGCTGACGCCGGCCTTGAGCAGCTCGGCGAAGCCGGCCCACTTGTTCGAGATCGGCGACGACAGCTGGGCGTGGTCGCCGGTGATGCCGAACGCCTTGACCAGCGCGGGGTACATCCACGCGACCGCGGCGGCGCCGACCGGCACCGCGATGAGCTGCATGATGGTTAGGTTGCGGGGCTTGGTGCCGACGACCTCGCCGCACTTGTAGTCCTGCATGATCATCTCCGACGAGGTCGCGATCGTGCCGGTGGTGCCGCTGGCGACCATGTTGGCGGTGATGTTGCCGGGCGCGAGCGCGGCGAACACGCCCTGCATCATGTTGGAGAGCGCGCTGATCGGGCCCCAGTTGGTCTCGCCGAGGACGCGCAGGCCGACCAGCATCAGGGGCAGCGACAGCACGATCGCCGCGAGCGTCATCCACACCGGCATGTCGAGCAGCGTCGCCTGCACGATGCACAGCGCGATCGCCGAGATCACGACGCCGATGACCACGATCGACAGCGGGAACTCGTCGGAGCCGATCTTGGCGGTGCGCAGGCTGCGGAACGTGTCGACGAGCAGGCGCCAGCGCAGCGCGAGCGAGGTCAGGCCGCCGGCGACCAGCATGCCGGTCGCGGGCCACATCACCCAGAACAGCACCTGGGTGCGGCTCGGGGTCTCGGGCAGCACGTGGTTCGAGACCAGGAAGTACGGCATGACCACCCACGCCAGCACGCTGCCGATCAGCATGCTGAGGTTGATGCGCAGGCCGACGAGCATGCCGGAGCCGATGCTGAGCAAGCTGTAGCTGACACCGACGCCGAAATTGGCGAGCACCACGCCGGTCATCGCCATGACGACCTTGCCGTTGTCGTCGAGCGTGACGTTGCCAGCGGCGTCGAGCACCTTCTCGAGGCCGTGGCCGAGGTAGTGCCACGGCGCGTCCCAGCCTTCGGGGATCCATGGCAGGAGCTTGGCGTCGTCGCGGAACAGCATGATCAGGCCCGACAGCACCAGGCCGGCCATCACCGCGGTGAACGCGCGCATCGCGTTCTTGCGGATCTCCTCGGTCGCGCCGCGCGGCGGGTCGAGCACGATCAAGGTCTCGGCGGCCGAGAGGCCATCGACGTACGGCAGCTTCTCGTCGACGACGAAGTGGCGGCGCAGCGGCACCGCGAGCAGCACGCCGAGGGTGGCCGCCGACCACAGCCACAGGAACGACTCGATCGGGTCCAGCTTCATGCTGAACTCGCCCTTCGAGCGATACGCCAGGATGTCGAAGGCGCCGAGCAGCACGCACATGAACGCGGTCTGCGCGGCGCTGGTGCCGGCGGCCTCGGTCAGGTTGTTCTGCCAGCGGTTGTAGCCGCGGCGCCCGAACAGATCGAACAGCCGCAGGAACAGGAAGCCGAAGAACGCGGCGACGACCGATACGTTGGGTCCGAAGCCGAGCTTCAGGACCATGTACGGGTACGACAGGCCCATGATCGCGGCGACCAGGATGCCGGCGATGATCGCCTTGACAGTCAGGTCGCCGCGCAGGGGCGGCGTGGGCGCCCCGGGCGTGCCGTGGGCGCTGGAATCGGGGAACTCTTCACTCACGGTCGCCACATAACACGACCGAAGCGGGTTCGACCCGGGGCGCGGGCCGTCATTCGCTGACGATGACGCCCCCGCAAAGGACCAGCGGCAGCACTGCGGCATGCCGCTGCGGCACCCGGCCGCGGCACGCGCTGGCCCGATCACCGCCTGCACGATTTCGCGCGCTTGAGCCCGATCGCTCCCTCCATGACCTGGGTGCGGGGCTTGCAAACATGACCGCCCGATGGCGCACCCCCGCGGTACCGAAGACCTGACGACGCTCTGGCGCGGCGATGGCGCCGACACCGGGACCCGCGGCCGCGTCGCGCCGGGCCGCGTCACGCTGACCTCGCAGCTCGCGCCGCGCCCGGTCCAGGCGAAGAGCGCGGTCCAGCGGCGCGCCGATCGGACCAGCGGCGCGCGCGAGCTCGATCTCGAGGGCGTGCACGACACCGCCGCGCGCGGCGTGGCGGGCGGCGGCGGCCCCCTGCCGTTCCTCGATCAGATCCAGCAGGCGTTCGGGCGCCACGACGTGTCGGGCATCCAGGCGCACACCGGCGGCGCGGCGGCGGCCGCCGCCGGCGCGATCGGCGCGCCGGCGTACGCGGTCGGCAACCAGGTCGCGTTCGGCGGCGCGCCGGATCTCCACACCGCGGCGCACGAGGCTGCGCACGTGATCCAGCAGCGCCGCGGCGTGTCGCTGAAGGGCGGCGTCGGCGCGGAGGGCGACGCGTACGAGCGCCACGCCGATGCAGTCGCCGATCGGGTCGTGCGCGGTGAATCGGTGGAGGCGCTGCTCGACGGCGGTCCCGGTGGTGGCGGCGGCACCGGCGTCCAGCGCAAGAATATCTTCGAGCGGGTCACCGAGGGCCTCAGCGGCGCGCAGGCGACGTTCGCCACCTACGTCGCGTCGATCTTGCCCGGCAACTCGATGGCCGCGCAGCTGGTCGCCAGCGTCTCCGTCGACGACAAGCTGGTCAACGTGCTCAACGAGCTGGGCGCGCAGCTCATCCAGCTGAGCGGGCTCGACGCCATGATCGCCGGGGCGATCGCGACCTACGCGAGCGCCGGCGCGGCCGCGATCGTCGCGGGGCTGCAGGTCCTCGACAAGGTCGTCGCGGTGTGGAGCGCGATCCCGGAGCCGTTGCAGCAGGTCGTGATCTTCCTGGCGGGCTACCTCCTGCAGCGCGCCGAGACCTACCTGGTCGGCGTCTGCCAGTGGGTCATGAACAAGGCCAAGGAGGAGACCGGCAAGGAAGGCGATCTCCAGACCCACGCGATCGTCACGTGGCTGCTGGAGCCGCTGGCCGCGTCGAGCTCGTTCTCGACCAAGTACGTCGCGGTCTCGAAGTTCCTGTACGCGTTCCTCACCGGCCTGCCCGCGACCACCGTGTGGCGCACCTTCGGCGGCTACGTCTCGGGCTGGATCGTGAAGAAGGGCTGGGCCGCGGTCGAGTGGCTCAAGAGCTGGATCCCGGGCGGCGGCGGCGGCTCCGTGACGCCGGTCGTCGAGCCGAGCGACGAGCCCAAGGCGCTCGACGCGCCGAAGGGGCCGGACGAGAGCGCGCCGGTGGCGAAGGCGCCCTCCCGGATCCCGGTCGGGCCGATGGCGATCCTGCCCAAGAAGTTCGGGATCGCGGCGACGACGAAGAAGGAGAGCGGCGAGGTCGACAAGCTCGGCGGCATGGAGATCGCCGCGGGCCTCGAGATCGGGTTCCTGTCGTCGAAGAACGCGATCCCGGAGATCAACGGCAAGGCGCGCGTCGACTGGAACGGCAAGTTCTCGTGGGACGTCGCGCTGACCAACCTGCAGCTGCTGAAGAGCGCGGACCTCGGCTTCCTGTCGATCGAGAACATCATGCTCGACCGGCTGCAGGCGACGGACGAGTTCATGGAGCTCGGCATGTCGGCGTCGAAGCTGAAGATCGGCAGCTTCCTCACCACCGAGGCGATCCGGTTCTCGTGGAACAGCAAGTCGGGCCTGTACCTGGCGCTGGACACGGTCTCGCTCGTCCTGCCCGACCCGGTCGGCACGGTCACCGGCAGCCTGCAGCTCGGCATCGGCGCTGACGGCAAGCTGAAGCAGCTCGAGCTCGCCAAGTTCTCGGCCGGCAAGGACGCGGCCTTCACGATCGAGAAGGCCTCGTACGTGGAGAATCGCTTCTCGCTCGATCAGGCGAAGTACAAGCTGCCCAAGGACGCGCTGGGCACCGACGCGTCGGTGAGCGTCAGCGCCGAGGTCAGCAAGGCCGGCGGGCTCGAGAAGCTGAGCGGCACCTTCACCGTCGACGCGCTCAAGCCGATGGGCGACGACACGGTCGTGATTGGCGGTGGGGCGACCCTCGGCTACTCGACCGAGGACGGGTTCTTCTTCGGCCTCGACAACGCGAACTTCGCGGTCAACACGTCGGTGTTCAAGGGCCACGCGGCGCTGTCGGCGCGGTTCAAGACCAAGACCAAGGCGCTGACCGGTACGCTGACGACGCTCGAGCTCGGCACGCCGCTGGTGACGCTCTGGATCCAGAACGCGCGCTTCAGCAACAAGGACGCCGACGGCTACAAGGCCGGCATCTTCGCCGACTCGGCGTCGATCACGCTCGGCGGCACGAACAACGAGGACGCCCAGAACAACGTCAAGGCGCTCAACCCCGGCGGCTGGTCGTCGGCGCTCAGCGCGCTGCGGTTCGCGGGCCAGTTCGTGAAGGCGAAGGTCATCAAGCCGCAGTACACCAAGGCCGAAGGCGTGACGTGGACCGGGATCGAGAGCGCGCTCGAGCTGCCCGACGCGGCCAGCATCAGCCTGTTCGGCGGCCGGATCACCGGCATGTACGATCGCAAGAAGCGGACGGCGGCGCTCGGCGCGCACTTCGCGTACGACCCGCTGCCGCTGCCCAAGCTGGTCGCCGAGTATCACTTCGTCCCGGCGCTCGGCGTGTTCGTCGAGTTCGGCCTGTTCGGCGGCGTGTCGGCGGGCGTCGAGGGCAAGGTCACGCAGGCGAAGGAGGAGGACCCGATCGACCTGAGCGGCACGCTCAAGCTCGCCGGCCACATCGGCGTGAAGCTCGCCGGCGGCTTCATGATCGGCTCGAACTACATCGCCGCGCTGCGGGCGGCGCTCGAGGGCACCGCGACGCTCACCGCGACCGCCGACGCGGCGTTCAAGGGCCAGCTCTACAAGCCGGAGGACTCGCCGATCTACCGGTTCAAGCCGAGCGACAAGGACGGGGTGGCGTTCACCTACGATCTGAAGGCCGCGCTGACCGCGCAGCTGGCGCTGGTCGTCGACGCCACGCTGTTCATGGTCCACACCAAGCAGCTGGCGCGCTTCAACCTCAAGACCTGGGAGCTGGGCCAGTTCCACGTCGCGGGCAAGTTCAAGGAGGACGAGAGCGGCAAGCTCACCCACGTCCTCGACCGGCCCAACACGAACAAGGAGAAGGACCCGACGCTCGGCGGCGCGTTCGAGTCGACCCCCAAGCTCGATCCGGCCGCGCTCACGCCGGTGCCGGTCGAGGAGGCCATCGACGAGCTGGCGGCCGCGGGCGAGAAGTTCACCGACGAGAAGCTGGCCAACCGGCTGCTCACCGACCTCGAGGAGGCGACCCACCTGATGACGCTGCGCAAGGAGGGGCTGCGCGCGAAGATCAAAGGCGCGACCACGGTGAAGCCGGGCAACCTGACCAAGATGGCGGACAAGGCTGCGACCTACCGGGCCGGGCGCAAGCTCGAGGGGATCGACGCCACGTCGCACATCATGGGGCTCGAGCAGTGGAAGGAGTATTCGGACATCGGGCTCGGACGGCGCGTGAAGGTCGCGGTCGTCGATGCGGCGGTCAGCGCGTACCACGCGATCCCGCTGCCCAAGGGCGACAAGGCCACCCCGGACGCGCAGCGCGACGCGCTCGCGCTGCGGATGGCCGCGCTGACTGACCTCGAGGCCAAGTGCGGCGAGTACATCGGCAACAACGGCGACCGGTCGCAGATGGTCGCGCGCATGCTCGAGGCGTCGGTCGAGGAGCGCGAGATGCTCCTGCCGTTCCTGGAGCGCGCGCGGAAGGCCGCGAAGACGGTCGAGTTCACGACCACCGTCGAGTCGGCCAAGCAGTTCAGCGACAAGGCCAAGACGCTGACCAGCAGCTTCGGCAAGCTGCTGCAGACGATCCACGATGGGCTCACCGCGTATCACCAGATCATCATGATGAAGGATGACCCGGCGTCGGTCCGGCTGCGCGTCACGAAGCTCGAAGAGGTCCAGACCGCGTGCCGCGCCTACCTCACCAGCGGCGGGAAGCCGCCGCGCCGTGCCGAGGTCGAGGAGCTGCAGCAGCAGTGCGTCGAGGAGAAGAAGCAGCTCGACAAGGTGGTCGCCGAGTACGCGCCGCCGCCCAAGACGCTGCTACCGGTGAAGCTGGTGGTGCAGGGCGATCACGAGACCGAGATGGACGACGAGATGTGATCGGAGCGTCCACCGCGCGGAGCCCGTGACGCGCGCGCTTCCCGCCTCAGGCAATACCCAGGCCGCCGTCGACCGGCAGCTCGACGCCGTTGACGTAGGCCGCGCCCGGGCCAGCGAGGAACAGCGCGGTCCGCGCGACCTCCTCGCTCGAGCCGAAGCGCTTGAGCGGCACCTGCGAGGTCATCGAGTCCTCGAAGCCCTTGAGCGCGTCGGCCGGGAAGCCGAGCTTGCCGTAGATCGGCGTGGTGATCGGGCCCGGGCTCACCGCGTTGACGCGGATGCCGCGCGGCGCGAGCTCGACCGCGAGCGATCGGACCAGCGCCGAGAGCGCGCCCTTGGTCGCGGAGTAGATCGACGCGTTGGCGATGCCCTTGCTGTCGACCACCGAGGTCGTGACGATCACGCTGGCGCCGGTGCGGAGCAGCGGCGAGATCGCGCGCATCGTGAACACGATGCCCTTCACGTTGGTGTCCATCAGGTCGTCGTAGAAGGCCTCGTCGCCGGCCTCGATCGGCGCGAACCGCGCGACGCCGGCGTTGAGGAACGCGACGTCGAGGCCGCCGAACCGGCGCTTGATCTCCTCGCCGAGGCGATCGGCGTCGGCGACCGAGCGGGCATCGGCCTTGATGACGATCGCGTGATCGCCGAGGAGCTTGTGTGCGGCCGCGAGGGTGTCGGGGTTCTGGCCGGTGACGATGACCTTCGCGCCCTCCTGGATGAAGAGCTGGGCGGCGGCGAGGCCGATGCCGGTGGTGCCGCCGGTGACGAGCGCGATCTTGCCGAGGAGCTGCTGGGTGGACATGGTGCGTGCCTTTCTGGATCGATCGTTCAAGAATTGAAGATGATTGAACGACGTCGGCTCGCGAGCGGCGGATCCGGATCGGATCAGCCGAGGATCGAGAGCGTGACGTCGGCGATCTGGAGGAGGTGGGCGCGGTCGTGCACGCCCTTGGCGGTGACGTTCAGGCCGTTGAGCGCGTTGGTGAAGTACCGGGCGAGCGCGACCGGGTCGTGCTGCACGCCGATCTCGCCGTCGGCCTGGGCGCGCTTGAAGCGCGCGACGAAGCGCTGCTCGACCTGCCTGGTGCTGGTCGTGAAGCGCGCGGCGACCTCGGGGTCGTGGGGCGCGCGCTCGGCCGCGGCGCACACCATCATGCAGGTGCGGCCCTCGGGATTGTCGACCATCCAGTCGATCACCGCCGCGAACAGCGCGCGCAGGCCGGGGCGAAGCGGCAGCTCGTCGAGCAGGTGCCAGGGCGTGGCGTTGCGCTCGGCCCGGTAGCGATCGAGCGCGAGCAGGTACAGCGCGCGCTTGTCGCCGAAGGTGTCGTACAGGCTCTGGCGCCCGACGCCGAGGGCAAGGACGAGGTCCGCCATCGACGTGCCGTCGTAGCCGCGGTCCCAGAAGACCTCGAGCGCGCGGTCGAGCACCGCCTCGCGATCGAACTCTTTCGGCCGGCCCATGAGCAGAGGATGGTCATTCTGGAACGAGCTGTCAAGATGGGGTCAAAAAAAGGCCGCGGTCGGGGGGAGGCGACCGCGGCGCGGAGCGTCGATCAGTGTTCTACGCCGCGCACTCGCCCTCGCCCGACTGGACCTCGAAGGCCTTGGTCTCGCCGAGATCGATGAAGTCGTCGTCGGTGACCGCGGCGTCGCCGAGCTCGACCAGATCGGCGAGCAGGGCCTTGAGCTTGTCCGCGCCGACGGTCGCCCACCAGGCGTGGCCGGGCGCGCCGGCGGCGATGTAGAGGTCGAGCAGGCGGACGAGGGCGGCGGGCGCGCGGCGCGCGGGCACCTTGGCGATCAGCCGACCGAAGTCGGCGCCGTCGGCGCGCAGGCCACCGCCGACGTAGACCAGGTACTGCGGCACCGGGCGCCCGGCGATCTTGCGCATGCCGCCCTGGAAGCCGATGCCGGCGATGTAGTGCTGGCCGCAGCCGTGCGGGCAGCCGGAGATCTTGACGTCGAGGTTGCGGGCCGCGGCGATCAGATCGGGCCGCTCGTCGAGCGCCTTGGTGATGAGCGACGCGAGCCCGCGCGACGCGGTGACCGCGAGCTTGCAGGAGGATGCACCCGGGCAGCTGGTGACGTCGTGCAGCGTGTTGGCGCCGGTGGCGGCGAGGCCGACCGCCGCGAGATCGGCGAACACGCGCGGCAGCTTCCAGGTCGGGATGAAGCGGAGCAGCAGGTTCTGCTCGTTGGTGGCGCGGATCTCGCCCTCGCCGTGGGCGATCGCGATGCGGCCGATCGCGCGCAGCTGCTCGGCGGTGATGTCGCCGAGGACGAGGCGCACGACCACGGCCGAGAACCCGGCCTGCTTCTGCGGGCGCACGCTGTCCCGCGCCCAGGCTTCGTAGCCATCGGGGGCGGGCGCGAGCTGCGGCAGCCCCGCGCGCAGGGTCGGCGGAACCGGCTGGGGCAGGAGCGTGAGCGGCACGCCGCCCTCGCCGCGGATCTTCTCGCGCTCGGCGTGGTACTCGGCGACGAACGCCTCGGCGCCGATCTTGTCGATCGCCCACTTGAGGCGGGCCTTCGCGCGGTTGTTGCGGTTGCCGATGCGGTGGAAGACCCGCACGACCGCGTCGGCGGCCTCGAGCACCTCGCCGGCCGGGACGAAGTCCTCGACGACGAGCGCGCTGCGGCGCAGGGTCGAGAGCCCGCCGCCCGCGAGCACCTGGAAGCCGGCGACGCCGTCCTTGGTGCGCGCGAGGAAGCCGAGGTCGTTGATGAAGGCCTGCGAGCAGTCGCGGCCGCAGCAGCCGCCGATCGACGGCTTGAGCTTGCGGGGCAGGGTCGACGAGTACGGCCCGCGCAGCAGGTGGTGCGCGAGCGCCTCGACGTACGGCGTGGGATCGAACGGCTCTTCGGCGGCGATGCCGGCGAACGGGCAGCAGGTCCAGTTGCGCACCGAGTGGCCGCAGGCCTCCTTGGTCGTGATGCCGGCGTCGGCGAGGATGCGCAGCGCCTCCTCGACGTGGGCCAGCTCGACGAAGTGGTACTGCACGTTCTGGCGGGTCGTGACGTGGCCCTTGCCGTGGCCCCAGCGCTCGGCGATCACCGCGAGCGCCTCGATCTGCGCCGGCGACAGGATGCCGCCCGGGATCTTGGCGCGGATCATCATCACGCCGTCCTGGCGCTGGCCGTAGACGCCGTTGAGCAGGCGGAAGCCGCGCCAGTCGTCGGCCGACAGCTCGCCGCGTTCGAACGCCTCGAGGCGCTCGACGAAGAGATCGACGTCCGCGGCGCGGGCGAAGCCCAGGCGGCCGGGACCGGTGGTGGCGTGCGGTTGTTCGGTGGTCATAGGCTCCTCACGAGAGACGCGACCGGCGCGAGCGCCGGCAGATCGATGGAGTCGGTGGGCGCGTGGGGTGCGCGGGCCAGGCCGATCACGGGGGCGAGATCGACGACGGCGCCGATCACGAGGATGCCGGGCTGCGCGGTCACCGGCGCGTGCGAGAGATGGGCGAGGGCGCCGGTCCACGCGGCGGCGTCGGTGTGCGACGCGCCGAGGATCACCGCGGCCGGCGTGGTCGCGGGCCAGCCGCGCGCGATCAGGAAGTCGGCGATCGCGGCGCGCGTCGCGAGGCCCATCAGCACGACCACGGTCATCGCGCCGGGCGCGATGCCGGCGAGCAGCGGCTCGTACGATCCGGCGGCGTGGCCGCTCACGACCGCGAAGCCGGCCGCGGCGCCGCGGTGCGTGACCGGGATGCCGGCGAGCGCGGGCGCGG
>JAIOQA010000114.1 GCA_021413675.1 Deltaproteobacteria bacterium | reverse complement strand
CGCGGCTTCGAGCCCGGCCTGCGCCGGTGTCCGCACGATGGCGGCGACATCGCGCCCGCCGGCTTGTACTGGGCGATGCGCGGCCGCCGCGGCCGCGAGCCCACGCCGATGTCGGGCGTGCCGGCGAAGGTCTGCCCGGTCTGTCGCCAGCGCCACGACCTCGCGGCGCGGTTCTGCGGCCACGACGGCGCCGAGCTGCATGTCGTGAACTGACGGACGCGGCCACCGCCAGCGCGACCGCGATCACGCCGCGGCGCGCCCGGCCCGCCGCGCCGCCGCGATCCATGCGATCCTGCCTGCTCTTGGCCTATCGACCCGGAGTCTTCATGTCGCGTTCCCTGGTCCTTCCCGCGCTCGGCGCTGCCCTCGTCCTCGCCTCCGCGCCCGCCCACGCCGACATCTTCTCGGCCCGCGCCGAGATCCACGGCGGCGGCGCCGGTGGTGTCGGGATCGGCGGCGATCAGAAAGACGCCGCGTACTTCAAGAACGCGCCGCACGGCGCCTACGGGGCGCTCATCGGCGCGCAGATCCTGATCGCCGACGCGTACATCGAGCACACCCAGTTCACCAACGGCAACCGCATCACGACCTGGACGCAGTTCGCGCTCGGCATGCGCATCGACATGAAGCTGGGCGGCGGCCCGGCCCTCGAGAAGGGCGGCCCAGCGCGCAAGCCGACCGGCTACTTCGAGTTCGGGATCCACGCCGCCTTCGGCCTGGGCACCGGCCAGCAGGTCGACCCGCCCCTCGACAACGCGCAGATCACCGACAAGGGCTTCCTGCTCGAGGCCCGCGTCGGCTTCGGCAAGCGCCTCGGCCACGGCCTGCGCCTCGGCGTGACGATCCCGGTGTCGGGCGGCTACTTCTTCAAGAGCGGCAACGGCGCGACCGTCAACATGCTGTCGACCCACTACCAGGGCATCGAGGCCTCGGCGCTGCTCACGCTCGGCATGCAGCTCGGCGCGCTGTAGCTCGCGATGCGCGCGTTCGTGGTCGGCGCGCTCGCGCTGGCGGCGTGCCATCCGGTGGCGCCGCGCGCGCCGGCGCCGGTGGTCGCGCTGATCTCGGCCAACGCCGAGTGGACGATCGTGCGCGAGCGCTACGCCGCTATCCCGCTCCAGGCCGGACCCTACGAGTGGTTCGTCGCCGAGCTGCCCGGCGGCGCCGCGACCTTCGTCCACGGCGGCTGGGGCAAGGTCGCCGCCGCGGCCTCGACCCAGTACGTGATCGATCACTTCCACCCGGCGCTGGTCGTCAACCTCGGCACCTGCGGCGGCTTCGAGGGCCACGCCCAGGCCGGCGACGTGATCCTCGCGCGCCAGACCATCATCTACGACATCGTCGAGCTGATGGGCGACTCGCGCGAGGCCATCGCCGACTACGCGACCGCGCTCGATCCGGCGCGCTGGCCCGATCGCGCGCACGTGCGGGTCGAGACGCTGGTGTCCGCGGACCGCGACCTCGCGATCGATCAGATCGCCGGGCTCGCCGCGCGCTACGGCGCGGTCGCCGGCGACTGGGAGTCGGGGGAGATCGCCTGGGTGGCGGCGCGCAACCACACGCCGGTGGTCATCCTGCGCGGCGTCTCCGATGTCGTCACCGCCCACGGCGACGTCACCTACGGCGACCCGGGCGCATTCCAGCGCGCGACCCGCGCGACGATGAACGACCTGCTCGATCGGTTCGCCGCGGCGCGCGCGAAGCTGTAGTCAGCGGCTCGCGCTCGCCGGGCGGTTCTTGCGGATCGCGGCGGCGGCGGGATCGAGCACCGCGCGGAAGTCGTCGGCCGGGATGTAGTCGTTGACGCGTCCGACGACGGTGCCGTCGGGCGCGAGGAAGATCACCGCGGGCAGGGTCTGCGCGTGGTAGCGCGCCTTGAGCGCGTCGTTGGCGTCGCTGTTGTCGGTGACGTCGAACTTGAGCGGCACGAAGTCGGCGACGATGCCCTCGTAGACGCCGTCGGCGGCGAAGGTGTGCTCGAGCTCGGTGCACGCGGTGCACCAGGTCGCGCCGAAGTCGACCATCACGCCCTTGCCGTCCTTGCGGGCCTGCGCGAACGCGCCGTTCTCGTCGCCGTGGACCCACGGCAGGTGGCGGGGCACTGCGACGAACCACGACGCGATGCTGAACAGGCCCGCGACCGCGGCCAGCACCGCGCCCGCCTTGCGCGCCTTGATCGCCGGGCGATCGTGGAACGACAGGTGGATCGCGCCGGCGCCGAGACCGAGCGCGGTCAGCGCGATGCCGAGCGCGAGGAAGCCGAAGGTGTGCTCGCCGAAGCTGCGGAGCGCGGGGACGATCGGGCGCAGGAAGTACAGCGCGACGACGATCAGCGCGACGCCGCCGATCGACTTGACCCACTCCATCCAGCGGCCGCTCTTGGGCAGGGTCAGCGCGAACGCCGCGAGCGCGAAGAACAGCACGCCGATGCCCATCGCGTAGACGAACAGGAGCGAGCCGCCCAGCGCGACGTCGCCCGAGGCGGTGATGAAGCCGAGCATGCCGCCGAGGAACGGGCCGGTGCAGGGCGCGGCGGTGAAGCCGCCGACCAGGCCCATCGCGAACGCGCCGCCGTAGCCCGTGCCGCCGACCGTCGACAGCTTGGCCTGCCACGAGGCCGGCAGGTTGAGCTCGAACGCGCCGAACATCGAGGCCGCGAGCGCGACGTAGAGGACGACCATCGGGATGACGAACGCCGGCTCGGCGAGCAGCGAGCCCGCGCCCGAGCGGTTGCCGATCAGCGCGAACACCGAGCCGAGGGTCGCGAACGTGACGCCCATGCCCAGCACGTAGAGCGCGGCGAGCGCCATCGCGCGGCCGCGGGTGACGCTCTTGCCGCGCGCGCCGAAGATGCCGAGGATGATCGGGATCATCGGATAGACGCAGGGCGTGAGCGAGGTCGCGAAGCCGGCGCCGAACGCGCCGATGTACGCCCAGAACCAGCCGCTCTCCTTCGCCTTCGCAAAGTCATCGGCGTCGGAGGCCCACGCCATGTGGGGCAGGAGGACCAGGATCGCGAGCGCCATCGCGGCGAGCGCGAGCCCGTGGACCAGGCGAGAACGGGGGGCGGTGTTGGACATCGAAATCACGTTCGGCACGACAGGTGGATTGCAGTCCGAAAAACCATAGTACATTGCACGGCCATGGCAGCTGCCGACGACGAATTGGCCTGTCTTCGAGTGGCAATCGATGCGGTGGACGATCAGCTCCTGGCACTGCTGAACCGCCGCGCATCACTCGCTGTGCAAGTCGCGGACACCAAGGCTGCGACTGGCCGCCCGTTCTACGTGCCGACGCGCGAGCGCGCGATCGTGGACCGTCTACAGGCGGCGAACACCGGGCCATTCCCGGTATCGGCGATCCGCCCGGTTTTCCAGGAGATCATCAGCGCGTGCCTGGCGATCGAGGGCGGCGTGCGGGTCGCCTTCCTCGGACCCGAGGGCACCTTCACGCACCTGGCGGTGAAGCGGCACTTCGGCGCCTCGGCCCCGGCGTTGCCCTGCGGCTCGATCCCTGCGGTATTCACCGAGGTCGAGAGCGGCGCGGCGCAGCTTGGCGTGGTGCCCGTGGAGAACTCCACCGAGGGCGTGGTCAGCCACACCCTCGACTCGTTCGTCGACTCGACGCTCACGATCCAGGCCGAGGTCGCGGTGAAGGTCGACCAGTGCCTGGTCGCGCGCGCCGGCCTCGCCGAGCCCGCGATCGAGCGCATCTACTCGCATCCCCAGGGCCTCGCGCAGTGCCGCGACTGGCTCGCGCGCAACCTGCCTCGCGTGCTGCTGGTCGAGACCAGCTCGACGTCGGAGGCCGCGCGCCGGGCCGCCGAGGATCCGACCGGCGCGGCGATCGCCAGCGAGCTCGCGGCGCGGCTGTCGGGGCTCGCGGTGCTGCGCCAGAGCCTGCAGGACATCGCGCACAACGTGACCCGCTTCCTGGTGATCGGCCGCGGCGAAGGGCCGGGCCCGTCGCCGGGCGGCGGCGACAAGACCACGGTGCTCCTGGTCCTCGGCGATCGGCCGGGCGATCTGTTCGCGGCGCTCGGCCCGCTGTCCGAGGCCGGCATCAACCTCACGCGCATCGAGAGCCGCCCGTCGCGGCGCCGGCCGTGGGAGTACGTCTTCTTCCTCGATCTCGAGGGCCACGCCGCCGATCCTGCGGTGGCCGCGGCCCTCGTCAAGCTGGCCGAGGGCCGCGTCGTGCGCGTGCTCGGCTCGTATCGCAAGGCGGACGAGACATGAGTGACAACGACACCGCGTGGATCGATCTGGTCGCGCCGCGCCACCTGCGCGGCCTCGACGTCTATCAGCCCGGCAAGCCGGTCGAGGAGCTCGAGCGCGAGTACGGCGTGACCGGCGCGCTCAAGGTCGCGTCCAACGAGAACCCGCTGGGCCCGGCGCCGCGCGCGCTCGCCGCCGCGCACGCCGCGCTCGCGAGCTCGCACCTCTATCCCGACGCGAGCGGCTTCGCGCTGCGCACCGCCCTCGGCGCGCGCCTGGGCGTCGATCCGGCGCAGATCATCCTGGGCGGCGGCTCGAACGAGCTGCTCTACCAGCTGGTCACGGCGTTCTGCGATCCCGATGACGAGGTCGTGAGCCACGAGTACGCGTTCCTGTCGTACCGGCTGGCGGCGCAGACCGCGGCCCGGCCGTTCGTCGCGGCGCGCGCGACCGCGGATCGCCGCTGCGACGTCGACGCGCTCATCGCCGCGTTCACGCCGCGCACCAAGCTGGTGCTGCTCGGCACGCCCAACAACCCGACCGGCTCGGTCGTGACCAAGGCGGAGATGGAGCGGATCGCGGCCGCGCTGCCGGCGCGCGCGCTGCTCGTGATCGACGAGGCCTACGGCGAGTACGCCGCCGCGTGGCCCGAGATCGATCACGCGCGCGGCGCCGACTGGCTGCATGCGCCGCGGGTGATGGTGCTGCGCACGTTCTCCAAGATCTACGGGCTCGCCGGCCTGCGCGTCGGCTACGGCGTCGGGCATCCGGCGCTGATCGAGCTGGCCGGGCGGGTGGGGCGCACGTTCAACGTCAGCGCCGTGGCCCAGGCCGCCGCGCTCGCGGCGCTCGACGACACCGATCACGTCGCGAAGTCGGCGGCGCTCGCGCGCAGCGCGATCGAGCGGCTGACCCGCGAGGTCTCGGGCCCGGGCATCACGGTCTATCCATCGCTGGCGAACTTCGCGCTCATCGAGACCGGCCGGCCGGGCAAGCCGATCTACGAGGCGCTCCTGCGGCGCGGCGTGATCGTGCGGCCGATGGCCGCGTGGGGCCTGCCGACCTGCATCCGCGTGTCGGTCGCGGCCGCCGAGCAGATGGATCGCGTGATCGCGGCGCTGCGCGCGGTGCTCGGCCCGACGTGAACGGGCGCGCGCTCGCGCTCGTCGCGCTGGTCGCGTGCGGCCACGCGGCGCCGCCGATCGCGCCCGGGCCGATCGCGGTGCCGGTGCGCGCGTCGACCGCCGGCGACGCGCTGCTCGCGCGCGTGCCCGCCGAGGCCGATCTGCTGATCGAGATCGATCTCGCGCGGGCGATGGCGAACCCGGTGATCGGCGGCGCGACCACGGCGTGGGTCGCGCCGACGCGCGGCGACGCGCGGGCGATCCCGACCTTGCCGGGCCTGGCGCTCGGCGCGGCCCCGGCGCCGCTGTCCGGAGTCCGGACACTCGCGATCGTGGCCTACGGCATCGGCTCGGGCGCGCCCGCGGCGGTGACGCTCCTGGTCACCGATCGCGAGGTGCCCGACGGCGTCGCGCTCGGCGACGGCGTGGTCGCGCTCGGGCCGCCGGCGCTGATCGCGCGGCTGCAGGCGGTCGCGCGCGGCGAGACCCCGGCGCTCAGCACCGACGACGAGTTCCTGGCGCTGCGTGCCCAGGCGATGCCGCGGGCTGCGACCGGCGCGACCGCGCGGCTCACCGCGCGCCTCGATCTCGACGCGCGGGTCGCGCTCGGCGCGGTGGTGGGCAGCGACCTCGCGCCGGCGAGCCTGTCGATCTGGGCCGACGTCGCGGACGACGCCGCGGCGGTCGCGATCGCCGATGGGCACGACGCGGCCGACGGGGGCGGTCCGCGCCTGGCCGCGGCGCTGGGCCGCGCGCGCATCGCGCTGGCGGGCTCGACCGCGCTCTTGCACCTCGGCCTCCTGCCGGCGGTGAAGGCCGCGCGGATCACGCGCCAGGGCGATCGCGTCGAGGTGATCGCGACGATCGGCCCGCGCCGGCTCGCCGAGGTCGCTTCACGGATCACGACCGCCGCCGCGGCGGTCGATGAACCGCCTCCGGACGCGAACCGGAAGTAGCCCCGCCGCCGCCGGCCGCGTACTCTCCTTCGCCATGACCTCGTTTCTCGTCGAGCCGCAGCCGCGCGAGCGGCCGCTGGTCGGGCACGTCCGCGTCCCCGGTGACAAGTCGATCGGCCACCGCGCGCTCCTGTTCTCGCTCCTGTCCGACACGCCGGTGCGGGTGACCGGTCTCGGCGATGGCGCCGACAACGGTCGCTCGGCGAAGGCGATCGTCCAGCTGGGCGCGCGGGTCGAGCGCGTGGATGGGGCGATCGTGATCCACGGCGCCGGCCTGCAGGCGCTGCGCGCGCCGACCGCGCCGATCGACTGCGGCAACTCGGGCACGACCATCCGGTTGCTCACCGGGCTCGTCGCTGGCCAGCGCTTCGCGACCACGCTCTTCGGCGACGAGTCGCTGAGCAAGCGGCCGATGCGGCGCGTGCTCGAGCCGCTGGCGCGCATGGGCGCGGTCGTGACCGGCAAGGGCGAGGGCGCCGATGTCGTGCCGCCCCTGACGATCGGGCCGATCGCGGGGCGCCTGCGCGGCCTCGACTACGCGCTGCCGGTCGCGTCGGCGCAGGTGAAGACCGCGCTGTTGCTCGCGGCGCTGTCGGCCGAGGGCCGCACGCGGCTGGTCGAGCCCGGCCCCGGGCGCGATCACTCCGAGCGCCTCTTGCGCCACATGGGCGCGCCGCTCACGGTCAACGGTCGCGAGGTCGTGCTCGATCCGAGCGGCTGGGACGGCCACCTCGCGATCGACGCGATCGACGTGCCCGGCGATCCGTCGTCGTCCGCGTTCCTGATCGCGGCCGCGATCCTCGCCGGCTGCGACAACGTCACGTGCGCCGACATCTGCGTGAACCCGACGCGCACCGGGTTCCTCGATGTCCTCGCCGCGATGAACGCGCTGGTCGAGCCCCAGGCCGAGCGCGCCGGCGGCGGCGAGCCGATCGCGGATCTGGTCGTCACGCGCGGCGCCGGCGATGCGCTGCGCGCCACCGAGATCGCCGGCGATCTGACCGTGCGCGCGATCGACGAGATCCCGATCCTGGCCGCGGTCGCGGCGCGCGCGCGCGGCACGACGATCGTGCGCGACGCCGAGGAGCTGCGCGTGAAGGAGTCGGATCGCGTCGCGACCACCGCGGCGATGCTGCGCGGCTTCGGCATCCAGGTCGAGGAGCGGCCCGATGGCCTCGCGATCGAGGGCCAGCCCGACGGCGCGCTCAAGGCGGCGCACGTCCACGCCGCCGGCGATCACCGCATCGCGATGGCGGCGGCGGTGCTCGCGCTGTGCGCCGATGGCCAGACCCGCATCGACGACGCCGACAACGTCGCGACCTCGTACCCCGGCTTCGTCGCGGCGATGACCCGGCTGGGCGCGACGATCCACGTGGTGTGAACCGATGAGCCCGGGCTGGCCCGTCTGGATCGATCTGCCGGATCCGTTCGGCTGGTGCGCGGCGATCCGCGTCGATCCCGCGGCGCCAGCGGCCGACGAGCTGCCGGCGCTCGAGGCCGGCGTGGCGCTCGGGTTGCTGCATCCCGACGAGCGCGCGGCGGCGTCGGGGCTGGGCCGCGAACGGCGCCGCGACTGGTCAGCGGGGCGGCTGGCGCTGCGCGCCGCGCTCGGGCGCGTCGACGCGTCGCTGGCGGACCACGGCCCGATCAGCGCGGATGACCGGGGGGCGCCGCGGTTGCCCGTCGGGTTCGCGGGCTCGATCAGCCACAAGCGCGGGCTCGCGGTCGCGATCGCGGCGGTGACCGAGGGCTGGATGCTCGGCGTCGACGTGGAGCTCGATGCGCCGCCGCGGGTCGATGTCAGCCGGCGGGTGCTGACCGACGCGGAGCGCGCGGTGATCGCGCCGCTGGACGACCTCGCGCGAGGGCGGGCGCAGATGCTCCGCTTCGCGATCAAGGAGGCGATCTACAAGGCGGTCGATCCGCGCGTGCGGCGCTACGTCGGGTTCCAGGAGGTGGAGCTCGACGGGATCGAGGATGGCGGGGCGGTCGGCGCGGCGCGGGTGACGAGCGGCCTGGGGATGGAGATCGAGGCGGCGTGGGTGCGCTGGGCGGGGATGTTCATCGCGGCGGCGCGGGCGAGATGACCCGGACCACGCGCGGGATCACCGTCGACGGATGATCTCGGGCATCGGCGTGCCTTCGAGATCCACGGGCCGTCGACGCTCCGCCGGTGCCACCAGCACGCCGTCGTCCTCGACGTCGCCGCCATCGTCGTCATCATCCTCGTCGTCATCGCGCGGCACCACCGGCGCGCTCGCCGCGCGAGCCTCCACGCCGTGCGGCTCGCCGCGGCGGCCGAGGACCTCGTCGACCGAGCCCTCCGCCACCACCTTGCCGTGCTCGAGCCGGATCGCGCGATCGGCCAGCGCGCGGGCCTCGCCGGTCGAGTGGGTCACGTACACCAGCGGCACGCCGAGCTCGTCGACCAGGCCGCGCACCAGGCCGGCGAGCTGGATCTTGAGCGCGCGATCGAGCGCGGAGAAGGGCTCGTCGAGCAGCACCACGCTCGGCGCCATCGCGAGCGCGCGCGCCAACGCCACGCGCTGGGCCTCGCCGCCGGAGAAGGTGGACGGCCGGCGATGGCTCAGGTGGACCGCGCCGACGCGCTCGAGCAGGTGGCGCGCGCGATCGGCGCGCGCCGCCCGCGGCTCGGTGCGGGCCATGCCGTAGGTGACGTTGCCGACCGCGGTCAGGTGCGGGAACAGCGCGAGCCGCTGGAACACGTACGCGACCCGGCGCTTGTGGATCGGCTCGTGGTGGCGCGCGTCGAACCAGGTGCGCGCGCCGAGCGCGATGCGGCCGCTGGTGGGCTGCACCAGCCCGGCGATCGCGCCGAGCAGCGTGCTCTTGCCGGCGCCCGACGGGCCGACCACGCACGTGATGCCGGGCGCGAACGTCAGATCGACGTCGAGCGCGCGCACGCCCTCGCGCACGACCGCGATCGCGACGGTCAGCGCGTCACCGGCCACGATCCCTCCGGGTCAACACGTTCACCAGGTACAGCGCCCCGACCGCGATCAGCGTCATCAGCACGACCATGGTCGTCGCGTCGCTGTCGCGGTTGGCCTGGATCTCGTCGTAGATGTACAGCGACGCGGTCTGGGTCTGGCCGGGGATGTCGCCGGCGACCATGAGCGTCACGCCGAAATCGCCGAGCGCGCGCGCGAACCCGAGCGTGGCGCCGGCGATCACCCCCGGCGCGGCCAGCGGCAGCGTGACCGTGAAGAACGCGCGCAGCGGCCCGGCCCCGAGCGTGCGCGCCGCGGCGATCAGCGTGCGATCGACGCCCTCGAGCGCGGTCCGCGCCGACTTGATGACCATGGGCAACGCGCCGATCGTCGCCGCGACCACCGCGCCGGTCTCGGTGAAGACGATGTCCGACCCGAACACGTCGCGCCACAGCTTGCCGAGCGCGCTGTGCCGCCCGAGCATGACGAGCACGTAGTAGCCCAGCACCGTCGGCGGCATGACCAGCGGCGCCGACAGGATCGCGTCGAGCAGGTCGCGCGCCGGCGTCCTCCGCCAGGCCAGGAGCGCCGCCAGCCCCACGCCGAGCAGCACCGCGATCACGGTCGCGATGCTCGCGACCCGGAGCGACAGCCACAGCGGCCCCCAGTCCATGGGGTGCGTCTGCGGCGCCGTCATCCTCGCGATGCTAGCACGCGCCCGCGGACGGCCGGTGTATGGTCGGCGCGTGGTTCGCGCCGCGCTGGCCTCGATCGCGCTCGGTCTGACCGGCGCCGCGTGCTCGACCGATACGTTCTCGGGCGACGCGTTCCCCATCCACGTCGACGTGTCGGCCGGCCCGCTCATGGTCCACCTGCGGCCGTCGGGCGGGATCGGCGCCGGCGAGGCGCTGCCCGCGACCCTCGACGTGCTCGCGCCGTTCACGCTCATCGACTCCGGGGATCCCCGCACGATCACCCGCGAGGACATCACCGTGACGCTGCTCGGCCTGCGCGCCCCGGGCTCCACCGACCTGGTCGCGCGCGCCCAGTTCGACGTCGGCGCGGTGGCGCTGCACCCGTGCGGCGCCTCCGATGACCCCACGCCGGTCCCGCCGTGCACCGTGGGCGATCCGGCCGCGCCGACCGCGATCAGCGCGGTGCTCGGCGCGGATGCGCTCGCCGGCGACGCCGTCCGGCTGGCGCTGGCCTCGAGCAATGTCTACGTCGTCCCCGACATCGCCGGCGACGACGCCTCGCGGACCCGCGAGTGCGACGCGGTGTTCCCGTCGCCGTTCCGCGGCGGCGGCACGCTGTCGCTGGGCGGCACCGAGGTCTCGTTCCCGGGCCGGCGGATCGCGATCGGCGCCTGCCTCGGCGCCGCGCCGGCGGCGGTCAACCCGCTCGACCGCGGCACCAACGCGCTCCTGGTGCTGTCGACCGGCCTCGGCCCGACCTTGCTCTCGGCCTCGGCCTACAAGCGCTACTGCCAGGTGGCCGCGCACGGCTGCGACCCCGATCCGAGCGGGCTCCCGCGCGCGACCGCGCTCTTGCCGTCGGGCGCGATCACCGGCGGCGCCGCGCAGCTCCCGGCGCTGGCGCTGGTCGCGACGCCGACCAGCAACGCGCGCGGCCCGTGTCAGGACCTCTACGCGAGCCACGCGCTGGTCGCCGACTGCGTCACGACCGGCCCGTTGTGCCCGACCAGCGGCGGCGTGTGCGGCGCGCCGGCGGCGGTCGAGCTGTCGACGCCGATCGACATCATCGTCGTCGACGACGCCGACCCGACGCTGCAGGCGCTGCGCGCCGAGCTGCGCCCGGATCAGGCCGAGGTCGACGGCATCGTCGGGACCCGCGCGCTGGCCGCGCTCGAGCTCGACATCGACTACCCGCACGGCCGGATGCTCGCGCGCTGCGTCGACGGCAGCTGCGCGCTGCGGCCGCGGCTGGTCACGTGCAACTACCTGCCCGACGTCAAGGCGTGCTTGCCGTAGCGCGCGGCGCGCGCCTCGCGGAACGGCTCACATGGGCAGGGCGTGGACGGTCGCGGTGTGGTGCTCGACGAGCACGGTGTCGCCGACCTCCCACGCGCTGCGGTGCAGGTACGCCAGCGCGATCGCGCCGTCGCCGTCGGCGATCACCGAGGTGACCGCGCCCGCGTCCTTCTTGGCCGGGTGGCTGACGGTCGCGCCGATCGCGACCATCGCCGGCAGCCGCAGGCCGCGCAGCGTGCGCGCGGCCTTGCCCTGCGAGTGGACCCGGAACACCGGCTCCTGGCCGATGTAGCAGCCCTTGCCGTAGTCGAGGTAGTTCGCGAGCGGGGTCTCGAACGGGAAGCAGCCGTCGTCGATGTCGACGCCGTAGCGGGGCAGGCCGGCGCGGATGCGCAGGCGCTCGGCGTCCGGGTGGTACGCCGGGATCGCGCCGGGGCCGGGCGCCGAAAGGATCGGCGGCGCGTCCCAGACGTCGGCGACGGTGTTCCACACGCGGTGCGCGGGCCCGTCGACCCGCTCGAACGCGACGTCGTCGAGCATCGCGTGGTGCTCGAGCAGGGCGAGGGTCGGCGCGGTCAGCGCCGGCTCGACGTGGACCCAGATCGCGTCGTCGGGTGAGCCGTCCGGTTCGCGGACGAGCTCGATGACCGACAGGACCCGGCCCTTGGGCGACAGGATCGCGCCCCAGGTGTGGCCGCCGGGCGCGAGCCCGGTGACGTTGCAGGTGGTGAGGCCGTGCAGGAACCGCGCGCGATCCGCGCCGGTGACCCGGATGTGGCCGTGATCGGGTTGGTCGATGGTAAGCGCTGCCATTATTGCCTCCCGGCCGCGCGCAGACGTTCCGCGCGGCGCCGTTCGGCGTCACCATAGCGCCGACGATCGTCGTCGGTTACCAGCGTGAGCGGCTGGATCGACAGCGGCCGGCCATGCGCGTCGACGCCGACGAAGGTCAGGTAGGCCTTGGTCGTGTTGCGGCGGTGGCGCGAGCGCATGTCCTCGGTCTCGACCCGGACGCCGACCTCCATCGAGGTCCGTCCGGTCCAGTTGACCTGGGCCATGAGCACCACGACCTCACCGACGTGGACCGGCGACAGGAAGTCGAGCCGATCGATCGACGCGGTCAGCACGGAGCCGCCCGCGTGCCGCATCGCGGCCACGCCGGCACACACGTCGATCCACTGCATCATGACGCCGCCGAACATGACGCCAGCCGCACCGTTGGTGTGCGTCGGCATCACGATCTGGGTCATCACGCAGCGCGACGCCTCGGGCGTCAGCGCAACGGTCACTTCTTCTTCGAGGCGGGCGCCGGCTTCTTGACCGACTTGGCGGCCTCGATCCGGCGCTTGGTGCGCGCCTTCAGCTGCTTCTGCGCGCGCTTGCGGCGCATCTTGAACGTGCGGCGATTGTCTCCACGAGCCATGGCGTTCTCCTTGAGAGGCCCGGCACTATGGTCGGCCGGTCCCGGAGTGTCAATCCTACCCGGGCGGCCTTCGCAGCCCCGGCGTCAGAAGGTTCCGGCGATCATCGCGCCACCAGCGGTGGGCATGATGGCGATTGCGTGCTCCGCGCCGTGGGCGTGCAGCCAGCGCGGCACGCCCCAGCCGATCAGCGCCCCGGTCGCCGCGCCCATGAGCACGTCGGTCGCGTAGTGCTTGTCGGCGGCGATCCGCAGGTAGCCGGTGGCCGCCGCCGCGGTCAGGCCCGCGGTCCAGATCCACGGGGCATGGCGGCTGTGGCGGCGCGAGGCGATCGATCCCGCGGCCACCGCGAGCGCGGTCGAGATCGAGGTGTGGCCCGAGTAGAACGACATGTTGTCGTCGGTCTCGTGCGGGCGCGCCGGATCGCCGTAGTGCACGAACGGCCGCTGCCGGCCGATCGCGAACTTGATCGGCTGGTTGACCAGGCCGACGATCACGCCGGCCTCGACCACCGCGAGCCCGTCGTCGAGGAACGAGCCGAGGTCACCGCGATCGTGCGCCGCCCACAACAGGCCGCCCAGGCCGATGACCGGCGGCAGGAAGTAGCCGGTGATGCCCGAGATCACGTGCGGCGTGGTCTTGTCGTGCCAGACCAGCGCGCTGCGCATCGCGCCGTCGAACGCGGTCGGTTCGCACCAGCGGCAGGTCTCGGCCGCGAGGTGCGACTTGAGGACGGTCTCGCTCAGGATGTAGCCGGCGCCGCCGAGCGCGCTGAACGCGAGGTGCCGCTTCAGGTGGCGGCGGCTGACGCCGAGGTCCGCCGCGGCCGGCGTGATCGCGCCGAGCGCGGTGCAGAGGGCCAGGGCAACGGCGACGCGGGCGCGCATGGCCTTCGAGAATCGTCGGTTCGCGGGCCGCCGTCCAGCGAGCCGGCCTCGCTCAGTTCCTGAGCGCGACCGAGAACGACAGGAAGCCGGTCGGGTTGTCGGCGACCAGCCGCGGCGTCAGCGGCACGGCGTAGTCGAGCGAGATCGCGCCGAAGGGCGACACGAACCGCACCAGCGAGACGCCGACGCTCGGCCGGATGTCGTTGCCGCGGACCGCGGTCCAGGTGTTGGTGACCAGGCCCGCGTCGAGGAACACCGCGCTCGCGATCGGGAACTGCCCGACCTTCCACACCCGGACCTGCGCGTCGATCGAGCCCAGCGCGCGGATGTTGCCGCCCGAGGGCACGACCCGGATCTGCTGGACGTTGCCGAACGGCGGCACCGCCGACAGCACCAGCTCGGTCGCGAGCCGATCCTCGGCGAAGCCGCGGACCGTGGTGTCGCCGCCGGCGAAGAACCGCTCGACCTCGGGCAGGAGCACCGCGCCGCCGAGCGGGAAGCCCTCGTCGAGGCGCACGTCGAGGTGGAACTGCAGCCGATCGTTGGCGGTGAGCACGGCCTGGGCGCCGCCGCTGACCTTCACGAACGTGTCCTGGCCGAGCAGGTACGGGCTCGCGAACGCGACGCCGGCGTCGAGGCGGTAGCCGCGCTCCGGCGCCAGCGGGTTCAGGTTGCCGTTGTGATCGAGTCGCTGATCCCAGACCAGGTTGACGCCGACCGCGCCGGTCGTGGTCGACACCGGCGCCTGGGTCTCGTCGCTGGCCGGGCCCGCGACCCGGAGCGTGTCCTCGTAGCGATTGCGCAGGCGGAAGTCGTAGCGGAGCGTGGTCGCGATCGAGCGCGCGTCGACGCCGGCGGTGTGCGGGCGCTGCCAGACGCGCGACAGCGCCACCGAGAAGCCCTTGGTCACCAGCCCGCCGAAGCGCGGCGTGGTCTGGTTGCGCAGGTAGGCCGAGACCTCGAGGTCGGGGCGCAGCGGCAGGAACTTGCGGGCCTGCCAGCGCGGTACGCGCAGGCTGCCTTCGATCGCCTGGTACGAGTAGCCGAGGGTGGCCGCGCCCTGCAGCCACAACCCCGTGCCCCACAGGTTGGGCAGGGTCGGCGTGACCTTGAGGAAGACGTTGTTGACCTGGGTGTAGCCGCCTTCGAAGTCGACCTGCGCGCGCTCGTCGTAGCGCTCCTCGACCCGCACGACCACGTTGACCCGATCGGAGTCGACCTGCTCGAAGTCGAGGAGCTCGACGTTGACCGCCGAGAACAGGTTCATCGCGCGCAGGCGGCGCGGCCCGGCGGCGTAGAGCGCGCCGGTCAGCGGCGCGCCCTCCTCGAAGCCGAGCTCGTCGAGGATGACCTTGGTGCGGGTCCGGAAGTTGCCGCGGACCACGACCTTGCCGATGCGCACGTCGCCGTGTTCGCTGACCGTGTAGGTCACCGCGGTGTGCGCCGGATCGGTCGGCGACGGCGCGGTCGACAGCACGGTCTCGGCGCGCGGACGGCCGAGATCCCAGAACCAGTCCTTGAGCTGCTGGCCGGCAGGCGCTGGCCGAGCTGCGCGAGCGCGCCGGCGCAGGTGCCGCGGTGCGGCCCGTTGAAGACGATCGCGATCGTGTCGACGAGCGTGCGCGGCCCCTGGTCGATGTCGAAGCGCACGAACAGATCGCCGGTGATCCGGAACGAGCCGACGATCGCCGCGGTCGCCGCCGGGCTGTCGAGCGCGGTCGGATCGGGCCCGACCCGGACCGCGACCTGGGCCCGACCGTAGCCGCGATCGCGGAAGTTCCGGCGGATCAGATCGGCGTCGTCGGCGAGCTGCTCGGCGGTCGGGTGGACGTTGGCGCCGAGCAGCCGGAACGCGCGGTATGGCGTGACCTGGACCATCCCGGCCAGCTCGGCGGCGGGGATCGCGAGCCCGGCCGAGGCGCCGTCGCCGACCGCGCGGAAGTCGACCGCGCGGACCTCGCGGGCCGGGCCGGCGTCGATGCGGAAGACCACGTGATCGACCTGGCGGAAGCGCTCGCGGCCGGTCGTGACGATCGCGTCGAAGTGGCCGCGGCCCTGGTAGAAGCGCTGGATCGCCTGGGCCGAGGCCTCGATCTCGAAGTCGTCGGCGGAGGTCGCGTCAGCGAACGTCAGCTGGCCGCGCAGCGCGCTGTCGGGCACCGACGCCGGATCGTTGCCCTCGAAGACCACGTCGACCCGGCGGCGCGGGTCGATCGTGATCGTGAAGTCGACCTGGGCGCGATCGCGGTCGATCGACTGCACCGGGTCGTAGCTGCTGGTCACCTTGACCGCGGGGAAGCCGCGGCTCTGGAACAGGCGCTTGACCTCGGCGATGTCGAGCAGGTGCTGGGCCCGGGTGAAGCGCGCGGTGCCGAGGCACTTGAACGGGACGCAGATGAACTTGTGGTCGAAGACGTCCTTGATCTCGCCCTCCGATACCGGCGAGTCACGGTCGACGCCGACGACCCTGATCGCGCCGACCGAGTAACGCGAGCCGAGATCGACGTCGACGGTGGCGCGCACGCCGGACTTGCCGATCGGATCGAGCGTGATCGACGCGTCGGCGTCGAAGAAGCCCTCGTCGTGGAGGTAGTCCTTGACGCGCTCGACCTCCTCGTCGAGCTGGATCGCCCGGGTCGCGGTGTCGTGGGCGAGGTAGGCGCCCGGCCGGATGCGGAGCCGGTGCTTGATCTCCTCGTCGACGGCCGGGTAGTAGAGCGCGTGCAGGATCGAGACGTCGACGGCGACCTTGACCGAGCGGATCATCGGGATCGGATCGAGCCGCAGGATCGCGCGCAGCCCGCCGGCGATCGGCTGGGTGTCGAGGCGCACGAGCTGGTAGCCGACCCGCGCGCAGGCCGCGGCGATCTCGTCCTGCGCGCTCGCGGTGAGCGCGCGCCGGGTCGCCATCGTGTCGGCGAGCAGGCCGCGGACGGTGGCCTTGTCGTCGAGCAGGCGGCTGCCCTCGATGTCCCACTCGGTCCACTGCGGGGCCGGGGCGGTCGGGCCGACCAGCGTGCCGGCGGTGGCGGGGCCGGCGGTCGGCG
>JAIOQA010000113.1 GCA_021413675.1 Deltaproteobacteria bacterium | reverse complement strand
CCTGGTTGAGCGCGCGGACCACGGCGCGATCGCCGAGCGCGAGCGCCGCCACCCCTTCGATCGGTCGCGGTGCGATCGGGGCCATCGCGAGCGGCGCGCGCGCCTCGGGCGCGGTCACGACCGGCGCGATCGCGACCGGCGCGATCACGGTCGCCGTCCGCGACGGCGCGAGGCCGGTCGGGCGCGGCGCGCGCCGGTGCGCGTGCCCGGCGCAGCCGGCCGCGATCGTGAGCCCCAGGATCCATCCCCGCATGCCCCCCGCGTATCGCACGGGGCGATCGGCCCCGCAACGAATCGGCGGCGACAAGTCGCGACCGACGCGCCGCCGCGGTCGCGTCAGAACGACTAGCGCCGGTTGACGATCGCGTCGCGCGCCAGCTGATCGCAGCGCTCGTTCTCGGGCACGCCGGCGTGGCCCTTCACCTTGACGAAGCGCACGTCGTCGAAGCCGGCCAGCTGCTTGCGCAGCGCCGCGACCAGATCGACGTTGGCCTTGGCCTTCCAGCCCTTCGACAGCAGGCCGATCGCGTACGCCGAGTCGGAGTACACGACCACCGGGCGCTTCGGATCGGCGACCATCGCGAGCCCGCGCGCGATCGCGGTGAGCTCGGCGATGTTGTTGGTGCCGTCGCCGAGGTACTCGCTCAGCTCGCGGCGCGCGCCGTCGTCGATGACGACCACGCCGACCGCGGCCGGGCCCGGGTTGCCGGTGCACGCGCCGTCGGTCCACACGTGGATCGCGTCGGCGGGGATCGCCTTGCCGACCGGTGCGGCGGCGCGGGTCGTGGCCGCGGCCTCGACCAGCGGCGCGTCGGTCTCGATCTCGATCGGATCGCCGCCGAGCGGCGCGAGGTTGCGACTCGACGCCCGGTACACCTTCGCCCCCGGCGCGGCCTTGTACACGACCTCGACCCGACCCGCCGAATCCGTGGCCAGTGCGCCGCGCGCATCGACCTTCGCCCACACGTCTTGGTCACGCAGCTTGTGCCGCATCCATGGCATCGCGCGCACCATAGCGGTCCAGTCCTGAGACGGGAAGCATTGCGAGCCCGGGTCGTCGTGTTACAACCCGATCCGTCTCGACCTGAGGAGAGCCGGATGAAGATGCTTGTTCGCCGTTCGATCGTGATCGCCGTCGCTGCGGTGAGCCTCCTGGCCGCCGCCTGCAAGAAGGACGACGCCGGAGGCGGCGCCGCCGGCAAGGGCGCGCTGCAGCTGATGCCCAAGGACGCCGACATGGTGATGGGGATCGACTTCGGGAAGATCCGGTCGAGCGATCTGTTCAAGAAGTACGAGCCCCAGATGATGGCGCTCGCCGGCGACAAGCTCGCCAAGTTCAAGGAGGTCTGCGGCTGGGATCCGATCCCGAAGCTCGCGACCGCCACCGTCGCGATCCGCGGCGACAAGAGCGATCAGGACGTCACCGGCCTGTTCGTCGGCTTCAAGAAGGACGAGGTCCTCGACTGCCTCAAGAAGGCCGCCGAGAAGGCCAAGGCCGACGGCAAGCCGGCCGAGCTCAAGGTCGACGGCGACTACGTCGAGCTGGTCGGCGCGAAGGAGCCCATCTCCTTCATGTTCGTGGGCGACGGCATCCTGGTCGCGCGCCGCAAGGGCGCCGAGGGCACCGCCGGCAAGGACGTGCTGGTCGCGCTGACCAAGCAGGCCGAGGGCGACAGCGTGCTGGGCTCGTCGGGCTTCATGGACGTCTACGGCAAGACCAAGACGAGCGACGCGCTGTGGTTCGTCGTCAACGGCTCGGCCGCGCCGATGCAGCAGATGCCGGTCAAGGTCAACGTCGCGTTCGGCTCGGTCGACGTGAGCGACGGACTCTCGGTCGACGCGACCGGCCGCATGGCGAGCTCGGACGACGCGGAGAAGGCCGGCGCCAAGGCCAAGGAGAGCCTCGAGCAGATCAAGGCGTTCGGCCTGGTCAGCGAGGCGACGTCCGAGGTCAGCGGCAACGACGTCCACGTCAAGGTCGGCATGTCGTCGGAGCAGATCGACAAGCTCGCCGGCATGGCCGGTGGCATGCTCGGCGGTCGCCGCGGTCGCCGCGGCGGTGACGACACCCCGCCGCCCGACGACGGTACCGGCGCGCCGTGAGGCCTGCGCGCCTGCCCCGGACGACGGCAGCGATCGCGATGGCGATCGCGATGGCCGCTCTCGGCTGCGGGCACCCCGCGAAGTCGCCGGTGCTCCTGGCAGGCGCTGCGCCAGTCGTTGCGCCGCCGAAGAGCGCGCTCGAGTTGATGCCCAAGGACGCCGACATGGTGATGGGCATCGACTTCGCCAGGATCCGCTCGAGCGAGCTGTTCCAGAAGTACGAGCCCCAGATGATGGCGCTCGCCGGCGACAAGCTCGCCCGGTTCAAGGACGTCTGCGGCTGGGACCCGATCCCGAAGCTCGCGACCGCCACGATCGCGATCCGCGGTGAGCGGGACGATCAGGACGTCACCGGCCTGATCACCGGCTTCACGAGAGCCGAGCTGCTCGACTGCCTCACGAAGGCCGCCGAGAAGGCCAGGGCCGCGGGCAAGCCCGCCGCGCTCACGGTCGACGGCGACTTTGTCCATCTGGACGGCGGGAAGGAACCCGTCTCGTTCCTGTTCGTGGGCGACGGCATCTTGATCGCGCGCCGTCACGGCGGCGAGGGCACCGCCGGCAAGGATGTCCTCGTCGCCCTGACTCACCAGCCCGCGGCCGCGAGCCTGGTCGGTTCGCCGGCGTTCATGGACGCCCACGGCAAGACCCGGACGACCGACGCGCTGTGGTTCGTCGTCAACGGCGCGGCCCCGGCGCTGAAGCAGATGCCGGTGGCGGTGGACCTCGCCTTCGGCTCGCTCGACGTCGACGCGCAGCTGTCGCTCGACGCGACCGGCCGCATGCCGAACGCGGCCGACGTGCAGGCGGCCGGCGCCAAGGCCAGCGAGACCCTCACGCAGTTCAAGGCCTTCGGCCTCGTGCAGGAGGCCGCGGCCGACGTCCGAGGCAACGACGTCCACGTCAAGGTCGTGATGACCCAGGCGCAGATCGAGAAGCTCGTGCAGATGGCGGGCAGCATGCTCGGCGGGCGTATGAGTGGCAACGCGCCGCCCAGCAACGGGGTGCCGTGAGACCTGCGCGTCTGCCCCGGACCACGGCCGCGATCGCCGCGGCGATCGCGATGGCCGCGCTCGGCTGCGGACGCAAGGCCCAGTCCGATGGCGCCGCGCGCGCCGTGACCGGCCTCGCGGCGGTGCCTTCCGGCGTCGTCGCGGTGGTCGGGTTCGACGTGAAGCGGCTCGCGAGCGCGCCGCTGGTCCAGCGCGCCGCGCAGCAGCTGCTCGCGCGACGCCCGGAGCTCGGCGAGCGACTGACCAAGCTCGAGGCCGACTGCCAGCTGGATCTCACCAGCAAGCTCGATCGCGTGATCCTCGCGTCGGGGCCGCGCGCAGCGAGCGGCGAGCAGCCGGTGCTGCTGGTCGCGAGCGGCCAGATCGCCGAGGCCTCGCTGACCGCGTGCCTCGAGAAGTCGGTCGGCGCGGGCGGTGGCTCGGTCACCGGCGACACCGAGCAGGGCCGCACGATCTACCAGGTCAAGGACGGCCGCCGCACGGTGTTCTACGGCTTCGGCAAGGAAGACACCGTCGTGCTCGGCAACGATCGCGCGTGGGTCGTGAAGGCCCTGGGCGAGGGGCCGAAGATCCAGGACGACGCCGAGATGAAGGCGTTCATCGGCATGAGCGATCAGGCGTCGCCGGCGTGGCTCGCCGCGCGTGTCGACGCGAAGGTCGGGCAGGGCCTGGTGCGGGTGTCGAGTGGCGCGATCAAGGCCGGCCCGACCGCGATCTTCGGCGCCCTCGATCCGACCGATGGCGTGCGCGCCGAGCTGGGCGCCGTGATGTCCTCCGAGGATGACGCGAAGGCGCTGGAATCGTTTGCCAAGTCGGAGACCGGCATCCTCGCGCTCGCGGCCCAGTGGAAGGGCCTCGGCCGGGCGGTCGCCAGGACCGAGATCACGCGGGATCGCGGGTCGGTCAAGCTACGACTGGCGCTCACGGCCGACGAGGTCAAAGAGCTGTTTTCTGCAATTGACAGTGTCCCAGCGGAAACGCAGGATGCGCACCCTGGCTCGGTGCCCCCGAGCCCCTGACGCTGTACGACACCGGGAACGCGAGATCGACCATGGCGACCAAGAAGACCAAGACCGACGACAAGGACACCAAGGCCAAGGCTACCGCCAATGCCGCCAAGACCGCCGCGGCGAAGAAGCCGGCGAAGGTCGCGGCCAAGGGACCCATCGGCCCGCTCGCGCGCCTCAAGGCCGCGTACGGCTCGAAGGAGAGCCTGGTCGGCAAGCTGGTCGAGCCCCTCGCCGGCAAGGACGAGGACACCGATGCGCTGAAGGACCGCCTGCTCAAGGCGTCGAACCAGCAGCTGCTCCGCCTCGCGAAGGTCGTCGAGACGGTCACCAAGAAGTACGGCAGCCGCGACAAGCTGGTCGCCGCGGTCGGCAAGGCCTTCGGCAAGGCCAAGGACGCCGACTACCTCGCGAAGCTCGAGTCGTTCTCGCTCCCCAAGCTGTTCGAGCTGGTGTCGAGCGCCGAGCGCCGCGCCAAGCGCGCCTGAGCGATCGCTGACGCGCACCTTGGTGCGCATCCCCACGACGCGCATGCGACGAGACCGTCGCGTGCGCTTTGTCGCGTCTTGAAGTCGACCTCCGCATGGCCGGCGCGAGGTTGCGAGCGGCAAGATTTGCTCGGCGGATCGACGTCAGCCGTCGACTGGGGCTTCAGTCACCGGTCCGCGACGTTGCGGTTCAGCCGGCCGCATCAGTCAGACCGGCGCCGCCCTGGTGATTCACAGATCGGCCCGTCCCGGAACGTTTGTCCGCCGCCGATCTCTCCACGTATCTATCGTCGCCGATCTCACCGATCGCAACTCTTCGATCTTTTCACGCAACCGCTGGCGCCTCGGTCCGACACACCCGAGCGATGAGCGAAACAGCCGCATGTTCCGATCGCCCCCAGAGGGCGCGCGCGCTTGCGCGATCGGAACACCGAGCGGAACGTTCCGGAACAGCGGAACGTCGCTCGTACCGCCGTGCGCGACCGCGCGTCGCCCACTTGCGGGCCTCACGCATGGGCACGGCGCCTGCTAACGCCTCGCTCGAACCATGGTGGCGCGCGACCGATCGGAGTCAGCAGAGAACGAGCAAGCCGAGCTTGCGTCGCTGCTCCGTTCTCGCTATCCCGACGCGGCGATGCAGCTGGGCGCAGGTGGTCGCGGGCGCGACGGTGACGATGGCGCGGATCCGGACCCGGAGCGCGCCATGAGCGACGCCGACGTGCCCGGCCCTAACGATCCGACCCGCACCCGCGCGCCGCAGCCCGCGGACGCGCCGCCCGGCCCCAACGATCCGACCCGCACGCGTGCGCCCGGCGCCTCCGACGCCAACGCCGGAACCGAGCCGCCCGCGCGCAACGATCGTCTGCCCGCGCCGCTCCAGTATCGCGACCCCGATCGCTACCAGGTCATCGGCGAGCACGGCCGCGGCGGCCTCGGCCGCGTCCTGCGCGCGCGCGACAAGGAGCTCGGCCGCGACGTCGCCGTCAAGGAGCTCCTCGAGCGCGGCAACACCTCCGAGCTCCGCTTCTTCCGCGAGGCGCTCATCACCGCGCGCCTCGAGCACCCCGGCATCGTCCCGGTCCACGAGGCCGGCCGCTGGCCCGACGGCACCCCCTTCTACGCCATGAAGCTCGTGCAGGGCCGCTCCCTGCGGGAGCTCATCAACGACTGCAAGACCATGGAGGATCGCCTCGCGCTGCTCCCCCACGTCATCGCCGTCGCCGACGCCATCGCCTACGCCCACGACCGCAAGATCATCCACCGCGACCTCAAGCCCTCCAACGTCATCGTCGGAGACTTCGGCGAGACCGTCGTGAACGACTGGGGCCTCGCCAAGGACATCACCGACGAGATCCCCGAACCGACGCAAGCCGAGCCGGACGCAAGGCGTGCGCCTGCAGCCGACGGCCTCACGGTCGCCGGTAGCATCCTCGGTACGCCGGCGTATATGGCGCCGGAGCAGCATGAGGGTAGGGCGGACGAGCGGTCGGACATCTACGCGCTGGGCGGCATCATCCAGCACGTGCTTACGGGCGCCGTCCCAAACAGCGGGCGGAGTCCCTCCAGACAATCTCGGGCTCTCCGGAGGGCCCAGGTTGCGGGCCTCGTTGCCATTCAAGAACGCGCGATGAATCCGTCCCCCGAGGGGCGCTATCAGGAAGTTCGTGAACTTGCGGCCGACCTTCGGCGCTTCTCTCAGCACCGGCCGGTAGGTGCGAAACGTTATTCTATTGTAGCTAAGTTGCTCTTGGGTGCTGCACGTCATCGCGCGGCCTCCTTCGTTGTCATCTCCGCACTAGTCCTGATCTCAGGACTCCTTGCCTTCGACGTCGTTCGCGTTCGCGGTGAGCGTTTTCGTGCAGAGGCGGCGGAACGCGCGGCAGAGGGCGCGCGAGCCGACGCCGAGCGGGCGCTGGCGTCCTCGATTCTCAAGAACGCGGAACTGATTCTCGCGAAGGACCCGACGGCGGCCCTTGATGCATTGTCCACGTATCGTGGCGATGATAGTCGCGCACAGCAGTTGCGGGTAGAGGCTCTCGCTCGAGGCGTCGCTACGATGAGGGCATCACCTCATCGCGGAAATACCCGATGGATCGCTGGTCTGCCAGATGGTTCAGTTGCCAGCCTGAGCAACGACGGTTCCGTTGCGCGAACGTCTTCAGCCGGGCGCGTTGACATGCTCGCGCACGACGCGCAAGACACGGCTGTTCATGCGTGGTGCCCGCGGCGGCACCTGCTCGTGTACGCGTGCGGTGACGCGGAGCTTTGCCTGACGGACCTCATGAGGGGGGGCATCGCGCGATTCCCCCAGGCGCCTCCCACATCGGTAGACTGCTCGCCCGATGAGAATCACATCGCTGTCGTCACGCGAGATCAACAACTCGTCGTGATCGACATCGAAGACATCTGGCACCTGCGGATTGAGCGCAGTGCTGTCGTGAACGGCAACTATGCGTTGTTTGCTCAACAGGATGGTATTGCGGTTCCGGTGTCCGGCGGGATCGATTTGATCGACGCGTTGGGGCGCGTATCCCGCGTTGGGCTGCCCAATGCACGGCTCTTGGCGGCTGAGCCCATGACGGGGTCCCTCCTCGTCGTTACGCTCCACGGGGACGCCATCATCATTGACGTCGCATCTCGACGCGTCGGTGCTGCTCGCCGCCTCTGTGATGATGACACGTTTCGGGTGTTCTCACTCCCCGCCCGACGAAGCTTCGGCTACGTATGCAAATCAGGTGTGGTTGGAGAGTGGATGGGCGGCGCCGAGCCGAGGCCCCTGTTTCGGAGCGGTGGCTATCCCGTTGCATCCGTCAGTAGTGGCGATGGGGAATACATCGTTGTGAGCACCGATCGAGGCCTGGTGAGGGTCTTTGATTTCGTGACCGGAACGGCTGCGACGTATGCTGGTCACTCGGCGCCAGTCACGGCGCTCGCTGCTCCCGCGGCCGGGGCACCGCTGATCGCGTCGGGGGACTCCGAGGGCAATCTTCGTATCTGGCCGATTCCCGAGAGGCGCGTTCATCGCTTGCAGGGTCAAGACGACACTTTCATGAGCGTTACCTTCGGCCAGGATGAGAGCGACGTGATCGCCGCGTCGGGTCATGGCGCGCTGTTGGAGTGTCCTTCGTTGACTGAGTGCAGGCTCGTCGGACCACATGAGCGGAAGAACACCTATCTTCAACGCTCGCCTGATGGCCGTCGTGTCGTGACATTTGGAGCATCATCTGTTGTTGAGATCTGGACGACCAATCCGTTGACTCTTGAGCGAGTCGTTGATACCCACAGGAACGCGCTCGCAGACGCACGATCCTACGGCGGCACTGGCGACGTGTTGGTGGCTGGACTGGATGGAAGCGTCGTTCGCTGGGATCCGGACGGGCACGGAACGGAACTCGCGAACGTCCGTGTCGCGCTTGATATTCTCATGGTCGCCAATGATGGATCTGTCGTCTTCGCAGGCAGCGCCGACGTGTGGCGACTGGACGGCACGGGGGGGCTCAAGCACATCTATCGATCTGATGCCGAGATCATGAGAGTGCAGGTCTCTGCCGACGGCGCGTGGACCGCGGTGGGGGCTGCTGATGGCAAGCTTGCGGTTATCGACAACGGTGACCGCGTGGCATTGACTCGCAGGCTCCTCGGCGGGATACGTGACATCCGGTTCACGGAAGATGGCTCGATGATGGCTGTTGCGGATGACGCTGGTGTCGTGGAGCTCGGTCGTCGAGTCGGTTCGGCGTGGACACGGGAATCTGTTTGGAGTCAGCTCCAGTTGCCATGCAAACGGTTGGCATTCGTTGCGGGGCAGACCCTGGTTGCTGCGGCGCAGGGCGGGATCATCTGGACTTACGATGCTGGTCAGAATCGATGGAAAGCGCTGTCGACGGAGGGCGAGGGGTTCCGCTCCCTGGCGCATGTCGAACGAGGCGGCCGCGTTGCAGTGGTTACGACCGATGGCGAATTGCTGGTTGCTGATCTGACGCCATAGGTGTCGGTTCGCACACTAATGTACTCACAAGAGGAGAAGGACATGAAGAAGAATGAAATGAAGAAGCTCTCGCTCGTTCGGGCTGTCGTTAAGCAGCTCAGCCAAGCCCAAATCGGACACCTTGCTGGAGGTAGTGTCGACTTCGGCAGTGGCGCTTGCGGGCGGACCGACACTTGCCACGCCGGCTGCAAGTCGAAGTAGCGACTGGCGGGAGCAGCGCCCGTGGGCGAGTGACCGCCGAGAACCGAACCGCGGCGGCTCATCGTCTTCCGTCAGCAAGACCGTCCTCGATTCCCGAGAGGCGCCACGTTGGGGTGCACGCGACGAGCCCGTCGCGTGGGCTTTGGTGCGTCGGGAATCGCACGAGGCGAGCGGGGCCGTGACGGGCCACCTCTGGGTGTACAGCCCCAATTCTGGAAGGCTAACCGTGCGGAACTCGGCGAGTGGCGGATGGATCACCGGTTGCATATGAGGCGGTAACGCCCCTTGCGATCGCTCCGCGACCATCGCCTCGACACGCTCCTCTGCCGCAGCGCCGCGACCGAGGTGTGGAGCGGCGCGCGGCTCGGGCCCGATGGCTTCGCGGTGCCGGTCGCGCTCAAGACCCTGACCGACGATCGCGCCGGCGCCGAGCACCAGCGGGCGCTGGTCAACGAGGCCCGCGCCGCGGCGTACGTTCAGCACGCCAACGTCGTGCAGCTGCGCGAGCTGGTCCACGATCAGGGCCGCTACTGGCTGTCGATGGACCTGGTGCGCGGCTGGACGCTGCGCGCGGTGATCGCCGAGGTCGAGGCCTCGGGCGAGGTCATGGGCGGGCCGATCGCGCTGTCGCTGGTGCTCGACGCCGCCGCCGGGCTGCAGGCGATCCACGACGCCGGGCTGCTGCACCGCAACGTGACGCCCGACAACCTGATGGCGACCACCGAGGGCCACGCGATGGTCCTCGACTTCGGCGCGGCCAGCTGGCAGCTCGCCGAGCGGGTCCGGTTCACGCCGATCGCCGATCCGGTCGATCCCGCGTATGCGTCGCCGGAGCTGCGCGCGCGCGCGCCGGTCGACGTGCGCGCCGACGTCTACAGCCTGGGCGCGCTGCTGCGCCAGCTCGTGCCGCGGCGCGCGGACCTGCCGGTCGCGCTCGACGGCATCATCCGCCGCGCGCTCGATCCCGATCCGAGCGTGCGGTTCGCGTCGGTGCGCGGGCTCGAGGTCGCGCTCGAGCTGGTCGCGATCCGCGAGGGCTGGCTGGTGCCCGCGTCGTACGTCGCCGCGTTCCTCGCCGATGTCATGCGCAAGGTGCCGCCGGTCGCGCTCGCGCCGCGCGCGCGGCCGGTCGAGCGCGCGCCCTCCCTGGCGCGGCCGCGCATCACCGCCGATGGCTCGTTGGTCTTGCCCGCGCGCGAGCGCACCGCGCTGGTCGTGCCCGCGCCGCGGGTCGTGGTGCCGCCGATCGCGCCGCCGGGGGCCCCCCGCGCGCCGAAATCGCGCGGCCGCATGGTCGGCGTCGGGGCCCGTCGCGCCGAGGCCGAGCCCGCGCCGCTGGGCGCGCCGCCGCCGCGGGGCACGCGCGCCGCGACCCCGCTCGGCAGCACGCGGATCCGCGTGCGCCGATAGTCGGCCGCCGCTACTTCTTCACGAACGTCGTCGTCGACGAGCCGACGTTGCCCGAGGCGTCGGCCACGCGCAGCGACAGCGTGTGGCTGCCCGGCGCGAGGTCGGCCGGCAGATCCACGCGCAGCGTCTCCGCGAGATCGTCGAACAGGCCGTCGGCGGTCGTCCCCAGCTGCCACGGCCCGTCGTCGATCGAGAACGACATCTCGGCGATCGTCGACAGCGCGTCCGAGGCCTTCGCGGTCGCGCGCGGGTAGCTCACGTTCACGCCCTCGATCGTCGGGCGCTGGTTGTCGATCAGGAACAGCGCCGAGGTCGCGCTCGAGGTCAGCGCGCGGTCCGGCGAGTTCGCGCCGGCGTCCGACGAGGTCACGCGCACGCGGTACCAGCCGTCGGGGAAGGTCTCGGTGTTCCACTCCCACGTCGTCGCGGTCAGCGGCGCCTTGCCGGTGGTGATCGTGCGCCAGTCGGCCACGCCGTCGCGCCGGACCTCGAGCTTGTACGAGGTGTCGTCGCTGTCCGGGTTCTCGATCTTCCACTTCAGCCGCAGCACCGGGCTGCGCGGCTTGGACGCCGAGTCCTTGAGCGTCGGCGTGGTCTCCTTCGCCGCGATCTCGACCGCCACGTCCTGGACCTCGGTGCCCTGGTTCTGCGGCACGTAGTAGGCGACCACGCGGTGGACCGCGGCGTCGTCGGTCTTGAACGCGACGCGGAACTGCAGGTAGCGGCCCGCCGGGCTCGCGATCTTGCCGGCGACTACGCCGCCGCCCTGGGTCGTGCCCTTGCCCGGCGAGCTCCAGGTGCTCCAGCCCGGGCCGGGCTTGGCGGTGTTGCCGCTGCGGGTCTCGATCGTCAGCGATCCGACCGCCTGCCACGCGAGCGCGCCGAAGGTCGACGGCACCTTGGCGTCGAAGACGTCGGAGACGTAGGTCGCGGCCGAGGCCCGGCCGGTCGCGTGGTAGATCGCGGCCGCGTCGTCGGTCGAGAAGCCGAGCTGATCCTTCTCCCACCACAGGTGCGAGACCGCGCGCTCGTCGACGTCGAACGCGGTCGCGACCGAGCCATCGGGATCGACGCGGTAGATGCGGCCCTTGTCGGCGGCGCCGCCGTAGACCGCGCCGTCCGAGCCGACGACGACCGAGGTGAAGTACGTCTGGGTCAGCGCGTGCAGCTGATCGAGGCGACCGTCGCCGCCGATCCAGAACAGCGCGCCCTTGCCCTTGCGCGCGCCGCGGCGACCGAGATCGGTGACCGCCGGCTGATCCTTGTCGGCGCCGGGCGCGGTGCCGGTGTCGGGCGCCTTGGCCGGCGTGCCCTTGGCCGCGCCCGGCTTCTCGGCGGCGGCGACCGCGGCGGCGCTCTTGGCGGCGCCGGCCGGCGGATCCGCGAGATCGTTGGCGGCGACGACCACGCCGCCGCGCAGCTCGGCGATCGCCGAGATCTCGTTGCCGGCGAAGTCGGCCATCGCGCGGGTCTCGTTCTTCGCCGGATCGTGACGGAACACCAGCGCGCGCTCGCTGGTGCCGAACCAGACCGCGCCGTCGGACGCGACCGCGACCGCGGTCACGCGCTTGTCGCCGGTCGCGAACACCTCGCGCGCGCTGCCGTTCTTGATCGCGAACAGCTTGCCGTCGGGGCCGGTGCCGGCCCACAGCGTGCCGTCCTTGCCGACCGCGAGCGACCAGATCGACTCGACGCCCTTGAGCGGCGCGACCGCGGTGGCCTTGCCGGTGGCGAGATCGACCTTCCACAGGGACGAGCCCGGCATCGCGCCGGCGTAGAGCGTGCTGCCGTCGAGCGCGAGCGCGGTGACCGCGATCGCGCCGTCGATCTTGCCGAGCTTCTTGGCGCTGTCGCCGCTCACGCGATAGATCGCGCCGTCCTCGTCGCTGCCGACGATGACCGAGCCGTCGGCGGCGCGCACCGCCGACCAGACCGCGTCGCCCTCGAGCGCGACCCGCTTCTTGTCCCAGCCCGGGCGGACCTCGCCGAGCGAGGTGATGAACGCGTTCTGCGCGTCGCCGGCGTCGAAGTCGCTGAAGGTCTCGACGGTCCACGTCGAGGTGACGACGGCGTGGGCGGGCAGGGCGAGGAGCGACGCGCCAGCGATGGCGAGCGCGGAGACGGTGCGGAGCTTCACGAGAGCCTCTCGGTGCAGGGTGACGTGGCGAAGCGAACGGACGCGCGGGCGTCCTCGGATGCGCGAGCGCTCACTTGGCGTCGGCGATGCGGACGAGCACGGTGACGCTGCCGTCGACGACGCGCGCCGCCGGCGACAGCGTGCGCGCCACCGGGCGGTAGCTCGCGACCCGCTGCGTGGTCGACGCGGGGTGCAGCTTGTCGAGCGCCGACGCCGGCAGGTCGCGGACGATCTTGCCGTCGAGCGCGACGCCCTCGTCGGACGCGTACAGTGAGACCGCGTAGACGTTGCCGGGCAGGAGCTTGCCGAACGCGCTCAGCAAGGACGGCAGATCCACCGGCGGGGCCGCGTCGAGGCGCGCGCCGTCGCCGGCGGAGACCTCAAGCTGCACGATGCCGCCGGCGAGCGCGAGCGGGACATCGACCGGCACGTGATCGACGACGTCCTTGCCGTCGTAGGTGGCGAGCACGACGTCGACGAACGCGCGCTTGCCCGGCGGCAGCGGCGCGGCCGGCAGCCGCACTTCTTTGATCTCGCCGAAGTCGGCGGCGAACCGCATGTCGACCTTCATCTCGATGCGCTCGACCACGACCGGCGCGAACGGGTTGAAGAGCAGCGGGATCAGCGCGCGCAGCGCGCGAGCGCCGCCGACCACGCTGCCTGCGCCGTCGTTGGCGTAGAGGTAGTCGACGAAGCGCAGCGGCTCGGCGCCCTTGATCTTGACCATCGACTCGATGCGCGCAGTGATGTGATCACGATCGGGCAAGTAGTGACTGACCGCGCTCATTGCCGCGGCGCCGGCGAGCGCGCCAGTCAGGAACTTGTTGTCGAGCAGCTGGACGTGGAACTCGCCCTTCTCGGTGTGCGCCGATGCGCCGACTCCCGAGGTCGTGACGATCGAGATGTCCATCGGGATCATCGGCGTGCGCAGCATCGTGTCGGCGGCGATCGTGGTCTGCTGATCCTGGATCAGCGCGCCGGCTTCGCGCGCCGGCGACGCCAGGACGAACGCGCTCTGTGCTGAGGGGACCACGGTGTGGACGTTGGTGGTCGACACCGGCGCGTAGAGCTCGCCGACCTGGAAGAGGCGATGCCCGAACGCCAGCACGCGGCTGCCGTCGATGTAAGAAACCGTGCCGGTCGCCGCGGCGCTCATGTCGCCGCGGATGAGCTCGACGGCGATCGAGCCGCCCATCGTGAACTCCTTGGGCCCGGTGCCTGGCACGGCCGTGCCGGCGCCGCCCGCGCGCATGGGCGCGAGCCCATAGTCGCCGAACATCTGCTCGACCTTCGCGAACGCCGGGCCAGTGAAGCCGCCGAGCGCCAGCGGTACCGAGGCCGTCATCATCTGGTCGTTCGTTGGCTTGCTCGGCTTGGGCGGCATCGGGACCGCCGAGAGCCAGTCGCCGCGCTCGGGCCCGAGGGCGCGCCACGCCTCGTCGAGGGAGCCGCTGGGCGTGAGCCTCCGCCATTCGTCCATGGACGCCGCCGTGGGCACGATGGTGGTGGGCGGCGTCCCGACGCCGCCGGTGGTGCCCCCTCGCCGATGCTTGTCGATCCCGTCACGCGTCATGTACTCGATCGGGGTGCAGCCGCCGAGCGCGACCTTGTTGAACGAGAAGCCGTACGAGAACGCGCACGCGACCTTGTCGTCGATGTAGAGCGGGCTGCCCGACATCCCTTGCCAGAAGCCGGTGACCGCCAACTTGGGGTCGTCCGACTTCACGAGGATGATGTCCTCGTCAGGCAAGAAGTTGTGCATGACGTCGACCACCTCGAACGTGAAGCGCTCGGGCGTCGAGCCCTTCATGGTGGTCAACCCGTAGCCGGTCTGGCCCCGCTTCACCTTGGCGAGGGGGTAGATCGCGGGCGGGGCCGCCGCGGCCGCCGCGCCGATCCCGAGGACCAGCGCGCCGAACGCGACCGGAAAGGCTCGATGCATATGCCGTCCAGAATAACGGACCGGGGCGGGTGCTGCCACACACCGGAGGCGCGGTCGCTCCGCGGCACCCCAGGCCAGACGGATCGCCCGCGCCATCTGTGTGGTCGGCTCGTGCGCCAGCCCACGCCGCGAGGGTGGACCTGCGGTCCATGTCCCAGCCCGTCCCAGGTCCATGTACCCGCCCTGTCCCGAGCCTGTCCCAGGAGCTGTCACACCGACCGGTCTCGACGTGTCACGCACCGCGTTCCCAGCTGTCACGACTTTGCCAGGTCAGTCTCACTCGTTACCCCAGCGCAACCCGACGATCCGCCATGTGTCCGTGACTCCACGGACGGCGGTTTTGGCGGCGAGACAGCCACGACGGGCAATCAATCGCTTACGACGCCTCAACACTCCGGCACGCCGACTGCATTGTCTGCGGCACGGAAAGGCATTCCACCCCCGGGGCCAACCGGGAATCGAGGAGAACACGATGTCGAACTACGTGGAGACTTGGAAGGGTATCGCTCACGCACTCGGTCGTTCGGAGCGGTGGTGCCGGTACATGGCGCGTCGGACTGCCGACCCGCTGCCGGTATTCAAGGTGGGGGGCATCGTTCGGCTCAACTCGCTGGACCTCGAAGACTGGCTCGGCCGCCAGCGCGATCGCTCGCTGGGGCGTCCCCTCGGCGAGGAGCTGATGGGTGATCGGCCGCTCAAGCTGATCGCGTAGTGATCGCCGTTCGGATAGCCCCGTGATATAGGGGCGCCCCATGGCGCTCCCGCTGTCCGAGCTTCGCGGTCCTGTTCGCGCGCTCTTCTCCGACGTCGACGGCACGCTCACCACGAGCGGCCGCGTCGAGGCTTCCACCTACGCCGCGCTCGAGAAGCTCGGCGAAGCCGGCATCCCGGTGATCCTCGTAACCGGGAGACCGGCCGGGTGGGGCCAGGCGTTCATGAGCGTCGCCCCTGTTGCGGCGGTCGTGAGCGAGAATGGCGGCGTCACCTTCGTCCGCGAAGGTCGGCGCCTCGCCAAGATCTACGGCGTGCCCGCGGCGACGCTGCCCGAGTGGCGGCGCCGCATGCACGAGGCCGCCGTCGACGTCATGTCGAAGGTGCCCGGGGCCCGGCTGTCGTCGGACTCCAAGTACCGCGAGGTCGATCTCGCGATCGACTGGAACGAGGAGGCCTCGCTGTCGAAGGAGGCCGCCGAGGACGTGGTCCAGCGCGTGCGCAAGGCCGGCTTCGTTCGTCGGCGACGCGCTCAACGACGCGCCGATGTTCGGCGGGTTCCCGACCAGCGTCGGCGTGTCCAACGTTCGCCTCTGGTGGGACGAGCTGGCGCACAAGCCGGCGTTCCTGACCGAGCGTCCGGAAGGCGCGGGCCTGCGCGAGCTCGTCGATCACCTGCTGACCCTGCCGCGCCCGCCGCGATCGTGAAGCCCGGTTGACGGCCGGCACGTATCCGACCGTTGACGTGACACTACCCGTCGAGTGTGACCGCTGGTGGTGAGCATTTCCGTCGAGAACCTGGCGGTCCGCGGCGCGACGTGCGCGCAGCTTACGTTCGCGCGGCTAGAAGATGGCGCGGATCAGTCGGCGGCGAGGTGGTCGCCCAGCCAGCCGAAGACCCGCTCCCAGCCGGTGGCGTGATCGCCGCACACCGCGGGGTTGGTGAAGCCGGTGTGGCGGACCGTGACGCGCGTGCCGCCCGGGATCGCGTCGAGCCGGTAGCTCACGGTGGTCGCCGGGCCGTCGTCCCACGACGGCTTCCACGTGTACACGAGCGTGTGCGGGGCCTCGACCGCGAGGACCTCGCCGCCGACGTGGAAGGTGTGGCCGTCGGCGCCGACACCCGAGCTGCGCCACGCGCCGCCGACCCGCAGATCGATCGCGTGGGCGGTGGTCCGGTACATCTCGGGTGCGCCCCACCACTGGGTGAGCTCGTCGGTGGTGAGCGCGGTGAAGACCCGCGCGGGCGGGACCGCGATCTCGACCCGGGCGAGGACCAGACCGGAGTCGAGATCGGCGATCGCGGTGGCCTTGCGAGCGAGCGTGCGTGCGGTGCTCATGTTTCCTCCAGGTGACGCTTCAGGCGGTCGAGGTTGTGCTGCCAGAACCCGCGGTAGCCCTCCAGCCAGCCGGCCGCGCGCTGCAGCGGCGCGGGCTCGAGGGTGTAGAACCGCTCGCGCCCGACCTTCTGCTCGGTGACCAGGCGCGCCTCGCGGAGCACCCGCAAGTGCTTCGAGATGGCCGGTCGCGACTGCGCGAAGTCGGCGGCGAGATCGTTGACGGGCGCGGATCCGGCGCGCAGGCGATCGAGGATCGCGCGGCGCGTGGGATCGGCGATCGCTCGAAAGACATCCTCGGCGGCCCTGGCGCGGTTCATATTAGTATCTGATTGGTTACGTATATTGCCGCGCGACGCGTGTCAACCGCGAACGCGCCATGAGGCGCGCGAAGGCGCCGGCTCAGCAGGCACGGCGGACGGGCCGCGCGCGGCTACTCGTCGCGCAGGAACGCGAAGTAGCGATCGGGCACGTCGTCGAAGATCAGCTCGCCGCCGCAGGTCCCGCAGTGCAGCCGCGGCGGGATCAGCCGATCGCCGTCGCGCGCGATCAGCCCGGGCTCCAGCAGCCGCAGATCATCGCGGTCGCAGGTCTCGCACAGGTACGGCGCCTCGAGGCTCAGCACCTCGCCGCCGCCGAGCACCAGCGGCACCATCGCGGCCTGGGTCGCGAACGCGATCGAGCAGTGCCGGAAGCGCACCGTCACGCCCTGGAGCTGGCCGAGGAAGTGGCACCACGCGCGCACGCCGGCCGAGCTCAGGTAGCGGACCGCGGCGAGATCGAACTCGAGGTCGGTGACGCCGGCGAGGCGCGCGGTCAGCGCATCGAACCGGGTCATCTCGGTGAAGTCGCCGTGGAGCGAGACCGAGGTGCCCGTGTCGGTCGAGCTGATGTCGAACAGCGCGACCTGCTCGAGCAACAGCCGGGTCTTCATCGGCGGATCGCCCTCGAACCGCAGGCCCGCGGCGTAGCCGTCCTCGGACGGTCGGCACCACGCGACCACGACCTTGGTGTCGGGCGATTGCACGCCGCCCTGCTCGAACCGGACCGCGACCTCGTCGCCGACGGCGAGCTGCCCGGGCACGCGCACGCCGACGCCGCCGGCGCTGACGTTCACGACCTGGCCGCGGCCGCCGTGCGAGGGCACCGCGATCTCGAGGGTCACGCCGATGCGGCGGCCCTGCCGGAACGCGAGGCCCGACAGCCGCGCGAGGTGATAGTAGAAGTCGTCGGGGTGGATGGGCAGCGCCATCACGTCGTCGGCGCCCGCCGCGGCGACCTCGTCGAGCGCGGCCTTGTCGAGGCGGCCGCCCGCGCGGCGCAGATCGAGCAGCAGCACGACGTGGGTGCGCGCGGTCGCGGCATCGGCCTTGAGCGCGCGGCACGCCGCGTAGCCCGAGCCGCCGGCGAGCTCGACGTCGATCAGCGCGATCTGCGGGAGCCGGGTCTGGACCAGCGCGATCAGCTCGTCCTGATCGGCGGCGATCGCGTACTCCAGGCCGAGCCGCCCCACCGCCTGTGCCCCGAGCAGCCGGAACACGTCGACGTTGTTGCTGGTGACCAGCCGACAGATCCCGTCCACGGCGCGATGGTAGCAGGCCACGGGAACCGCGGGGCAACGATCGCGATTCACCGGCGCGGCGGTTCGTGGGCGCGCCGGGTATGCTGCGCCGCCATGGACGTGCGCGCGGTGCTCGACGCTCTCGACCGCGGCCAGCCGCTCGCGCTGGCCACGGTGGTCGCGTGCGCCGGCTCGACGCCGCGCCACCTCGGCGCGCGCATGGCGGTCTGGGCCGAGGGCCAGGACGGCACGATCGGCGGCGGCCGCATCGAGGTCGAGGTGACCGCGGCGGCGCGCGAGGTCGCCGCGGGCGGTGCGCCGCGCCGCGTGGTCCACCACCTCGTCCGCGATCTCGGCATGTGCTGCGGCGGGAAGATGGCGATCGCGATCGGCCCGGCCGCGGCGAGCCGGGCCGCGCTCGCCGAGATTGTCCGGGCGGCGGACGAGCGGCGCTGGGTCGTCGTCGAGACGCCGGCCGATGGCGGGCCGCTGGTCGCGCGCCCGCCGGTCGGCGACGAGCGCGCGCTCGTGTTGCCGCGCGCCGCGGACGATCGGCTGATCGAGCTGTGCGGCCCGACGCCGCGGGCGATCGTCGTCGGGGCGGGCCACGTCGGCCGCGCGCTCGGCCCGCTGGTCGCGGCGCTCGGCTTCGAGGTGATCCTGTGCGACGACGGCGAGACCGGGGCGCTGGCCCCGCCCGCGCCGTGGGCCGCGCGGGTGATCGAGTCGTTCGAGCTCGCCGATCTCGCGCGCGCGATCGGGCCGCTCGGCGCGGGCGATCACGTCTTCATCGTGACCCGCGATCACGCGCTCGATCAGCGCCTGCTCGAGGCGATCATCGGCAACGACGAGCTGTCGTACCTCGGGCTCATCGGCAGCCGCGGCAAGGTCGGACGCTTCGAGAAGCGGCTGCGCGCCAAGGGCCTCATCGACGACGCGCGCTGGGCCCGGCTGCACGCGCCGATCGGGCTCGATCTGGGCGCCGAGACGCCGGCCGAGATCGCGGTCGCGATCGCCGCCGAGCTGGTCGCGCTGCGGCGCGGGCGCACGGTCGCCCGGGCCTGGACCGCGCCCGGCGGCGGTGAGGCGCCGTGATCGGCGCGGTGGTCCTGGCCGCCGGCGCCGGCGCGCGGCTCGGCGGGGTCGCGAAGGCGCTGTGTCAGCTCGACGGCGGCGAGACCTTCCTCGCGGCGATCGCGCGCACCGCGCGGGCCGCGGGCGTGGAGGCGATCGTCGTGGTCGCGGGGCCACCGCACGGCGAGCCGATCCGCGCGGCGGCGCGCGCGCTCGGCCTCGCGATCGCGTGGAACGACGATCCCGCGCGCGGCATGGCGAGCTCGATCGCGCGCGGGTTCGCGGCGCTCGTCGAGGATCGCGCGCTCGACGCGGGGCTGCTCTGGCCGGTCGATCATCCGCGCATCGCCGCCCACGTGATCGCGCAGCTTTGCGCGGCGCGCGGCGACGCCGACGCGGCGATCCCGACCTTCGCGGAGCGCGGCGGCCATCCGGCGCTGGTCGGCCGCGCGCTCTGGCCCGCGCTCATCGCGGGCGATCACCCCGATGGCGCGCGCGGCGTGCTGCGGGCGGCCCGCACCGTGCGCGTCGCGGTCGACGATCCTGGCGTGCGGCGCGACGTCGACACGCCCGAGGCGCTGGCCGCGATGCACGCGACGGGGCCGGAATGAGGCGCGCGCTCGCGCTCGCGCTGATCCTCGCCGCGTGCACCCAGCGCGCGCCGATCGCCAAGAGCACCGTCGTCGGCGATCCGTTCGCCGGCGAGAATGGCGACGAGACCCCGATCCTGCGGCGCGAGCTCGAGTCCGAGATCCTCGACAGCTACCAGCGCGACGACCGGGTCGCCGAGACCGACTGGGTCGGCGTGCTGTCGTCGGACCTCGGGATCGTGCGCTTCGGGGTCGGCCCCGACGACGAGCAGGTCACGACGCGCGGCGCGCCGCCGCCGCGGCGCCTGCCGCTGGGCCTCGCGGTCTCGGCCGGGGTCGCGCCGTGCGATCGCGTGCTGCGATCGAAGAAGCTCGAGCTGCACATGGCCGAGGACGGCGGGACCGCCTGGGTCTCCGACGAGGTCGCGGCGTGCGCGGTGGTGTGCGGCAAGATCGCGCTGGTGCCGCTGCGGCTGTCGGCGGTCTACGTGCGCGGCGCCGATCGCTGGGTGGTCGCGGTCGAGCACCTGTCGTACGCGCAGCCGGCCGCGGCGCTGATCGCGCGCGGCGAACAGCGCGCGACGCCGCTCGACGCGGTCACCGCGGCGCGCTCGTGGGGCCCGGCGTTGACCGCGCTCGCGGCGACCGCGATCGAGGCGTCGGCGCCGGAGGTCCGCGCCAAGGTGTTCGCGACCACGCCCGACGCGCTGGTGTGGTGGCCCGATCCGGCCCACGAGCTGCGCGGCGCCGCGGTCGCCAGCGGCCCGAGCCTCACCGACGCGTTCGACGCCGAGAAGGTCGTCGTCGAGCGCGCGCGCATCGGCCTGGGCCCGTCGCTCTCCGGCGCGCCGGGGACGATCGCGTGGTGGGCCGGCACGATCGCGATCACCGCGCGCGGCACGGCGGGCGCGGTGCCGATCCGCCTGCGCGCGACGCTGGTGTTCGAGCGCCGCGCGGATCGCTGGCAGGTCGTGCACGCCCACGTGTCGGCGCCGATCGACGACGCCGCGCTCGCGCACGAGATCGGCGGCGACGGCGCGCGCGTCGATCACGGGCTGGTCGTCGATTGCCCGAAGTAGTCAGGGCGGGGTGCACGCGCGCGCGACGCCGCGGCCGCACGCCTCGCGATAGAACTGGCCCGTGAACTCCGGCGGGATCGGCAGGTCGAGGCCGCGCTCGATGAGCGAATCGCACGCCGGGCCGTAGCCCTGCTGGCAGCCGAGCCGGGTCCACGGCAGCGCCGCCGCGGGATCGGCGGGGCCGCCGGTGCCGGCGGCGATCATCGCGCCCAGCACGCCGCAGGCCTCGCCATCGCCCATGTGACAGCCGCGCTCGAGCAGCGCGCGGGCGGCCACGGCGTCGCCGGCGCGCGCGCGGACCTTCGCGATCGCCTGGCAGGCGCGGGGGCTCGCGCGATCGCACGCCATCGTCAGGTGGCGCTCCGCGGCGGCCTCGTCCTTCGCGACGAACTCGCCGAGGCCCTCCTCGACGCCGAGCGCCTCGCACGCGTTCCGGTCGCCGGCGTCGCAGCCGCGGCGGTACAGCGCGATGCCGCGGGCCGCGTCGCGGGGCACACGCTGGCCGTCGAGCAAGAGCGCGCCACCGGCGACGCACGCGGTCACCTCGCCCTGGCCGCACAGCTGATCCTGGCGATCGACGTACGCCGCCGGCGCGAGCTCGCCCTGCTGCATCGTCAGGCGCGCGAGCTCGGTGCAGCCGACCAGGACCTTGGCGTCGCACGCGCGCTGCTCGAGCGCGCGCATCGTCGCCATCGTCGCGGGCGACGGGCCGCCCTTGCCGTCGGCGTCGGCCATCAGGAACGCCGCGTTGGTGCACCAGCGCGGCTCGCTGCCGTGGCAGGCGGCGGTCCAGGCCGCGGCCGCGTCGCGCTTGTAGCGATCGGCCTTCGCGAGGTCGACGGTCACGCCCTGGCCACCGGAGTACATCGTCGCGAGGTTGAAGCAGCCGGTGCCGGCGCCGCCGCGACAGGCCTTCTCGTAGGCGGCGATCGCCTTGGCCGGATCCCAGCCGGCGCTGAGACCATCTTGATGGTTGAGCCCGACGAACGTGCAGCCGTGCGGGTTGCCGCCGTCGCAGGCGCGGGTCGCGTACTGGAACGAGCGCGCCATGTCGAGGGCGTGGCCGTTCTTGCCGTCGTAGTACAGCTCGGCCGCGCGCGCGCACGCCGCGAGGTCGCCGCCTTCACAGCGCGCATCGCAGGCGGCGCCGTCGCACGCGGTCGTCACCGCCGCCGCGGTCCCGCCGCCGCTCGAGCCACACGCGGCGAGCAGCATCGCGGCGACGAGCGCGCGCACGTCAGGGCGCCGCTTCGGCCGCATCGGCGTCGCCCGACGGCAGCGCGTAGCCGGTGACGTGCGGATCCGCGAGGTACAGATCGGTGAGCCGCTTCTTCTTGGGAAAGCCGGGCAGGAGCCGCAGCGGCGCGGTGACCAGGCTGCCCAGGCCGCCGAGGAACTTGCCAACGTAGGCCTCGCTGACCAGGAGCGCGCGCCGGAAGCCGCCGAGCTCGGCGAGCGGCCGGTCGAGGAGGCCCATGCGCCGCAGGCGGGTCTCGTTGCAGCGGTTCGACATCGCCAGGAACTCGGGCAGGAACTTGAGCGTCGGGTGATCGGCGGGCAGCCGCTTGCGCATGAACCCGGCGAGCCGGCGCACGCCCCACATCGACACCAGCGACAACCCGAGCAGGCGGCGGCGCAGCCACGCCTTGTCGCGGATCGCCTTCATCGTCTGCTGCTCGCCGAACTCGACGTGCCGCTCCTCCTGCTTGACCGCGCGCTTGAGGATGTCGACCGACGGCTTGTGATCGAGCGTGTCGATCATCGCGTAGAACGCGAGCAGCACGAAGCCCTCGCCCTGCGCCATCTCGAGCATGACGTGCTCGGCCCACGAGCCGCCCATCATGCCGGTCGACAGGAACCGGACCGCGGGGTGCGCGGGCTTCGGCTTGCAGCCGAGCATGGTCATGATGCGCAGGAAGTTGTCGACGTGCTGCAGCTCCTCGAGCGACTGCCGCGCGAGGAACTTGGCCGCGTCGAAGTCGGGCGCCTCGTACAGCCAGTGCCCGACCTGGATGCCGGTCATCTCGCCGTAGAGGAACTGGTTGAGCATCCACTCGAGCAGCTCGCGATCGCGCGCGGGATCGAGCGTGCCGCCCTGGAAGTCGAAGGTCATCTCCTCGCGGGTCAGCAGCATGGCGTTGGTCGGACCATACCGCAGGCCGGCGCGGGCGGCGCGGGAAAGTGCGCGCCGAGATCCGCGGTCAGAGGCGCGCGAACACCCGCCGGGCCTGGGTCCTGGCGTCGGCGACCGCCGCGCCGACGTCGAGCGTGAGCAGCTCGCGGTCGCGCACGACCAGCGCGCCGTCGACCGCGACGTGGCGGACGTCGCTCGCGCGCGCGGCGTAGACCACCGCCGAGAACGGGTTCTCGGTCGGCGCGACGTGCGGGCCCGAGACGTCGATCGCGATCACGTCGCCGCGCTTGCCGACCTCGAGCGAGCCGATGCGATCGGCCAGGCCGAGCGCGGCGGCGCCGCCCATCGTCGCCAGGCGCAGCGCCTCGGGCGCGGGCAGGGCGCGCGGCCCGACCCGCGGCTTGTGCAGGAGCGCGGCGAGGCGCAGCTCGAGGAAGCCGTCGAGGTTGTTGTTGCACGGCGCGCCGTCGGCGCCGATCGCGACCTTCACACCGGCGGCGATCAGCTCCGGGATCGCGGCGATGCCCGACGCGAGCTTGAGGTTCGAGCTCGGGCAGTGCAGCAGGTGCGTCCCGGTGCGGACCAGGAGCTGCCGCTCGTGGTCGTCGAGGTGGATGCAGTGCGCGATGCCGACGTGATCGCCGGTGAGCCCGAGGCCGTCGAGCGCCGCGATGTTCGAGCGACCGGTGCGCGCGCGGACCAGATCGATCTCGCCCTTGTTCTCGCTGGCGTGGGTGTGGACCCGCAGGCCGCGGGCCCGGGCCTGCACGCCGACCTCGGTCAAGAGCTCGTCGGTGCACGACAGGATGAAGCGGGGCGCGTAGGCGTAGCGCAGGCGATCGTTGGCCGCGCCGTGCCAGCGGCCGGCCAGCGCGGCGCTCTCGTCGAGCGAGGCCCGCGTGGTCTCGCGCAGCCCGACCGGGATCTGCGGATCGGGCGCGTCCATCATCGCCTTGCCGATGGTCGCGCGCAGGCCCGCGGTCTCGGCGACCGCGAACAGCTGCTCGGCGTGGTGGACCGAGCCCATGTCGAGGATCGCGGTGGTGCCGCCGAGCAACAGCTCGACGCACGCCAGCCGCGCCGCGGCCGCCATCGCGGCCTCGTCGAGCGCGCCCTCGTACGGCCACACGATCGTGCGCAGCCAGTCGAGCAGCTCGAGGTCATCGGCGCGACCGCGGGCCAGGGTCTGGCACATGTGAACGTGGCCCTGGACAAGGCCGGGCATCACGACGCAGCCCGACGCGTCGACGATCTGGTATTCGCGGGTCTTCGGGTGGTACGCGCCGCCGACCTGCGCGATCACGCCATCGATGATCGCGACGTCGCCGTTGGTGACGTGGTGCTTGGCGTCGACGGTGAGGATCGTCCCGCCCCGGAAGATGACTTCGGACATGCGGCGGGCATCCTACACCGCGCGCATCAGGCCGGCATCGTGTCGACGGCCGCAGTCACGCGCGTCAGGGATAGTCGATAGCGACGATCGCGCCGTCGCCGCGCGGCAGCGCGACGCCATCACCGACGCGCAGGCCCCACAGCGCCTGCGCGAGCGGCGACCGCCAGCTCAGCGCGCCGCGTTTCGGATCGGCCTCGATCGCGCCGACGATCGCGTAGACGTGGCGCTCGCCCGCGTCGTCCTCGATCGTGACCCGCGCCCCGAACGCGACCTCGCGCGGGTCGGCGGGTGGATCCGCGACCTGCGCGGTCGCGAGGTGCGCCGCGAGCTCGCGTACGCGATCGGCATCGCCACCCGCTTGCGTGAGCCTTGCGTGCTCGGCCTGCGCCGCCGCGAGCCCGGCGGATGTGACCAGGTTCGGCGTCGGCACGGGCAGTCCCCGCAGGCGCATCGGCGGCGCCGGGAGATCGTCGTTCTCCTTGGTGAACGCCTTGCTCACGCGCCCACCGTACCCCCGGGCGCGCCGGCTGGCGCGCGGATAGCGCCGACGCTCAGGTCGTCGCGCGCTCTGGAACGAGACGGTCCGAGTTCTGAACGAAGTGGGTGTTCGCGAGCGCGACACGGTCGCGCCGGCCGGGAGTCCGGCCGCAAGCGAAGGGGAGGCTCGTCGGGGCTTGCCCCCGACGAGGGGAACGGCACGTTCCCGGGGATCGTGCTGGCTCGGGTCCGCCCGAAAAAGGGCGAAACCCGAGTCAGCGCGGCAGCGACGACGGGAAGCGGTACAGCTCGACCGACAGCTCGACGCTCCCGCCCAGCGATGGCGGCGGGCCATCGCTGTGGTCGTGGCGCCGTTGCAGGAGCGCGGCCTCGATGCCGATCGCCGCGGTCCGCTCGGGATGGCCCGGGCGGCTGACGCGGAGCAGGGGCGCGACGCGCACGGATCGCGTGGAATCCTCGGTCAGGAAGTCGAGGCCGACCGCGGCGCCGCCGCGCACGCCGATGCGCGCCGTCGGGGCCAGGTAGACGACATCGGCGGCAGCCTCGACGCCGTGGGACAGCCCTCCGCTCGCGATCACCGCGCCGCCGCTGGGGAGCGCGACGCCGCCACCGAGGCTGATCCCGCCCGTGACGGTGGTCTCGCCAGCGACGCGGGCGACCCCGATATGACCCCGGACGGCGACGGCGCAACCGGCGGCGTGGACCGCCAGTGCGATGATGACGATGCGGCGCATGCCGTGAGTGTTCGCCCTCCGCGAGGCGCATGCGCTGGCAGCCTGTGCCAACCCGCGGCAACACCGCGCCGGGTGTGATCAGATCGTCGGCAGCTCGCGGCCGGTGAAGCCCGCGGGGATCAGCTCCGCCAGCGTCCACTCGCGGCGCTCGCCGGCGTCGTTGACGGCGATCACGCGGACCGCGGCCGGATCGGGCGCGAACTCGAGCAGCACCTGGCGGCACGCGCCGCACGGCGACGACGGCGGCGACGCGCCGGTCGAGACCGCGACCCGCTCGAGCGTGCGGTGGCCGGCGACCACCGCGGCCGAGATCGCGGTGCGCTCGGCGCAGATGCACAGGCCGTAGCTGGCGTTCTCGACGTTGGCGCCGATGAAGGTCGCGCCGCTGGCGCGGATCGCGGCGCCGACGGTGAAGCGCGAGTAGGGTGCGTAGGCCACGCCGCGCGCGGCGATCGCCTTGGCGATCAGCTCCGCGTCGAGGGCGGCGTCGGCTGCGTCGGCGGCGCTCACGACAGCTCGCCTCGCGCGACCAGCGCCGTCAGCACCTGGTCGAGCAGCCGCTCGAAGGTCGTGCGCACCCGCGCGGCGGTCTCGGTGACCTCCTCGTGCGAGAGCGGCTCGCCGGTGATGCCGGCGGCCTTGTTGGTGATGCACGACAGGCCGATCGCGCGCGCGCCCATGTGGTTGGTCACCACGACCTCGGGCACCGTCGACATGCCGGTCGCGTGCGCGCCGAGCTGCTGCAGCATGCGGACCTCGGCGGGCGTCTCGTAGGTCGGGCCCGGCATCGCGACGTAGACGCCCTCCTCGAGCGGGATCTCGGCGGCCATCGCGACCTCGCGCACCAGCTCGCGCAGCCGCGGCGCGTAGGCGCGGGTCATGTCGGGGAAGCGCGGGCCGAGGCGGTCGTCGTTGGGGCCGCGCAGCGCGTGGTCGCGCAGCATGTCGATGTGATCGCGGATGAGCATGAGCGTGCCCGGCGGCCACTCCGGCACCAGGCCGCCCGCGGCGTTGGTGACGATCACGACCTTGGCGCCCAGCGCGATCAGCACCCGCGCCGGGAACGCGACGGTGGCTGCCGAGTGGCCCTCGTAGAGGTGCACGCGGCCCTGCATCGCCACGCAGTGCGCGCCGCCCTTGCTGCCGAACCACAGCTTGCCGGCGTGGCCGTGGACCTTGCTCGCCGGGAAGTGTGGGATCTCGGCGTAGTCGATCGCGATCGCGTGATCGAGGCGCTCGGCGTAGCTGCCAAGCCCGGAGCCGAGGATGAGACCGACGTTCGGGACTCGCACCCCGATGCGGGCGCGCAGGAACGCGGCGGCGGCGTGGACGCGATCGTGGAGGTCGTCGGTCATGAGGGCTCGCGGATGATCTCGAGGACGCGACTCTTGGCCGTGCCGAGGCGCATCGTGGTGGCCGGATCGTCGGGCTGGATGACGAACGCCTCGCGGGTCAGGCGCAGCGCCTGCTCGAGGCGATCCGGCGCCAGGCCGCGCGGGTGGTGCAGCACGCACAGCGGCTGCGACGCGTCGACGGCGTCGCCGATCTGGGCCTCGAGCATGAGGCCGGCGGCCGGATCGACCGCGTCCTCCTTGGTGCGGCGGCCCGCGCCCAGCCACACCGACGCGACGCCGAGCTTCTCGGCGTCGATGCGCGCGACCGTGCCGCCCTGCGGCGCGACCACGGTGGTGTGCATCTCGGCCTTGGGCAGCCTGGCGTGGTCGTCGATCGTCGCCGGGTCGCCGCCCTGCGCGATCACCAGCGCGCGGAACACCGCGAGCGCGCGGCCGTCGTCGAGCGCGGCCGCGATCCGGGCGCGCGCGTCGGCCGCGTCGGTCGTGACGCCGCCGACCAGGAGCATCTCGGCGCCGAGCGCCAGCGTCAGCTCGCGGGTGTCCTCGGGGCCGCCGCCGCGCATGACGTCGATCGACTCCGCGATCTCGAGCGCGTTGCCGATCGCGTGGCCGATCGGCGCGTCCATGTCGGTCAGCACGCACGACACGCGCTTGCCCGCGGCCTTGCCGATCGCCATCATCGCCGCGCACAGCCGGCGCGCGTCGTCGAGAGTCTTCATGAACGCGCCGGTGCCGACCTTGCAGTCGATGACCAGCCCGTCGATGCCCTCGGCGAGCTTCTTCGACATGATCGACGACGCGATCAACGGCACGCTCTCGATCGTGCCGGTGACGTCGCGCAGCGCGTAGAGCCGCTTGTCGGCGGGCGCGATGCGCTCGGTCTGGCCGATGAGGCACACGCCCAGCTGATCGACGAGCTCGGTGAAGCGCGGGATCGAGAGGTTGACCTTGAAGCCGGGGATCGACTCGAGCTTGTCGAGCGTGCCGCCGGTGTGGCCGAGGCCGCGGCCCGAGACCATGGGCACCGCCACGCCGCAGGCCGCGACCGCGGGCGCGAGCGGGATCGAGATCTTGTCGCCGACGCCGCCGGTCGAGTGCTTGTCGACCTTGGCGCGCTTGATCATCGAGAGATCGATGACGTCGCCCGAACGGGTCATCGCGTCGGCCCAGGTCGCGAGCTCGCGATCGTCGAGGCCACGGAAGAAGATCGCCATCAGCATCGCGGCGATCTGGTAGTCGGGGATCGAGTCGTCGGTGACGCCGGCGATGAACGCGCGGAGGTCGGCGTCGGCGAGGTGCGCGCCGTCGCGCTTGGCGCGGATCAGCTGGGCGGGGAGGAACGACATCAGTAGCCCTTGGCCTTGGCGTCGGCCTTCGCGGTGCCGGTGACGATCGCGACCGACGCCGACGCGCCGATGCGGTTGGCGCCGGCCTGCGCCATGCGCAGCACATCTTCGGCGGTGCGCACGCCGCCCGACGCCTTGACGCCGATGTCGTTGCCGACCACGCCGCGCATCAGCTCGACGTCCTCGACGGTCGCGCCGCCCTTGCCGAAGCCGGTCGAGGTCTTGACGAACGCCGCGCCGGCGAGCTTCGACAGCGTGCACGCGATGATCTTCTCGTCGCGAGTGAGCGCCGAGGTCTCGAGGATCACCTTCACGCCGGCCAGGGCCGCGGCCTTGACCACGCGGCAGATGTCCTCGAACACCGTCTCGTAGTCCTTCGACTTGAGCGCGCCGATGTTGATGACCATGTCGATCTCCTTCGCGCCCTGGCGCACCGCCTCGCGGGCCTCGTAGGCCTTGGCGGTGGGGACCATCGCGCCGAGGGGAAACCCGACGACCGCGCAGACCATGACGCCGGTGTTGGCGAGCAGCGCCTTGCACACCGGGACCCAGGTCGTGTTCACGCACACCGACGCGAACTTGTGCTTGGCGGCCTCCTCGCACAGCGCGACCACCTCGGCGCGGGTCGCCTCGGGCTTGAGCATCGTGTGATCGATGAGCTTGGCCATGTCGGCGGGCACCGAGCCGATGCCGGGCGCGGCGCCGACGCGCATCGCGCCCACGCTCTCCATCGCGCGCACCGACCACGGGCGGCGCACGACGCACGATCCACAGGTGGCGCAGTCGTTGCCGGGAGCGCTGTCGTCGGTGCAGTCGCCACGCGACGCAGGAGGGCCAGACGGGATGCTGGGGGTCGCGCTCGCGGCGAGGCGGGCGGAGACCTTGGCGGTGATGAGATCGACGAGGCGATCGACGTCGCTGCTCATGGCGGGACGGCGACTATATGCGTGGGCCGGGGGCCCGCACAGGGCCAGGGTGGGGAACCTGAGGCGTCGACGGGCCGCGTCAGACGCGGTGGATCAGCCGGCCTGGTCGCTGGCCAGGCGCCGGCTGCGCTCGATGATGTCGGTGAGCAGCGAGATCAGCGCGTCCGGGGCGACCGGCTTCTCGACGATCGCGGCCGCCGCGGTCAGCCGCTCGGGGGCGTCGACGAAGCCCGACATGATCACGACCGGCAGCGCCGGGCGATCGCGGCGGAGCTCGTCGAGGACCCGCTCGCCGGAGACCCCACCGCCGAGCGACAGGTCGAGCACGGCGACGTCGAACGGCGTCTCGGAGGCGGCGACCACGGCGATCGCGGCGTCGCCGGAGGCGGCCTCGACCGCGGTGAAGCCGCGGCGCTCGAGGATGACCCGGACGACCCGGCGGACCGCGGCGTCGTCGTCGATCACGAGGATCCGGCCGCGCGCGGTGCGGGCCGGGGCCGGCGCCGGCGCCGCGGTCGCGTCGGCGGGGCGCAGCGGCAGCCGCAGCGTGAACTCGGTGCCCACGCCGAGCGTGGACGCGCACGTGAGCTGGCCGCCGAAGCCGCGGACCGTGGCGAAGGCGGTGGCGAGCCCGAGCCCGGTGCCGGCGTTCGGCGCCTTGGTCGTGAAGAACGGCTCGCCGAGGTGGCGCAGGTTCTCCTCGCTGATGCCGCAGCCGTTGTCCCGGACCCGGACCTCGATCTGCGGCAGGCCGATGGTCTCGGCGGCGATGACCTCGATCCCGATGCGCGCGTGGGCCCGGCCCGCGAGCGCGTCGCGCGCGTTGATGAACAGGTTGAGCAGCACCTGCTGCAGGCCGGCGCGGTTGCCCCGGACCGGCGCGCTGCGCACGCGGATCTCGGGCGCGAGCTCGACCGCGCCGCGGAACAGCTGCTGCGCCATCGCGACCGCCTCGCGCACCAGCTCGACCACGTCGAAGCTCTCGGGCGGTTCTGCGGTCGCGCCGCGGACCACGGTCATCAGGCGCTTGACCAGCTCCATCGCGCTCCGCGCCGCCCCGACGCCATCGTCGACCAGCGCGCGGTGCTCGTCCGCGACGACGTCGCGCAGCTCGCTCAGCGCCGGCAGGATCACCGCGAGCGCGTTGTTGAAGTTGTGCGCGATGCCGGCTGTCACCGCGCCGATCGCCTCGCGGCGCTGCGCGATCTGGACCTGCTGCTCGAGGCGGCGCTCCTCGGTGACGTCGAGCACCACGCCGGTCCAGATCGTGCGACCGCCGGCCGGGCGCGCGAGCGCGCGGATGCGGAGCGAGCGCGCGGTCTCGGTCATGCGCACGATCTGATCGAACGCGCTCGCGCCGCGCGCCGCCTGGAGCGCGAGCTCGGCGCGCACCCGCGCGGCGTCGTCGGGATGGATCCCCGACAGCAGCTGCCCGAGGTCGCCGATCAGATCCTCCGGGCGGCGGCCGAGGTGGTCGCGCGCACCCGAGCTCACGTAGCCGATCACGAGGTGGCCATCGGCGCGCAGCTCGCCCTGGATCAGCACGCCCGGCACCGCCTCGGTCACCTGCTGCAATAGCGCGCGGCTCTCCTGCAGCGCGACCATCGTGTCGCGCTCGACGGTGACATCGGTGAACGTCGCGACCACCGCGTGGCGCCCGTCGACCGGCGCGCCGACCGGATCGGTCGAGACCTGCAGCCAGGCCTGCTCGCCGTTGGCGCGCTGCACCCCGAGGCGTCGCATGCACGGCTGGCCGGTGCGCGACGTGATCTCCGACGGGATGTCCTCGCCGGGCAGGGCGGTGCCGTCGAGGTGGGTCAGGCGCCAGCGCGGATCGATCGCCTCGCGGCCCTGCAGCTGCGCGAGGGTCAGCCCGAGGATCCGCTCGGCCGCCGGGTTGACGTACTCGATCTCACCGCTCGGCCGGTGCAGCGCGACGCCCTCGGCCATCGCGCGGACCATCGAGGCCTGGAGCTGCTCGCTGGCGCGCAGGCGCTCGTGCTCGGTGGAGATGTCGATCAGCGTGACGACGACGCGCGCGATCCGGTCCGCGGCATCGATGACCGGCGCGGCGCTGACCATGAGCCAGGTGCGGCCGTGCTCGTTCCGTACGCCGAGGATGACGTCGGCGACGTCGGCCCGCGTGCGCCGCGCGACCTCGACCGGCCGCTGATCGGGCAGGCACGGCGTCCCGTCGGCGAAGATGACGTCCCACGCGGGATCGTCGTTGCGCCGCCCGACGACGTCGGCGCGCCCGAGCAGGCGCGCGGCGCAGGCGTTGACGTAGACGATCTCGTCGTCCGCGCCATGGACCACGACCCCGACCTGCAGACGGTCGATGTCCGCTCCCTCGATCTGCCGTCCCAGGGCCTCCACCGCGAGACGACGGTAGCACGGGTGCGATCGGCCGGGCCGTCACCCGGCGCGGTGGGCTACCAGAGCCCCTGGGTCTCGCGGCCGTCGGCGCGGCGGCCGAACATCCACTCGCGGATGTCCTGCTGCGCGGTCTGCTGGCGGGCGGGCGCGCTCGGATCGAAGAGGTGCTCCTCGGTCGGCCGGCCGGCGTGGGTGTCGTAGAGCAGCTCGCTGACGGTGGCCGCGGTCCCGACCCCGAACGGGATCGCCTTGACCGTGTCCATCGCGGCCATCGACAGGTGATCCTTCGCGTTCTCGCTGTCGCCCGCGATGGCGTCGATGCCCGCCATGCCGGCGTGGGTCACGGCCTTGGCGCCGTTGATGATCGTCCCGATGAACGGCAGCGCGCCGCCGACGTTGAGCGACTCCCACATGGTCAGTCCTTCCGCGGAGACAGTCGTCGAGGATGAGGGCCAGGCGCGACGTTGTGACGCGCGACGGTTGTACGGTCCGCGGACGTCGGTCCTTCCGCGGCGCCGGGTGGCAAATCGCCGCGCTACGGCAGATCGAGGGCGAGGCGGAACGTGACGTCGGCCGCGCCGCTCGAGGGCCGGGCCGCGGTCTTCACGCCCGCGCGCACGCTGCGCTTGTCGCCGGTCGCGGGCGCGTCGACCCACTCGTACTGGTTCGGACCCGCGGGCACGAACCCGGGCGCGGCGATCACCGCGTCCCACTCGTCGGCGCGGATCAGCCGCTTCTTCGCGGCCTGGGCGTAGGCGCGGGCGAACGTGTACGCGACCGCGGTCACCGCGGCGTCGTCCTTGGCCCCGGCGGGGCGCTTCTGCTTGTTGAAGACCGCGTAGAACTGCGCGACCGTCACCGGCTTCGCGTCGACGAACATCGCGGGCGCGCCGTTCTTGGCGACGACGATCATGCCGGCCGGCGCGGTCGGGACGTGGGCCGCGGGCGGGGCATCGACCGGCGGCGGCGGCGGTGGCGGCGCGGCATCCTGGCCGGGCTGCGCGTCGGTGACGACCGTGGTCGAGGCGCTGCTGCTGCCGCCGCCGCGCATCAGGTAGATCCCGATGCCGACGCCGAACAGCGCGATCGCCGCGACGGTGAACAGCTTCAGCCAGCCCGGGATGCCGCCGCGCGCGATCGGCTCGTCGACCAGCGCGACCGGGACCTCGGGGTCGGGCGCGAACGGCGAGTCGGGCGGGACCAGCACCTGCGGCGGCACCGTCGGGCGCAGCGAGGTCGCGGCCGCATCGTCGCCGCTCGGGTCGCTGTCGCCGGCGAAGTCGTGGGGCAGGTCGCCGCCGACGAACGGGGTCTTGCCGACCATGCCGCCCGAGCCGTCGGGCGCGCGCGGCAGGCCGGTCGAGGTCGCGCCCGAGGCCTCGAGGCGCGCGAGGATCTTCTCGAGCCGCGCGATCAGCGTGCCGTAGTCGGGCCGCTCCGCCGGCTTCTTGCCCATGAGCTGGCGGGCGAGGTCGGAGAGGTCGGCGTCGGCCGCGGGGTTGATCGTGCGCGCGTCGGGCGCGGGCTGGCGCAGGTGGCGCGCCACGACCTTGAGGTACTTGTCCTCGGCGGGCTTGCCGGTGCGGAACGGCGGCGTGCCGGTGAGCAGGAAGTACAGCGTGCCGCCGAGCGCGTAGATGTCGACGCGCTCGTCGATCGCCTCGCCGCGCGCCTGCTCGGGCGCGATGTAGTCGGGCGTGCCGACGACGACGCCGAGCGCGGTGAGCGACGGCTCGCTGCCCGGGTCGACCGGCTTGGCGAGGCCGAAATCGGTGACCTTCACGCGGCCGTCCTCGAGCAGCACGAGGTTCGATGGCTTGACGTCGCGGGGGATCAGGCCGGCCTTGGCGGCGGCGTTCAGGCCGCGCGCCGCATCGAGGATCGCGCGGGCCGCGCCGATCGCCGGCAGCGGGCCGTTCTCCTCGACGGCGGTGCCGAGGTCGGTGCCCTCGAGCAGCTCCATCGCGATGTACGGGCGATCGTCGAACGTGCCGGTCGAGAACACCTGCACCACGTTCGGGTGCTGGATCGCGGCGACCGCGCGGCCCTCTCGGGTGAAGCGCGCGCGCAGCTCGTTGGAGTCGCGGTGCTTCTCCGACAGGATCTTGATCGCGACCTTGCGGCCGAGGCCGGTGTCGACGCCGCGGAACACGTCGCCCATCGAACCGGCGCCGATCACGCCCTCGATCTGGAACGGGCCGAGGTGGGAGCCAGGGGTCGGGTTGGGCATCGGGCGGGTCGCGGGCGGGGCCCCACTGATAGTACAAGACCGCCCGCGGGCCAAGCGATGGGCCCCCGGTCATTCCTGGCAAGGCCGGGTGCGATCGCCCCTGGCGCGGTCGCCCGTCAGTAGCTGGTGTAGCTCGCCCACACCGCCCGGCCCGGTGCCTCACGACTCACGCCGACGGCCGTTCCTGCGTAGCCGTTGAGCCCCAAGGTCGCGCCGAGCGCATCGGGGCGAAAGCGATCCCAGCTGATCGGCATCGCGATCGTCGTGAGACCTGCGTCGACCGAGGCGCCGGGATCCGGGGTGAAGTCGAGGCCGCCGTTCGGGAGGACCGGGAACGTCGCCGCCATGCGCGCGTCGTGCGCCGCGGCCAGCGTCCAGATGAAGCGGGTCGTCGTGGCGCCGGTCGGGCGCGAATGCGCGATCGAGGCGAACACGGCGCCCGGTTCGAGGCCCTCGGTGCCTTCCGTCCATTGCACCGCGTGGGTCGTCGCGTCGTAGGTCGGTTGCGCGGTGAGCTCCCGCTCCTTCACGTCGGCGGCGGCGAGCGCGTAGCTGCTTGGCGTCGGACCCCATTCGAACGCCGTGACGCTGCGCGGGTCGGTGGGCACGCGAGGCTGGTAGTCCCAGGTACTCTGGGTGATCGTGACGGTGTCGACCGTCGGCGGGCGGCGATACGATCTGGTGGCGGTGCCGCCGGTGGTCAGCGTCCCGCCTCCGCCGATGACCATGACCTCGCCGGTTGGACCGAAGACGCCCTGCCAGATCCCGATGGCGCGCGAGCGGTCGAAGCCAGTGTACTGAAAGGCCTCGTCCTCGACGGCGACGTAGCTGCCGGTGAGCGTGAGCGGCACGCCATCGGCGATGGTGATGTTCGGCGCGTACAAGGAGCGGGTCAGGTCGGAGCTCACCAGGAGCATGTCGACCCGCCCGGGGGGCTGGCAGCGGAGCGTCACGGCGCTGCTCGCCGGCGCCTGCGCCAGGACGTCGTTGGGCGCGCCGCAGGAGCTCCAGAGCTGATACTGGTGCTGGGGATCGGCCGGGATCGACAGCGGGAAGGTCGTCGGCGGTACGTCGAAGATGGGGTTCGCAGGGACGTAGAACACGTGGAGGTCGTCGCCAGGCTGGGCGCCCGCGATCGTGTCGGCCCGTCGATCGTCGGGCCTGTCGGGATCGATCGGCAGGAGCACCGTCACGAACCCGCCCGCGCCGAGCATCGCGCTGGCGTGTCCCTGGGCGTCGGTCTCGGCCTCGGCGACCAGCGTCGAGTCGGCGTCCTGGAAGTAGACGGTCGCACCCGCGACCGGCGCGAGCCCGAAATTCTCGACGGTGACGCGCACCGCCGCGGGCGCGCTGTCCGGCGCCGCATCGGCAGCAGCGCCGACCGCGTCGATCGGCGCCGGGGCGTCCACGCCGTTGCCACTGCCGCCGCCACACCCGTACACCAGCCCCAGCACCAGCAGCGCGCGCGTCTTGCCCATGCCCGAGTATGGCCGGGCCGGGCGGAGCTGATCACGCGATCGTGAGGGGCCTATGCCGCGTCGTCGCGCCGCGCCAGGTTCTCGAACCGCGTGAACCGCCCCTCGAAGTGGGTCTCGACCGTGCCGATGGCGCCGTGGCGGTTCTTGCCGAGGATCACCTCGGCGACGCCGCGCGCGTCGGTGCCGTCCTCGCGGGTCGGGTTCTCCTTGTTGTAGACCTCGTCGCGGTAGATGAAGAGGATGACGTCGGCGTCCTGCTCGATCGCGCCTGACTCACGCAGGTCGGACAGGATCGGCCGCTTGTTGGGCCGCGACTCGAGGCCGCGGTTGAGCTGCGACAGCGCCATCACCGGGCACTCGAGCTCCTTGGCGAGGCCCTTCAGGCCGCGGGAGATCTCGGAGATCTCCTGCTCGCGGTTGGAGTTCTTGCCCTGCGGGCTGCCGCGCATGAGCTGGAGGTAGTCGATGAGGATGAGGCCGGTCTTCTTGTCGCCGAACAGGGTCTTGTCCGAGCGGAAGCGTCGGGCGCGCGATCGCAGCTCGCGCAGCGACAGGGCGGGGGTGTCGTCGATCAGGATCGGCGCCTTAGACAGCGTGTTGGCCGCGTAGGTCAGGTTGGTCATGTCCTGGCGCTGCAGCTGGCCGCGGCGCAGCGCGGTCGAGTCGACGCGCGCCTCGCTGCACAGGAGACGCTCGGCGAGCTGGGTCGACGACATCTCGAGCGAGAACACCAGGCACGGCCAGCCGCCGTTGATCGCGCAGTTCTGCGCGATCGACATCGCGAACGAGGTCTTGCCCATCGCGGGGCGGGCCGCGAGGATGATGAGCTCGGTCGGCTGCAGGCCGGCGGTCTTGGCGTCGAGGTCGGTGAAGCCGGTCGGCACGCCGGTGACGCCGTCGGGCGAGCTGAAGCGCTCGTCGAGCGAGCTGAAGACCTTCTTGATGAGGCCCTTGAGCTGCTCGGGGCCGCCCTTCTCGCGGCGCTGCGTGACCTCGAAGATCTTGGCCTCGGCCTCGTCGAGGTAGTCGCGGACCTCGCCCTCGTACTCGTAGCCCTTGTCGGCGATCTCCGACGACGCGAGCATGAGCTTCCGCGCCGCGTGCTTGTCCTCGACGATGCGCGCGTAGTGCAGGACGTTGTCGGGCGTGGGCACGCGCAGCGCGAGCTCGCCGAGGAACGCGACGCCGCCGATCGCGTCGAGCTTGCCGGTCTTCTCGATCTCGACCTCGAGCGTGACGACGTCGACCGGCCGCGACATCGCCTCGAGCGATCGGATCGCGGCGAACACCGCCTTGTGGCGCGGATCGTAGAAGTCGTCGGTCTCGAGGGTGTCGAGGTTCGAGAGGACCTCGTTGCGGAGCAGGATGCCGCCCAGGATCGAGGCCTCGGCATCGAGGTTGTGGGGCAGGACGCGTTTCGACGACATGACCGGGGGCCTATCCTACGGCACGGGGACGACGCGAGCACGCATCGACATCGCGTGCTGTTCGCGATCGCGCCCGCCGAAAATGCGCGAGGCGCCGGCTCGCGCCGACGCCTCGTGCTTGCGGCCGGGCAAACGCCCAGCTGCTGCTACTTGTCCTTGGAGACGACCCAGAACTTCAGGGTCGCCTGGACGCCCGCCGACAGCTTGATCTGCGTCTCGTACTTGCCGAGCGCCTTGACCGGCTGATCGAGCTGGACCCAGCGGTGGTCGATCTCGAGGTTCGCCTTCTTGAGCTGGTCGGAGATGTCGCGGCTCGTGACCGAGCCGAACATCTTGTCCTCTTCGCCGACCACGCGCTCGAACTGCAGCGTCATGCCGTTCAAGCGATCCGCCAGCGCCTGGGCGCCCGCGCGCTCCTTGGCGACGCGCTTGGCGATCTGCGACTTCTCGTGCTCGAGGCGGTTCTGGTTGTGGACCGTCGCCGAGACCGCGAGCCCCTGCGGGAGCAGGTAGTTGCGGCCGTAGCCCGGCTTCACGGACACGAGCTCCCCGGCCTTGCCGAGGTGGTCGACGTCCTGGGTGAGGATGACGTTCATGGCCATGGTGGTTCTCCTCAGTCCCCGGTGACGGTGAACGGCATCAGCGCCAGCATGCGCGCGCGACGGATCGCGAGCGAGATGCCGCGCTGGTGCTTCGCGCACGTACCGCTGATGCGGCGCGGGACGAGCTTGCCGCGATCGGTGATGAAGCTGCGGAGCAACTGCGGCGACTTGTAGTCGATCGCGGTGGTGGGCTCGGCGCAGAAACGGCAGACCTTGCGACGGGGCGCGGACCGCGACTTGCCGCGGCCTTCCTTGTCGCCGCGATCATCGACGTCGTCAGTGGATTCACGCATCGCGGTTCACTCCTTCCCTTCGTCGCCAGCGGGCTCGGCCGCGGGCTTCTCGGCCTCGGCGGCAGCCGCGGCCTTCGCCTTGGCGGCCTTCTCCGCCTTCTCGGCGGTGAAGTCGGTGTAGTCATCGTCGTCGTCGTCGTCGTCCTTGCGCTCGTCCTCGCCGCCGCGCGAGAGGAACATGTCCTCCTCGTCAGCCGCGGTCGACGACGCCTTCTCGTACGACGCCTCGTCGATCTCGGTCGGGCGGGCGCCCAGGTCGATGTTCTCGTCGACGCGCACGCTGAGGTAGCGGATCACGTTGTCGAGCATGCGCAGGTTGCGCTCGGCCTCTTCGACCACGCCCGGCGTCGCCAGGAACAGCCAGTAGAGGTAGATGCCCTTGCGCTCCTTGGCCACTTCGTAGGCCAGGCGGCGCTTGCCCCAGTTGTCGACCTTGATGACCTTGCCGCCCATCGACTCGATGATGGTCTTGACCTTGGTGTTGACCTCGGCGACCTGATCGTTCGTGGTGTTGGGGCGGAGCACGTAGATGGTCTCGTACTCGCGCGCCGTGTTCGGTGCGTCTCGCTGGCTCTGCAGTCTCGCCATGTGTTTCCTCGTGGGTATGAAGCCCGCCCGGAATGGGCGAGCGAGGACCGTGTCAGGTGCGCGACCCCGGATCGGGGGCGCGCTTCGCGCTCGGGGCGGGTGCCTCGGCGCGATTGAACTCGTTCATCGCGGGCGCAATACCACGCCCGACGATGGTCTGGATCGCCAGAACGGCGCGATCGATCAGCCGGTCGACCTCGTCCTGCTGGGCGCTCGGGAAGTCGGCGAGCACCCAGCCGGCGACGTCCTTGTCGCGGATCGCAGCGTTGACGTTCCCGGCCTGGCGCGCGGCCGCGGCGCCGCCATCGGCGGTGCCGGCCTTGGGCCCCGGCTTGCCGACGCCCCACCGGACGCGCGCGAAGCCGTTGTCGCCGAGCTGCTCGATCATCGAGCGCAGGCCGTTGTGGCCGCCATGACCCCCGCCTGACTTCACGCGCACGGTCCCGAAGTCGAGATCGATCTCGTCGTGGACAACCACGATGTGATCGACCTCGACCGCGTGGAACGCGGCGGTCTTCTGGACCGCGAAGCCGGACAGGTTCATGTACTCCATGGGCTTGAGCAGGACCGCCTTCTGGCGGCCTGCGGGCGTGTCGAGCATGCCGGTGGTCGTGTCACCGCCGAGCTTGTTGCCCTTCCAGGCACCAAACCCGGCGGTACGCGCGAGCGCGTCGACCACCCGGAACCCCACGTTGTGGCGGTTCCGCTCGTACTTCGGGCCGGGATTGCCCAGCCCAACGACGAGCCACATGACAGCCAGCCTCGCGGCTTACTTCTTCGCCGGCGCCTTGGCGGCCGGGGCAGCGCCCTTGGCCGGAGCCGCGCCCGCGGCAGGCTTCGCGCCC
>JAIOQA010000112.1 GCA_021413675.1 Deltaproteobacteria bacterium | reverse complement strand
CAGCGATCTCTACTCGCTCGGCGCGCTCGCGTACCACCTCGTGACCGGCCGGCCGCCGTTCGGCGGCGACAACGCGATCGCGGTCGGCTTCGCGCACCTGACCGAGCCGGTGCCGTCGCCGCGGGCGCTGCGGCCGGAGTGCACGCGCGAACTCGACGCGGCGATCGTGCGCGCGCTCGCGAAGGATCCGGCGGCGCGCATGGCGAGCGCGGTCGAGTTCCGCGCCGCGATGACGGCACCCTCCGCTTGACGGCGTTGCCGGCGCGGGCTGCCACGTCGCGGCGCTGCCCGACGATGGTGTTCTACACCCTGGGCCGATCGCCGGACTCGCGGCGCTGCTTGCGGTAGGCCCCTGGCGGGACGCCGGCCCACTGGCGGAACGCGTGGCTGAACGAAGCCTCCGACGCGTAGCCTGTCAGGCGCGACGCCTCTCCCAGCGTGGCGCCGTCGCGGAGCAGCGTCGCCGCCTTTTGCATGCGCAGACGCATCAAGTATCCGAGCGGTGGCTCGCCGACGAGTTGCGTGAAGCGCGCCGCGAAGACGGAGCGCGAGAGGCCGACCTCCTCGGCGAGCGATGCCACGGTCCAGGGCGCCTCGGGGCGACGGTGCATGGCGCCGAGCGCCGCCGCGGTGCTCGGGTCGCGGAGCGCGCGCAGGAATCCGCCGCCGTCGTCCGGCAGGCGTGCGAGGTACGCGCGGAGGATCTGGATGAAGAGCACGTCTGCCATGCGCAGCAGGACGATCTCGGTGCCGGGCCGGTCCGACCCGACCTCGCGCGCGATGAACTGGAGGTTCTGCAGGAACGACGGCACCGTCTGCTCCGCGTCGGGCGTCATGCGAATGAGCGGTGGTAGCGCCGCGAGGAGCGGCGCGGCGCGCGGATCGTCGAGCACGAAGGCGCCCGTGATGATCGTCGTCTCGGGCCCCGCCTGACCCAGCTCGACGTGGAAGACGCCGGGAGCCTTCTGGCTGGACGGCGTCACGAGCTCGGCCCAGCTGCGCGCGCGGCTCCGCGGATGGTCGCGCAGCGTGTGGCCGTGGCCGTGTGGCATCACGGCGAGATCGCCACCGGCGAGCGCGACCCGCGGCTCGTCCGCCTTGTCGATGGTGAGCCAGGCGTTGCCCCGGACGACGTAGTGGAAGCGCACGGGGCACGCTCCCCCCGGCAGCGACATGCCCCACGGCGCGCGTCCGACCGTCGAGACCCAGCACATCTGCTGCATACGAACGGCGGCGAGCACCGCGCTGAGCGCATCCATCGCGTGCACCGTAGCGCGCCCGCACCCGGTGTCCGGACCGTCCGGACGATTTCGCAAGCTTCTCGGACGCCTTCGCAAGGCTCGCGCGGGCCGCGAGCCGCACATAGGGCGCATGTCCAACAAACTCGATTTCTCCAGAGAGCTCGTCGGTCGCCGCGCGCTCGTCACCGGTGGCACGCGCGGCATCGGCGCGGCCATCGCGCAGCGCCTGCTCGACGCGGGCGCGCAGGTCGTGGTGACGGCGCGCTCGCGTGGCGACAGCACGCCGGCGGGCGCCGCGTTCGTCGCGGGCGATGTCGCCTCCGTGGCCGGGGTGCAGGCCATCGCCGCCGCCGCGCTCGGCGCGCTCGGTGGGCTCGACATCCTCGTGAACAACGCGGGCGGTGCGGGCGGGTTCCCGCAGGGCACCGCCTCCATCCCGGAGGAGGCGTGGCAGGCCAGCTTCGCGCTCAACCTGTTCGCGGCGATCCGGCTGACCAATGCGCTCTTGCCAGCGCTCCGCGAATCGCCGGCGGGGGCCATCGTGAACATCTCGTCAGGCGCGGCGACGATGCCGATCGGATCCATCGCGCACTACGGCGCTGCCAAGGCGGCACTCAATAGCTATTCACGCTCGCTCGCCCTCGATGTCGCGCCGAGCAAGCTCCGCGTGAACGTCGTGTCGCCGGGACCGGTCACGACGCCTGGCAGCCGGGAGTTCAGCGACGCGCTGGGCGCGCCGCCCGACCTGTTCGCCAAGGATCTGCCGCTCCGGCGCTACGGGGCACCGGAGGACGTGGCGGAGGTCGTCGCGTTGCTCGTGTCGGACCGCGGGAAGTGGATGACAGGCGCGAACGTGAATGTCGACGGCGGCTTGTCGGTGCGCTGACGACGTGCGGACGTGATCCGTGCAGCAGTCAGGGTTCCGTCCGCGGCACGAACCGGTGGTGCGCGACCAGCCACTCGTGGCCGTCGCGGTACCCGAACAGCTCGGCGCAGGCGAGGAAGAACACCCGCCAGCGGTGGAAGCGGCGGCGCGCGTCGGGGCCGTACGCCGCGGCGAGCACGCGCATGACCTCGGCCTCGCGCGCCCAGAGGTTGGTGTGCCACGCCTCCGCGGTGCGCGCGTAGTGCGTGCCGTCGACGCGCCAGGTGTCGGTGAGCCGCAGGTCGTCCTGGAACTCGCGGAAGAGGTCGACCGACGGCATGAGCCCGCCGGTGAAGAACTCGCGCGCCATCCAGTCGGAGGGCCCGGCGTCGTCGAACGGGTAGGCGTAGCGCTCGTGCGCGAAGACGTGGACGAACAGCGCGCCGGTCGGCCGCAGCCAGGTCGCGAGGCGCGCGAACAGCGCGCGGTAGTTGCGCAGGTGCTCGAACATCTCGATCGACACGATCCGATCGAAGCGGCGATCGGCGGCGGTGCTCGCGACCTCGAGCGTGCGGATGTCGCCGGTGATCACCCGCAGGTTGGAGAGGCCGCGCGCGGCGGCGGTGGCCTCGATGAAGCCGCGCTGGCCGTGCGAGTTCGAGACCGCGGTGATGCGCGACCGCGGGTAACGCGCCGCGGCCCACAGGGACATCGATCCCCAGCCGCAGCCGAGATCGAGGATGTCCTGATCGTCGGCGAGGCCGGCGCGGGTCGCGCTGAGCGCGAGCATCGCGTCCTCGGCGGCGCCGAGCTCGTCGACACCGGCCGGCCACAGGCAGCTGCTGTACTTGAGGTGCGGCCCGAGCACGAGCCGGTAGAAGTCGGGCGGGACCTCGTAGTGCTGGGCGTTGGCCGCCTCGGTCGCGATCGCGATCGGCGCGGTGCGCAGCTCCTCGACCAGCCGCGCGTGGCCGGCCGAGCCGCGCCGGGCCAGCTCGCGCAGGCGGATGGCGCAGATGCCGCGGATCGCGGCGCGCAGCGCGGGCTCGGGCATCGCGCCCGAGTCGACGACGGCGCTGACGGCGCGGCCGACGAGGTTGGCGACCGCGCTCACGGGCGCGGTGGAGGTCTCGCTGTTCATGGGCGCTCCTTGCGCGGCGGGCGCGGCACGAACGCCGAGACCCGCGCCTGGTAGGCGCGATAGGCGTCGCCCTTGGAGCGCCGCGCCTGGGCCTCGGTCGCCGGGATGCCGGTGACCTTGAGGATCGAGGACAGGATGATCGCCGGCGCGATCCACGCCAGCCATCCGCCCACGAACGGCGCGCAGGCCAGCGCGTAGCCGGTCCACACGCAGGTCTCGAAGAAGTAGTTCGGGTGGCGCGACCAGCTCCACAGGCCGACGTCGCAGACCTTGCCCTTGCTGGCCGGATCGCGCTTGAACGCGCGGAGCTGGGCATCGGCGACGGTCTCGCCGACGAGGCCGATGGCCCAGACCACGCCGCCGATGACGATCGGCACCTGCGTCGTGGGCGCGGCGACGAACGGCCAGACGAAGCCGATCGACAGGATGCCGGTCAGGAGCGCCTGCGCCTGGAAGAACACCAGGAACGCGCGGTCAGGGTGCGGCGACCAGCGCTGGCGCAGCTCGCGGTAGCGGCCCTCCTCGGCGCCCGACGCGGCGCCGCGCACGACCAGGTAGCCGGTGAGGCGCAGGCTCCACGCGGCGACCATCGCGACGAACGGCCAGGTCGCGGCGAGCGGCGCGTCGCCGAGGGCCGCGAACACCCCGACGACGATCGCGAACGAGCCGGCCCATCCGACGTCGACGATGCCGGCGTTGCGGGTGCGCAGGCTGACCAGCCACAGCCCGAGCTGGAGCGCGGCGGCGGTGCCCCAGGCCGCGGCGCAGAGCACGAGCGCGCGCCCGAGGGTCGCGGTCAGCGGCGCGCCATGTGCGAAGGAGTCCACGTCTACATCTGACGCTGGCGCGGCGCCGGGGGTTACGGCGCCTTCGCGCCCGGCGTCGTCGGGAGCAGCACGATGTAGGAGCGCGGGCCGCGCTCGATCAGCACGACGTGGTCGGGGCCGGCCTGATCGATCAGCGGATACCAGGGCTCGCGCTCGGACAGCGCGTCGCCGCGCGCGAGCTCGGGCACGTACAGATCGACCTCGACGTAGCGATCGCCGGTGGCCTTCGCGACCGCGGCCGCGAAGCTCCACGACGACACGCTGCCGTAGGGGTACAGATCGTTGTGCAGCGCGCCGCCGTAGGTCGCGACCAGCGGCCGCGCCTTGGGATCGGCGTCGCGGTGGTGGACCGCCTCGATCGCGATGCGGCCGAGCTCGCGCGTGATGAGATCGAGCAGGATCTCGATCTGCAGCTCCTGCCCGGGCGGCGCGACCTTCGCGAAGTCGGCGCAGGTGAGCCGCATCGCGTGGGGCTGGATCGCCGCGGCGCGGGCGCGCTCGACCAGCGTCGCGAGCTCGCTCTTGGTCGCGGCCGGACGGCGCATCGCGCTCTCGACCTGCGCGGTCGCCGCGGTGCCCGCCGCGCCGCACTGCTTGTCGACGACCCAGGTCTCGAGCACGAGGTCGCTCAGCTGATCGGCGACCAGCGGCAGCACCTCGTCCGTGAAGTGCGCGAGCGACGACGCGACCTGCGCGCGATCGGTGCGCGCGTGCAGCTCGCCGAAGCCGATCACGCGCGGGTGGGTCGCGAGGATCTCGCGCATCGCCGCGGCCACGTCGGGCAGATCGCGGTGCGCGGGCAGGGGCCCGCCGTCGACGAGCGGCGCGGCGTCGGGAGTGCCGGCGTCGAGCGGCGCGATGGCGGTCGATGGATCGACCCGTGCGGATTCGCCCGCGGGCGATTTCGCACAGCCCCACGCGATCACGAGCACAGCGGCCGCCCAGCGCATGAGGTGCACGATAGCGCGTCGCGGTCGCGCGTGCCGATCGCCGCGCGCGCCCGCGCCATGCGTGAGGCGGGTGTACAGTGCGCGCATGTCGACTGCCCCGCGCTCTGCTGATCTGCGCACCATCCCGTTGTTCCGCGGATTCTCCGACGACGAGCTGGCCGAGATCGCGGCGCTGTTCGCGCCCGCCACGCCCGGCCCGGGCGGCGTGCTGTTCGAGGTCGACGAGCCCGCGACCGCGTTCTACTTGCTCGCCGATGGCGAGGTCTCGCTCGAGCGGCCCGGCGATGATCTCTACCGGCTGCGCCCGCCGGCGCTGATCGGCGAGCTCGGCGCGCTGACCGGGCTGCGCCGCAACTGCCGCGCGGTGGTCGCCGAGGGCGCGGTGCTGTGGAAGCTCGACGCGCGCACGGTGCAGGAGTTCTTCGCGATCAACCAGGAGCTGGGCGTGCGGTTCCTCGTGAACCTGCTCGAGGTGGTCGCCGACAAGGTCAACCGCGATCAGCGCCGGCTCGCCGACATGCGCCAGAACATCGTGCGCACCCAGAAGGAGCTGAAGCGCCTGCGCGGGCTGGTCCTCGACGCGGTCGACACGCCGCTGTCGGCGCCGATCCACGACAGCCTCGATCAGCTCATCACGCACAACCGGCGCGTGAACTACCGGGTCGAGCCGCCGTCGGCGGTGAACGCGCGGCTGCGCGTCGACGCTGGCATCGCCGCGGTGTGCGAGGTCTCGCGCACGCACCTCTCGGTCGTCTGGCCCGACGCGTCGATGCCGGCCGCCGGGACCTGGCTGTCGGGCGTGCTCGAGCTCGCGGGCACCGACGTGCCGGTCAGCGGCACGGTGCTGCGCGGCGCGGAGCGGCGCGTGACCCTCGAGCTCGATCTGCTGATCGACGAGTACGCGGCCACGCTCGAGGGCTACCTGACCCGCGCACAGCTGCTCGATATCCTGGTCTGAGCGATCGCTCGGCCCGCGGCGCCGAAACGCAGAACGGGCTGCCGAGGCAGCCCGTCATTCGCGTCACGTGAGTAGAAGGATCAGCCGGCCTTCGCGGTCGCGGTCGGCTTCTTGACCGTGTCCTTCGCCTTCACCGGGGCGGCGGCCGGCTTGTCATCGGCCTTCTTGGCCGGCGCCTTGTCGGCGGTCTTGGTCGCGTCGGTGGTCTTGTCCGCGGCCTTCTCGTGGTCCATGCCCGGGCAGGCGAACACCGCCGGGGTGGCGATGGCGAAGGCGACGGTCGCGGCGAGTGCGGAGACGAGCTTCTTCATGGATCCCTCGGAGTGGTGAGTGGCGTTGCGGCGAACGGAGTGCGCTGACGAGTGTGGCACAGGGACGGACGCTGGCAAACCGCGCGCGGTTACAGCGCTAGCGGCCCCAGCGGATGCCGCCGGCGTTCGCGCGGCGCAGCATCGCGTCGATCGAGCGCACGTAGTCGCCGAGGTTGCCGCGGCGATCGTACTTGCCGATGAGCGCCTGGTTGGCGTCGGCCCACGCGAGGACGTCGTGGTGGATGAGGCCGGCGGCGGCCGAGCCCGAGTTGAAGCAGCGGTCGGGCAGCATCGACTCGTCGACCATCACCGCCGGCAGCTGGATCGGCTTCGACGCCTGGCCCTTGGCCATGCGATCGAGATCGAGGCAGTCGCTGAGATCGACGGCGGCCGCGTCGCGCATCGTCAGCGGCTCGAGCGCGAAGGTGTTCTCGATGTGCTTGAGCACCGAGGTGTGGTCGTACGAGACCGAGCTGACGTAGCCCTGCTTGACGTACGGGCCGGCGAGCATGCCGGGCACGCGGAAGCCGAGCTGGTCGAAGCCCTCGGCGGCGCGTTCGTCGGCGGTCTTGCCCGGCGCGACGTGATCGAAGAAGCCGCCGTTCTCGTCGTAGGTCACGACCATCAGCGACTTCGACCACTGCGGCGACGACGCGAGCGCCGAGTAGACCGACGCGATCAGCTGCTGGCCGAGCATCGGGTAGTGCGGCGGGTGGTCGTCGTTGAGCGAGAACGCGGGATCGATGTAGACGACCGGCGCCAGCTTGCCCGCCTTGGCGTCGTCGGCGAAGTCCTCGAAGCGCTTGATGCGCCCGGTCTTGTCGAGGTCGGTGTCGGCGGCGACCACCGGGAAGTCGCCGTAGTAGTACATCCACTCGACGCCCGCGGCGTTGAGGCGATCGTAGATCGAGGGCCAGGTGATGCCGCCCGACGACGGCAGCTTGTTGGCCGTGATGCCGTCGGAGGTGCCGGTGTGCCAGTAGTAGCGGTTGGGCCAGGTCGGGCCGAGCACCGAGCAGAACCAGCGATCGCAGATCGTGTAGGCGTCGGCGAGCGCGTAGCTCACCGGCACGTGCTCGCGCAGCAGGTACTGCATCGGCTCGATCGCGGTGTCGCTGTTGTGATCGTCCTGGTGGGCCTGGAGGAAGCCGGTACAGGCGCCGCCCGCGAGCTGGACGCGCGCCGCGTCCCAGCCGTGCGGCGGATCGATCACGCACAGGGTGTCCTCGGTCGCCGGCCAGATCCCCACGTCGACGCCGAGCCGGTTCGGGTTCTTCATGCCCGCGACCAGGCCGTCGCTGCCCTTGCCCTCGACCAGCTTGCGCGAGCCGAAGAAGTGATCGAAGGAGCGGTTCTCCATCATCATGACGACGATCGTCGCCGGGTACTCGGTGTCGGCGCCGCACGCCGGGAGGATCCGGCTGGCGGTGGCGGCGCCGGCGAGGGCACCGAGGGACTTGAGCGCGTCGCGCCGCGTGATCGACATGGCGGCACGATACACCCGCCTCCGCGACCGGTCGGTGACGAGTTCGTCGCGCCCCGGCGAGTGACGAGGGCGATCGAGCGGCGCGTGCGGAGCGTCCCGACGCCGCGATCGTCAGCCCCGGCCAGCGCAATCCGCTTTGCGGCGTCGAATACGGCGGCTACCATCCGCGTCTCACTGGCCCTCAAGGGGAGTCCATGCGCGCAACCGCCCTCGCCATTCTCGTCTCGCTTGTCGCACTCATCGGTACCAGCGCCCCGGCCCAGGCCCAGCCGCCCGAGGCGGTCTTCGGCGGCAAGGTGCTCACCAGCGACAAGCGCTATCCCATGTCGGCGAAGAGCGCGAACGCCTACATCGCCGCCCTGCGCAAGCAGTCCAAGTCCAACTTCCAGGAGGACAAGGACAAGAAGCAGTGGAAGATCCACTTCGCCGCGTTCTTCAAGAAGCCGCTCAACGACGTGGAAGTCCAGGCCAAGCTCTACGACATCACCCCGGGCCAGCCGCGCGTGATGATGGCCAGCTTCGACCAGTACCTCGACGAGCGCGGCCAGCGCTCGCTGGTGTCGTCGATGGTGCTGGAGCGCAAGCAGTTCGGCGTCAACAAGCAGCTGATGGTCACGATCGAGTCGCACGGCACCGTGCTCGCGACCGGCAAGTTCAAGATCCTCGGCGAGGCCGAGAAGGCGTCCGGCAAGGTCGACTTCTCGGAAGAGGACACCAAGGGCAACGGCGACGAGTGATCCCGGGGCCCGCTGTGCGGGGCCGGTGAACGGCCCGCAGCTGCCCAACCTGCGCCGTCCGCGCCATTGATTCGGCGCGGAGGCTGCGGTACCACGCGGCCCAGGCGGGGTCCCGTCGGCGTCGACGTCGGCGTCCCCGCTGCAAGGGGATCGCATGTCTACTCGTTCGCTTCGTCTCGGTCAGGTCGTCCTGACGGTCGCCCTTGGCGCCGCCGTCGGGACGTCGGTGATCGCCGCCCCCGGCGGTGCGGCCAAGCCCGCGGCGCCGGCCAAGCCCGCGGCGGCCGCCAAGGCCGCGCCGGTCAACGTGCCCGCCGAGGCCGCCCGCCTGGTCGGCGCGGACGCCAGCGCCGCCGCCGATGCCGCGAAGGCCCTCGGTCGCTCGGGCGATCCCGCCGCCCACGACGCGCTGCTCGACGCGCTCGCCACCGGCGTGGCGCCCGAGGTCGCGGCCGCGGCGCTCGGCGCCCTGGCCGCGCACCCCGCGCCGCCCGACGCCGCGATGCTCGTGCTGTACGCCGGCCATCGCAACGATCAGGTCCGCGCGGCCGCGGTCGGCGCGCTCGGCGCGTACCCCGATCCGCAGGCCCGCAAGGCCGCGGTCGCCGCGCTCGGCGACGACGAGCAGGCGGTCCGCGACGCCGCCGCGAACGCGGTCGCGACCGGCAAGATCCGCGAGGGCGTGGATCGGCTGATGGCGCTGCTCGATCGCGGCGACAGCGCCGCGCCGCCCGCGCTCGCCGCGCTCGCCGACGCCGACATGGCCCACGCGATCGGCGAGCACCTCGGCACCGCGCCCGCGCCGGTGCTGGCGCTCACGCTCGGCAAGATCCTGCGCCGCGCCGACTTCCCCGAGCCGGCGCGGGTCCAGGTCGTGCGCACGCTGGCCAAGGTGCCCGGCGCCGAGGCCACGACCGCGCTCACCGACTACGTCGAGGCCACGCCCGAGAAGCCGCCCCGGCAGTCGCGCAAGGAGGCCGAGGCCGTGGTCGAGGCGCGCATCAGCGGAGGTGGCCAGTGAAGTCGGCAATGAAGTCGATCGTCCGTCCGGTGTCCGGACATCTCGCCGCGGTCGCGCTCGCGGCCGCGCTCGCCGCCTGCGGCGGCGCCCAGGTCTTCGGGCTCACGTCCGACGACAACGACAGCGCCGCGCTGACCCAGGCGCTCGCGGTCCGCAAGCTACCCGCCGCGCTGGCGCCGCACAACGGCGGTGGCTCGCCGATGGTCTTCGCGGTCACCGGCGGCAAGGCCCGCCACCTGGTCGCCTACGATCTCGGCAAGGGCAAGGCCGCGTGGTCGGTCGAGGCCGACGTCCAGTCGCGGGTCGCGGTCGGCGCCGACTTCGTCGTCTCGCGCGAGGGCAAGGATCTGGTCGCGCGCGGCCTCGCCGACGGCGCGCCCCGCTGGCACGCCGCGATCGACGGCACGTTCGTCGGCGCGACCGCCGACGATCGCCGCGCGTACGTCGTCTACCAGAGCGGCGATCAGGTCAAGCCGACCTGGTGGCTGGTCGCGTTCGACGGCGGGAGCGGCAAGGAGCTGTGGCGCGCGGACTCGCCCGGCCAGCTCGGCGCGCCGAGCGCCCAGGGCGGCCTGGTGATGGCGCCGTTCCTGACCCAGTGGCTCTCGATCCTCGACGGCGCGACCGGCAAGCAGCTGACCCGGATCCGCGGCATCGATCAGGAGATCTCGTTCGTGACCACGACCGCCGACGGCGCGTGGTTCGGCTCGAAGGCCGGCGTGTTCCGGCTCGATCCCGCGGCGGCCTCGGGCGCGCGGGCGAAGTCGACCTATGGCACCGCGAAGGTCCCGGCGCAGCTCGCGAAGGTGACCTACGCGCCCGACGGCTTCGACGCGGTCCAGGCCGGCTACTCGGCGGCGGATCGCACGCGCATCGTGTGGCGCGCGGCGCCGACCGGCGGCGCGGTGATCGCCGCGATCTCCGCGGCGGGTGAGGTCGTCGCGCTCGATCCCGAGACCGGCGCGGTCCGCGGCCGGGCCGCGATCGACGTCGCCGGCGCGCCGGTGCTGGGCGCGACCTTCGACGCCGAGGGCTGGGCTCCGCGCGGCACCGACGAGGCGCCGTCGACGGTGGCGGCGCTGGTCGCGATCGCCCGCGATCGCGACGCGCGCTTCGACTCGGTCAAGGAGCTCGCGGTCGGCACGCTCGCGCACCTGCCGGGCGAGCAGGTCACCAAGGATCTGCTGGGCATGCTCGCCGACGAGCGCACCCCCGCCAAGCTGCGCGACACGGTGGCCAGCGTGCTGGTCGCGCGCGCCGACGTCGGCGGCCTGCCGGCGCTGATCGAGGCGCTCTCGGTGAAGGCCGATCTGATCGCCAACACCCAGCCCGCGGCGATCGGGCCGGTCGCGCGTGCGGTCGCCGCGCTCGGCGACAAGCCCCTCGACGCCGCGGCGCGGACCGGCGCGGTCCAGGCGCTGCTCGGGCAGCTGTGGTCGCCGTCCCTGTCGATCGCCGACGCGGTCGAGGTCGTGCGCGCGCTGCACGCGGTCGGGCAGGGCGCGGAGCGCGCGCCGCTGCGCACGTACCTGATGGTCTACCGGGCCGATCCCGAGTTCGCGAAGGCCGACGCGCTGGTCGGCGCGGTCGTCGACGCGCTGGCCGGCGCCGGCCCCGACGATCGCGAGC
>JAIOQA010000111.1 GCA_021413675.1 Deltaproteobacteria bacterium | reverse complement strand
GCGTGCCGTAGAGGCCGGGCGTGGCGTCGGCGACGTAGGGCAGGGCGCCCTGATCGGTCATCGCGCTGGTGCCGAAGCGCGCCGGCGAGTTCGAGGTCAGGCGCAGGTTGGTCGAGGAGACGAAGAGCGGGTTCGACGCGAGGTTGTTGCTCTGAGTACCGCCGAGGAAGTTGGCGGAGCTGTTGTTCCAGACATCCGAGTACGTGGTCGTGACCGTCGAGCTGTCGCTGCGCGCGACGCCGTAGGCGGTGTGGTTGGTGATGATCGAGTTGGCGACGGTGACGGTGCCGGCGGTCGACGCGAGCGTCCGGATGCCGTACGAGCCGTTGGCGTTGATCGAGCAGTTCGTGACGGTGAGCGCGCGGGCGCCGCTGGTCGGCGCGAACTCGATGCCGTAGCCGCCGTTGTTGCGGAGCACGCAGTTCGTGAGCGTCAGCGCGCCGGCGAGGTCGACGTAGACGCCGGCGCTGCCGGCGGCGATCGCGGTGAAGGCATCGGCGGTGGGGCTGCCGGCGGCGGCGTAGAGGCCGTACTGCGAGGCGCTCTGGACGGTGATCGCCGAGAGCGTGTTGGCGCCGGTGGCGTAGAGCGAGAGGCCGCGGGCCGGGTTGGTGATGACGACGTTGTCGAGGAGCGAGCCGGCGGCCGCAGGCAGGAGCTCGACGCCGTACCAGGCGCCCGACGCGGTGCCGGTGAGCGCGATCGGGGACGCGGGCGTGCCGTCGGCGACCAGCGCGCCGGAGACCTGGAGCTCGGGGCGGCCGGGGTCGATGCCGGCGAACATCAGATCCGAGGACGCGAACGACAGCGTGACGCCGGCGGGGATCGTGAGCGTGACGCCGGGCGCGACGGTGAGATCGCCGGGCACGGTGAAGGGGCTCTGGGCGAGCGACAGGGTGGTCGGGACCCAGAGCGTGCCGTAGAGGCCGGGCGTGGCGTCGGCGACGTAGGGCAGGGCGCCCTGATCGGTCATCGCGCTGGTGCCGAAGCGCGCCGGCGAGTTCGAGGTCAGGCGCAGGTTGGTCGTGGAGACGAAGAGCGGGTTCGACGCGAGGTTGTTGCTCTGGGTGCCGCCTAGGAAGTTGGCGGAGCTGTTGTTCCAGACATCCGAGTACGTCGTCGTGACGGTCGAGCTGTCGCTGCGCGCGACGCCATAGGCGGTGTGGTTGGTGATGATCGAGCCGGTGATGGTGGCGGTGCCGGCGGTCGACGCGAGCGTCCGGATACCGTACGAGCCGTTGGCGTTGATCGAGCAGTTCGTGACGGTGAGCGCGCGGGCGCCGCTGGTCGGCGCGAACTCGATGCCGTAGCCGCCGTTGTTGCGGAGCACGCAGCTCGTGAGCGTCAGCGCGCCGGCGAGGTCGACGTAGACGCCGGCGCTGCCGGCGGCGATCGCGGTGAAGCCGTCGATGGTCGGGCTGCCCGCGCTGGCGTAGAGGCCGTACTGCGAGGCGCTCTGGACGATCAGGTTGGTCGACGAGAACGTCGCGCCGGTCGCGCCGTAGCTGACGCCGCGGGCCGGGTTCGTGATCGTGAGGTTGGCGAGCGACACGCTGGCCGCGGTGGTGTCGAGCTCGAGGCCGTACCACGCGCCGGAGGCTGCGCCGGACATCGTCACCGGGGCCATCACGGTGCCCTGCACGTCGAGCGTGCCGCGCACGATGAGCTCGACCCGCCCGCTGTCGAGGCCGCTGCCCTGGCTGTCGCTCGACGCGAACTGCACGATCGTGCCGGCCTGGATGGTCAGGAACGAGCCGCTCGGCACCGTGAGATCGCCCTGCACGACGTACGGGTTGCCCGCCGGCGTCCAGGTCTCGTTGATGACGTTGCCGCCGGTCTTGATCGTGTCGGCCGAGGCCGACCCCGCGACGATGAGCGTGACGCACGCGGCGATCGCCGCGAGCACAGGAGTGCAGCGCATGTTCCCTCCGGCCGCGCATGCTAGCAGCGTTGCCGGTCCGCCACGCGCGGCACGGCGCCGCGGTGTGATCTGCGGCGCTACTTGCTGCAGTCGTCGGCGACCGTCATCTCGATCGCCGACATCGCCTTGAGCGCCTGGCGGACCGCCCGGGCCTCGTCCTTGCGGCCCGCGCGATCGAGGAGCGACGCGCGGAGCTGCATCGCCGGGCCGTAGACCAGGCCGCGGGTGGGCTGGTAGGTCGCGGGCTCGAGCACGCGCGACAGGGTCGCGAGCGCGCCCTGGACGTCGCCGGTGCCGGCCTCGTTCTGCGCGCGCATGAACAAGAGGACCGGCGCGAGGTGCGGCGAGACGCCGGGCGCGTCGAGGGCGGCGGGCGCGGTGTCGCCGACCAGCTCGGGCAGCAGGCCGACCTCGATCGTCCCGAACGCATCGGCGATCAGGAACGCGCGCTTGTCGAGCTCGCCGGGCGGCGGCGCCGGCAGGCCGAGCGCGCGAGCGACCGCGGCCGCGAACTCGCGCGCACCATCGGTGGCGGGGTCGGTGGAGGTCGCGAGCGCGGCGAGAGCTTTCTTCGCGAGCACCTTGTCGTCGGTCATGCGCGCCAGGAGCGCCGCGTCGACGACCAGCGACCCGAGCCCGGCGCGCGCGCCGTGCGGCGGATAGGCGTCGATCGCGACGGTCAGGGAGCAGGCGGTGTCGTAGTTGGCGTGGGCGAGGGCGCCGGCGATCGCGACCGCGCGCTCGCTCGGCTCGGGGATCGCGGCGTAGGCGGCGACCGCGGCGCCGGGGTTGCCGGTCAGCACCAGCAGGTCGCCGCGCTGGGCGGCGATCGTGACGTCGCCCGGGTGATCGTTGACGTAGCGATCGTAGATCGCGAGCGCGTCGCCGTAGGCGCGGCGCGCGATCGCGAGGCGCGCGCGGCGCAGCGGCAGATCGGGCGCGCTGGGGGCCGCGGTGGCGTAGCCCTGCACGAGCGCGGACGCGGCCGTCAGCGAGGTGGCGTCGTCGGCGCGGTACAGGAACGCGAGCATCGGATCGAGCGCGGGCGCGAACGCCGGGTTGCGATCGAGGATCGCGGCGTACTCGGTGCGCGCGAGCTCGACCCGGTTCGCGGCGCGATACAGGGACGCGCGGGTCAGGCGCAGCAGCCGCTCGTCGAGCGAGCCGGGCGTGGCGGCGCGGACCGCGCCGGCGAGCGCCTCGGCGGCGGCCTCGGGATCGTCGCGCCGCACGGCGGCGGCGGCGGCCAGCGCGTCGGCGAGGAGCGGCGGCTCGGTGCGACCGTTGAGGCGCGCGGCGCGGTCGAGCGCGTCGGCGCGGCTGATGATCAGATCGAGCAGGAGCGCGCGCGCGGCGAGATCGTTGTTGTCCGGGTTCCGGACGATCGCGGCGGCGAGCTGCTCGCGCGCGTCGCGCGGCCGGCCGGCGTCGAAGGCGGCGCGCCAGGACGGGTCGGGGTCCGGCGGCGGCGGCGGCAGCGGGCCGCGATCGATGGGCATCGGCGGTGGCGGCGGCGGCGCGATGGGCGCGGGGCGCATCGCGATCACGACGATCACCGCGGTCGCGGCGGCCGCGGCCAGCGCCGCGGCGATGATCGGCCAGCGCCGGTGCGCGGTGGCGGGGTGTGCGGGCGCGGGCGCGGGCGC
>JAIOQA010000110.1 GCA_021413675.1 Deltaproteobacteria bacterium | reverse complement strand
GCCGCGAGCACCGCGCCGCCGTGCGCGCGCGTGGTCGTGCCCGCGGCGAGATCGCGGGCGCGATCGCCGTCGAGCCGCCAGGGCGCATCGCCGCCGGTGAGCGCGGCGCCGGTGGTGACGCGGGTGAAGCTGCTGCCGCGCCGCCGCCAGATCGCGCCGCGCGCGGCGATCCAGACCTCGCGCTCGCTCGCGGCCCACAGCGCGGTCGGCGCGGCCGGCGCGCCGCTGACCTCGAGCCAGCCGGTCGCGGTCGCGACGACGATCGCCCTGCCGTAGGCCAGCGCCGGCGCCGGGCCGCTGCCGGGGACCGCGTCGCCGCGGCGCTTGCCCTTGAGCGGCACCGCGTGCCACGCGCCACCCTGCCAGCGGAACGGCGGCACCGTGGCCGCGAGCGCGTAGAGCGTGCCGCCCTGCCGCGCGACGTGCGCGATCGCGGCGGCGGTGCCGCCCGCGGTCGGACGGTGCCAGCCGGTGGCGCTGGGCTCGAAGACCTGGCCGGAGGGACCGACGAGGATCGCGGCGCGGACATCGCCGGGGTCGGGCGCGATCGCGGCGATCACCCGATCCTCGGCGCGCGCGGGCCGGGCGAGCGCGAGCGCGACGCCGAGCGCCGCGATCGTGACGCCTGCGGCCCGGCGGATCACGGCGTGGCGGAACCCGAACCCGAGCCGGAACCCGCGGAGCCCGATCCGGAGCCCGATCCCGCAGGCGGCGGCGGCGGCGCCTCGATCGGGATGCCGCACTTCTCGAGGCCTTCACGGGTCTGCGCGCCGATCGCGCACTGCACGGTCTCGCGCTTCGAGTTGCCGCGGCACTTGCGGATCCAGCTCGCGGTGTTCTCGGCGTCGAGCATCTTCTCGGTGCCCGACAGGCGCTTGATGTTGTCGATCGCGCGCTTGCAGTCGTCCTCGCTCGGCTTGTCGCAGGCGGTTGCCGACATCGCCAGCCCCAGCCCCAGCACCAGCGCCGCCACGCGTCCGAGTTTCGCCTTCGTCATGACCACTCCTCCTGCGACTCTACCAAGAGCCGCGCGCGTTCGAGATCCTGCCCGGTGTCGATCTCTCGCCACTGGCCGACGATCGGGACCGGCGCGACCGGCTGGCCGCGATCGATCAGGTGCTGCAGCAGATCGGTGAGGTACGCGTTCTGGTAGCGCGCCGCGCGCTGGAACGGCTCGTCCTCGCGCTCGGCGTACTGCGCTGCCAGCTCGTCGAGGGCCGCGCCGCACAGCCGCGCGCCGGCGGCCGACAGCTTGGCCAGGCCGATGAACTCGCCGTAGGCCTCGTGGGCGGGCAGGGCGCGCTTGCCGACGCGCTTCACGCCGCCGCGGTCATCGAGATCCGCGACCTCGCCCTCGTCCAGCGGGTGCTCGGTGCGGCCGACGTAGATGTCCTTGAACGCGGTGTCGATGACGAGCGCGAGGTCATCCGGCGCCGCGGTGATCGCGCGCGCGACCGCCGGCGTGAAGATGATGTCGCTGTAGGTGACGAGCGTGGCGTCGTCGAGCTCGGCGCGCGCGTACGCGAGCGAGAGCAGGACGTTGTTGGTCTGCCACGCCGGGTTGTCGATGAACCGGATCGGCCCCGGCCACAGCGCGCGGGCGCCGGCCTCGAGCAGATCGCCGCGGTAGCCGCGGATGATGACCAGCTCCTCGATGCCCGCGGCCTCGAACGCGCGCGCGACCCAGCCCAGGATCGGCTGCGCGCCGACCGGCACCAGGCACTTGGGCGTCTCCTCGGTGTGCGGCCCGAGGCGGCGGCCGCGGCCGGCGGCGATGATGATCGCCTTCTTGGGGGCGCGGCCGCTCACGTCGCCGCCTTCGCCGGCGCGAACCGGCCCAGGCGCAGCACGATCTGCAGGAACGCCTTGGCGAGGTAGAGCACGTTGACCGCGGCGTACGCCCAGAAGTAGATGTCGATGCGGTTCACCGCCGCGCAGATCCAGATGTACTGCGGGTAGTGCACGACGATCCGCGCCGACCACTCGAGCGCGTTCAGCACCATGCCGACCGGGCCGCGGCGCTTGCCGACCTCGGCGGGCTGGCCGTCCTCGGTGGGTGGCTTCGCGCCGTACTCGGGCCGGCGCATGAACGAGGTCAGCGCGATGCCCGAGGCCAGGCAGAACACGCCGCCGATGCCGATGAGCAGGAGGCGCTCGTCACCGGTGTCGCGCCACATGCGGATCGCGACGCAGCCGAAGATGAGCATCGCCTTCAGCTCGTCCATCAGGAAGTCGAGCAGGTGGCCGAGCGGCGAGGCGATCTTGCGTATCCGCGCGAGCATGCCGTCGGCGCAGTCGAGGATGAACGACAGCTCGTAGACCGCGGCGGCGAGCACCAGCCACAGGTGGCCGGGCAAGAGCGCGAGCATCGCGCCAGCCCCGGCGCACACCACCATCGACAGGAACGTCACCTGGTTGGGCGTGACCGGCGTGCCGGCCAGCCCCCAGACCACCACCGCGGCGGGAGGCCGGGCGATGTGCTGGGTGAACCAGTTGATGTCCTGTCGCTTCTTCGAGGACCGATAGATGTCGCGGACGGCGGCCCACATGGGTCGGGGACCTCATAGCACGGCGGCGCGGGCGGCGAGCGCCGTGTGCGCCCGAACCGGCGTCGGCGAGGCGCGATGGCCGGGGCCTGGGGCGCGAGCTATCGTGCGACGTGGCCGATCCCCTGGAGCTGGGCGCCGAGCTGGCCGCGGTCGCGTTCGGCGGGCTCGCGCGGCTCTTGCCGTGGCGGGCCTGGCGGATCGCAGCGCACGAGGGCGGCCTGGCGATCGCGCGCGTGGCGGTCGAGCGCGTGCCGTGGGCGGCGATCGACGCGGTGCTCGGAGGCGGCCGGATCGCGATCCACGCTGGCGGTCGCGTGGTCGCGCGCCTGCCGGACACCGACGCGAGCGATCGGCTGATCGCGATCGTCGTCGCGCGCGCCGGCCTGGAGTGGCTGCCGACCTCGGCGCGCCGGCGCGGGCCGCCGGCGATGGCGGTGCGGCCGGCGGTGGCCGCGCGCCTCCGCGATTCACCCGAGCATTAGACCGCGTCGCGCCACAGCGCGATGCCGCCGAGCAGCCCGGCGACGTTCGCGACGATCGCGACCTCGGGCGGCAGGTCGCCCTTGAGGTGCTTGGCGTTGCCGCCGCCGAGGTAGAGCCGGCGCGGGTTCCAGATCGGCAGCACCTGCGCGATCACCTTGCGGACCCGCTTGTTCCACTTCTTCTTGCCGACCTCCTCGAGCGCGGCGACGCCGACGTACTCCTCGTAGGTGCGGCGGTTGCGGAACGGGTGGTGGGCGAGCTCGAGGTTGGGCACGTACTTGCCGTCGACGTAGACCGCGCAGCCCATGCCGGTGCCGAGGGTCAGCAGCATCTCGACGCCGTGGCCCTCGATCGCGCCGTAGCCCTGGACGCCGGCGTCGTTGAGGACGCGCGCCGGCTTGCGCCACGCGTCGCTGATCGCGCGCGCCAGATCGAAGCCGGCCCAGGTCTCGTGCAGGTTGGGCGCGGACCGGGTCACGCCGTCGACGACCACGCCCGGAAAGCCGACCGAGATCCGATCGAAGTCGCCGAGGCCGGCGACCAGCGGCTTGAGCGCGGTGAGGAGCGCGTCCGGGGTCGCGGGCCGCGGGGTCTCGACGCGCGCGCGCTCGGTGAGCGCGCCGCCGTCGGGCGCGAGCACGAGGGCCTTGAGGCCGGTGCCACCGATGTCGATCGCGAGCGTGCGCGGAGAGGCCGGAGCGGATGCGGAGGGCGCCATGCCCGCATCGTACTCCGACGCCGGGCCGAGGTGCGCCGGCGCTCCTACGGCGTGAACACCCGGTTGTCGAGCAACCGGGTCGTGCCCACGAACACCGCCATCGCCAGCACCGCGGGCCGCGCGACCCGCTCGATGGGGGTCAGCGCGTCGGCGTCGCGCAGCTCGACGTAGTCGATGCGCGTGCCGGGCGCCGCCAGGATCGGCGCCTTGGCCAGCGCGACCAGCGCCGCCGCGTCGCGCTCGCCAGCGGCGAACGCGGCCTGCGCCGCCGCGAGCCCCGCCGACAGCGCGCGCGCGGTCACCCGCTCTGCGGCCGACAGGTACGCGTTGCGCGAGCTCATCGCGATGCCGTCCGGTTCCCGGACGATCGGCCCGCCGACGATCTCGATGCCGAAGTCGAGATCGCGGACCATGCGCCGGATGATCGCGAGCTGCTGGTAGTCCTTCTCGCCGAACACCGCGAGGTGCGGGCGGGTCAGGTGGAACAGCTTGGTCACGATCGTCGCGACGCCCGCGAAGTGGCCCGGGCGCGAGGCGCCGCACAGCGGCTGCGCCAGCTCGCGGACCTCGACGAAGGTCTGCGCGCCGGCCGGGTACATCGCGGCGGCGTCGGGGCAGAACGCCAGATCGACGCCGCACGGCCGGGCACGGGCGAGATCGCCGGCCTCGTCGCGCGGGTAGCGCGACAGGTCCTCGTTCGGGCCGAACTGCGTCGGGTTGACGAAGATCGTCAGGATCACGACGTCGGCGCGCGCGCGCGCCAGCCGGATCAGCGACAGGTGGCCCTCGTGGAGGGCGCCCATCGTCGGCACCACGGCGATGACCTTGCCGTCGCGGCGCAGATCCTCGGCGCGCGCCCGCATCGCCGCCGGGTCGCGGATGATCTCGAACGGGACCGACACGCTCATCGTTTGGCGCCGGCCGGCGTCGAGTACAGCGGCACCGCGGCCGCCGCGCTCTTGCCCGCGGCGAAGCTCTCGGCGTCCGACGGGAACGCGCCGCTGCGGACGTCGGTGACGTACGCGCCGACCGCTTCCTTGATGGTCTTGCCGAGCTCGGCGTAACGCCGCACGAACCGGGGCTTGAACGACTCGTCCATGCCCAGCAGATCGTAGGACACCAGCACCTGGCCATCGCAGCCGAGGCCGGCGCCGATGCCGATCGTCGGACAGCTCACGGTCGCGCTGATCTCGCGCGCGATGTCCGCGGGGATCGCCTCGAGCACGATCGCGTACGCGCCGGCCTCGTCGAGGGCGCGGGCGTCGTCGAGCAGGCGCGCGCGGCCGCCGGGATCCTTGCCCTGGACCTTGAAGCCGCCGAGCTGGTGGAACGACTGCGGCGTGAGCCCGATGTGGCCCATCGCGGGGATGCCGGCGGCGACCAGGCGCGCGACCAGCTCGGCCTGGGCCGCGCCGCCCTCGAGCTTCACCGAGTGACAGCCGCCCTCCTTCATCAGGCGGCCGGCGTTCTGCATGCCCTGCTCGATCGAGGCCTGATACGACATGAAGGGCATGTCGCCGACGACGTGCGCGCGCCGGGCGCCGCGCGCGACCGCACGACAGTGATAGGCCATCTCCTCGATCGTCACGGGCAGCGTGGTCTCGTGGCCCTGGATCACCATGCCGAGGGAATCACCGACGAGCAGCACGTCGGCGCCGGCCTCGTCGAGCAACCGCGCGAACGTGGCGTCGTACGCGGTGAGGACGGCGATCTTCTCGCCGCGCTCCTTCATCTGCCGCAGGGTGTGGATGTTGACGCGACTGGTCGTCGTCATATCGCCCAGCTTTCTTTGTCATGGCGTGCCGGATGGGGAGTCACGCGCTGCAACATGCAGCTACACGCTCTTGTCGACCGCCGAGTGAAACGCTAGCACGACCTGCGTCGGCGCGATCGCGCGATCCGGATCGGCGTACCGGTCGAACCAGCTTCGCCGCTCAGGGGGCGACGACCGGGAACGACAGCCGCACGTAGCCGTAGGCCTCGGTCGGCCGCGGGAACGCCAGCCCCGACGCCACGCGCTCGACGCAGGCGAGGGCGGCGGCGAGCTGATCGTCGTCGGCGCCGAACGTGGTCAGCGCGACCGCGCGGGTCCCCGGCGCCGGCGCGTCGCGGCCGCGACCCGCGCCCGGGCCGAGGCTCGTGACCCGCACCTGGATGAGCACCCGCGGGGTCGCCCGCACGCACTCGGTCAGGCTCGGCCAGGCAAGGCCGATCACCGCCTGGGCCTTCGCGGTCTCGACCGCCGAGGTGCCGCGGACCTCGACCCGATCGGCCCAGCGCGTGCTGGCAGCATCGGCGAGGTGGACCGCTGCGCGCGCCTGCCACGGGCTGTGCGGCGCGAGCGCGAGGAACTGGCGCAGATAGACCAGCGCCTGCTCCGGGGCGTCGCCGGCGATCGCGGCCAGGCCCTGGTAGTAGAAGCCCTCGGCATCGTCGAGGTAGGGCACGCCGGGCGCGGCGACCCGCGTGCGCGTCGGATCGAGGCGCAGCGCGGTCTCGAGCTCGCGATCGGCGTCGCCGTCCTTGCGCGCGCGATCGAACGCGACCGCCATCGCCCAGTGGACGTCGGCGGAGATCGCCGCGTCCTCGGCGGCGCGGCCCAGATCGTCCTGGGCGTCGCCGAGCCGGCCGAGCGCCATGTCGACCTCGCCGAGCCGCAGCCAGCTGTCGGCGTCGGCGGTCGCGCCCGCGGCCACCGCCTGGGTCAGGCGGCGCAGGTGCAGGCGCGCGTCCTCGAGCTTGCCGGCGCGCGCCAGGCACACGCCGAGCGCGTGATCGAGCGCGGCGTTGCGGCGCAGCGGCGGCTTCGCGACGAAGCTCGGATCGAGGGCCTGGGCCCGGCCATACGCGTCGGCGCAGCCGGCCCAGTCGCCGCGCGCCTCGCGCGCCACGCCGAGATACCAGAAGCCATCGGCGCGGCGGGGCAGGAGCGCGGTCGCCTCCTCGAGTAGCTCGACCGCCTCGGCCAGCGGCTCGAGATCGCGGCTCTCGATCAACCGGCGCGCGCGCGTCAGGAGCTCGCGGTGGTGGGCGAGGCCGGGCTCGAGCGCGGCGTCCCAGAACTCGGAGCGGCCGTCGTCGGTGGCGTCGGGATCGACGACCGGCGGCGGATAGCGCGGCGGCGCGACCCGCGGCGCGGCGTGCGCGGTCGCCGTCAGCGCGAGCGCGCCGAGCGCGATCGCGGCGCGGCTCACTTGCGCGGCTTCCGCGCGGCGAGGGCGTCGCGGTTGGCCCTGGCGCGCGCCGCGAACTCGGCGTGCGCGCCCGAGGCCAGGAACCGATCCCAGTCGGCCATCGCCCGCTCGGGATCGCCGAGCGACTCCTCGGCCAGCGCGAAGTAGTAGAAGACCTCGCCGAGCGGCACGTAGAACGCCTCGCCGCTCTCGACCGAGCGCTTGAACTCCTCGAACGCGCTGGGGCCGAGGTCGGCGATCAGCTCGCGCGCCTTGGTGCCCTGCTCGTCGCGATCGAGCGCGACGGCGTAGCCGTAGATCGTGGTCGTGCTCGGCCGCAGCCGGATCGCCTCGGGGTAGGTCGCGAGCGCCTCCTCGAGCCGCCCCACCATCATGTAATTCTCGGCGAGGTTGCCGTAGGCGTTGGCCACATTGATCCGGATCAGATCGGTGCGGCGCAAGGACTCGAGGTAGTCGTCGATCGCCGCGACGAGGTGCTCCCTGGTCGCGACGTTGGTGTGGGCGAGCGCGCGCTCGAACAGGAAGCTCGCGTCGATCCGCGGATCGAGCGGCGCGAGCTTCTCGAACGCGGTCCAGTGGGTCGCGATGCGCTCGGCGATCGAGGGATCCTGGTTGCCGTTGCGGCAGATCGGGTTCGCGCTCGCGCCGCAGTTGAAGAAGCTCCAGAGCACGAGCCCGGCGAGGTAGTGCGGCTCCGCGGCGTCGGGGCGGGCCAGCGCTGCGTTCTCGTAGGCGCGGAACGCGCGCATGACCAGCTTGCCGAGGCCGAGCGACGACGCGCCGCGGTTGGCGGCCTGGATCGCGTACTCGTTGCCGAGCTCCATCTCGCGCTCGTAGTTGACGCGCGCGACCTCGGCGTCGGGATCCTCGTCGGACCGCTCCCAGAAGCCGCTGGCCTGGGCCGGGGCGGCGAGCGTCAGGGTCAGCGCGATCGCGGCGGTCACCCTCACGGCTCGATCCTCCGGCGCGGCGGCGGCGGGGCGGGGTGGGCGCGGGCCTCGGCGTGGACCTTGGCGCGCAGGGCGAGGGCCTCGGCGAGCATGCGGTCGATCTCCGCGACGTGGGCCAGGGCGCGACCGCGGAACGGCGCGCGCGCACCGCCGGCGGCGTAGTTCAGCCACTCGGCGCGCGCCTCGGTGAGGTAGCCGGCGGTCTCATAGAGGAACGCCTGGTAGTAGCGCCGGTCGAGCGCCGGCACGAAGTCGATCGCGGTGATCGACTGCTGCAGCTGGCGGCCGTACTCGGTGCCCATCGCCGACTGCAGCTGCTCGACGACGCGGTACGCGGCCGACAGCTGCTCGTCGCGATCGTAGGTGACCGCGAGCGCGAACCACAGCACCGGCATGTCCGAGACCGACGCGTTGGGGCCGCCGACCAGGCGGTCGAGCGCGTCGGTGGCGTCGTCGACGCGGCCCGCGGCGGTCAGCGCGGCCGCGAGGTAGAGCGGGCCGGCGCCGCCGCTGGTGTCGGCGCGGACGCCGCGCAGCGACCGGACCGCGCGCTCGGGATCGCCGAGCCGCAGGTAGAGCTTGCCGAGCCGGAGGCTGGCGTCGGGCAGGACGGCATCGGTCTCGCGGGTGTAGGCCTCGAGCGCCTCGACCGCCGCGGCGACCCGCCCGCCGTCGTCGGCGACCCGGCCCAGGGCGAGCAGCACGGTCGCGTTGTGGGGCGCCAGCCGCCGGGCGTAGCGCAGCATGCCGTAGGCGTCGTCGAGCAGCCGGGCGCGCTGGACGCCGGTCGGATCGCTGTCGTAGAGCGCGAGGTTCGAGGCCTGGCCCTGGAGCTGGGCCGCCTTGTCGGTGATCAGGCGGATCTCGTCGCCGTGGGGATCGACGAGGTCCGCCCAGTAGTCGCGATCGTCGGCGCGCGCCGGGGCCGCGGCGAGGAGGACCGCGAGCAGGGCAGTGGCCGGGCGGAGCACCGGTCGAGTATGCAGGGGCGGGGCGGGGCCTGCCAGTCGCAGCGGGGGCGAGGAGGAAGTGCGGATGGCAGGGCGGTGGGACGCGAGTCCCGGCGCTGGGCGACCCGGCCCCAGGGAGATCGCGCGGCAGGCCCGTGATGATGCGCGCTTGCGCCGCAGGCCCGCTGGCCCGTGCCTTGCTCAATGGTCGAGCGTGGATACGGCCAGCGTGATGAGAGCGGCGCTCGAGCTGTTCCGGTCCCGCAACTACTCGTGCGTCGTCGCGGTGACGACCGACGCCATCGACGTCGAACCCGATCACGTCCCGCTCCGCCTGCTCCGGGCGCGCGCCGCGCTGGCGCTGCGCCGCGACCTCGAGGCCCAGGCCGACCTCGGCCACGTGCTCCGGACCGACCCTCGCTGTGGCACCGCGTATCGCCTCCTCGGCGAGCTCGCGGCGCGCAAGGACGAGCTGGCGTCCGCGACGATCTTCCTGCGCGAGGCCCAGCGCCTCGATCCCGACGACCGCGAGACCCTCGAGTGGCTCGCCCTCGTCGATGACATGGCTCGGCCAACCGCGGCACCGGAAAAACTCCCGGCGGCCGGTGCCGCGGTTGGCCACTTTTTCGCGCCGGCGCCGGCGCCAGCGCCCGATCCGATCGCGGACGCGCCGACCCGCACCAAGCTGCGCGTGGCGCGCGGCAGCGAGGCGGGCATGGCGCGCTCCGCGCCGCGGTTCGCGACCGTCGGGCACGCGCCCGATCCCCGCACGATCGAGGACGACGACGACCTCGTCGACACGCGCCGGCCGACCGCCTCGGGCTTCGGCCAGTACCTCGTCGAGATCGGCGTCATGACGCCCTTGCAGCTGCGCGCGACGCTGGCCTACCAGCGGTCCGCAGGCATCCGGCTGGGCGCGGCCGCGGTCGCGCTCGGCTTCGCGTCGGCGCCGAAGATCGAGTGGGCCTCGCTCGCGTATCACGGGCGCTACCAGCGCGGCCCATCGGCGATGCCGTAGCGTGTTACCACCGGGGCATGCGAGCCCTGGTCACCGGCGCCACCGGCTTCATCGGCCGTCACCTGTGTCGCGCGCTCACCGACGCCGGCGACGACGTCGTCGCGCTGGTCCGCAAGACCTCGAACCGCGAGGGCGTCGCCGCGCGCGCGTTCGCGATCGGCGACGTCACCGATCCGGCCTCGCTGGCCGCGGCGGTAGCCGACGTCGACGTGGTGTTCCACCTGGCGGCGATGCTCGGCTCGCCGTGGCACCCCGACTTCCTCACGACCAACGCGGTCGGCGTGCGCAACGTGTGCAGCGCGGTGGCCGCCGCGCCGCGTCCGCCGCGCGTGGTCGCGACCTCGTCGGTCGCCGCCGCGGGCCCCGCGCGCGGCACGCGCACCGAGGACGATCCGCCGGCGCCGGTGTCGCGCTACGGCGCATCGAAGCTGGCCGGGGAGCAGGCCGCGCGCGAGTTCGCGGCGCGCGTGCCGATCACGATCGTGCGGCCGCCGGTGGTGTTCGGCGGCGGCGACCAGGCGATGCTGCCGGCCTTCCGCATGGCCGCGCGCGGCCTCGCGGTCGCCCCCGGCCGCGGGCGCGTGTCCCTCATCCACGTCACCGATCTGGTCCAGCTTCTCCGCGCCGCCGGCGTCCGCGGCGAGACCCTCACGCCTGACGGCGTCGGCGCCGGCATCTACTTCGGCGGCGCCGACGAGTCGCCGGCGATCGGCGAGCTCGCGCGCCGGATCGCGATCGCCGTCGGGCGGCCACGCGCGCTGGTCGTGCCGGCGCCCGCGGTGGCGGTGTGGGCCGGCGCGCTGATCGGCGAGGCCATCGGCCGGCTCGGCGGCTACGATCTGTTCTCGCGCGACAAGGCCCGCGAGGCGCTCGCCGGCGACTGGGTGTGCGCGACCGGCAAGGCGCGCGATCAGCTCGGCTGGGCACCCGCGGCGCCGCTCGACGCGCGCCTCGCCGAGACCGCCGCGGCGTATCGCGCCGCGGGCCAGCTCTGACGCGGGTCAGTCCGGGCGTATACTCGCCCCGGCATGGGGGAGCGGACGGACATCGACGCGCTCGACCCCACGCTCGACGTCGGCGACGCCCCGACGCTGGCCAGCGACTCGGCGCGCGATCGCTCGATGCCCGGCATCGCGGTCGCGCCGCTCGAGCCGGGGGTGCGTCTCGGGCGCTACCGGCTCGGCAACCGGCTCGGCGCGGGCGCGATGGGCGTGGTGTGGGCGGCGCGCGATCCGAACCTCGATCGGCCGGTCGCGATCAAGGTCGTGCACCCGGAGTTCGCGCGCGCGCCCGACGCCGCGGCCCGGCTGCTGCGCGAGGCCCGCGCGATGGCCAAGGTCTCGCATCCGGGCGTCGTCGCGGTCTACGACGCGGGCCAGGCCGGCGAGCAGCTGTTCCTCGCGATGGAGCTGGTGCCGGGCACCACCCTCGGCAAGCTCATGCGCGAGCGCACCGCGGCGGAGCTGGCCGACTGGCGGCGCTGGCTCGCGATGCTGGTCGACGCCGGGCGCGGCCTCGCGGCGGCCCACGCCGCCGGCATCGTCCACCGCGACTTCAAGCCCGACAACGTGCTGGTCGGGGCCGGCGGCCGGGTCTGCGTCGGCGATTTCGGCGTGGCCGAGCTGTCGCTGGTGCCGCGCGGCGCCGAGGTCGCGCCCGGCGCCTCTGTCGACAACCTGAGCATCGCCGACCTCACGATGACCGGCGCCTTGCTCGGCACGCCGGCGTACATGAGCCCCGAGCAGCTGCGCGGCCAGGACGCCGACGCGCGCGCCGATCAGTTCTCGTTCTGCGCGTCGGCGTTCGAGGCGCTCTACGGCGTGCGCCCGTTCGCGCTGCCGCCGCGCACCGATCCGTCGCCGGTGACCACGCTGATCGCGGCGATCGAGGGCGGCCAGCTGCAGCCGCCGCCGCGCGACGCCCGCGTGCCGCGCGCGATCCACGACGCGATCGTCCGCGGCCTCGCACCGGCGCCCGGCGCGCGCTGGCCGTCGATGGATGCGCTGCTCGCCGCGCTCGC
>JAIOQA010000176.1 GCA_021413675.1 Deltaproteobacteria bacterium | reverse complement strand
GCTCGGCGCGGCGGTCGAGGTCACGGCGCGGCTCCGGTGACCTCCATGGCCACCCCGATCCGGCCGTGCTCGCCCATCACCACCACCGGCGTCGGCACGCCCGCGCGCGCCGCGCCGACCACGGCGTGATCGATCGCGATGCAGACCTCGCTCCACAGCCGCGACAGCACGTAGCCCGCGACGACGTTGGCGAGCTCGGCGATCGCGTCGGCCAGGACCGCCGGCTCGACCTCGTCGAGGCCGAGGCTGGTCGCGGCGTAGGCCCGCGCCTCGGCGGGCTCGATCCACAGGTACAGCGTCCCCGAGGGCGGGCCGCGGAAGGCGATCGAGGCGCCGATCGCGTCGGGGGGCGCGACGTCGGGGTCGCAGGGCTCCGTGAGCTCGAACGCGTTCACCTCGAGGATCTCGGCGAGCGCGGCGTGGAGCACGTCGGCGATCGCGGCGGGCTCGACGCGCGGCGCGACGACGGTGGCGACGGCGGCGCTCACGCGGCACCTCGCACGACGCCGGCGAGCTGGGCGCGCAGGTCTTCGGGTCGAAACGGCTTCGACAGGTAGCCCGTGACGCCCAGGCCCTCCATGACCTGGCGGCGCGCGTGGCTGCCATCGGTCGACACGACCAGCACCGGGATCGACCGGAGCTGCGGATCGCCGCGGACCGCGCGCACCAGATCGACGCCGCTCATCCCGGGCATGTTGATGTCCGTGATGAGGATGTCGGCGCCGCGGGACGCGAGCACCTGGATCGCCTCGGCGCCATCGCTGGCCTCGAGGATCTCGTCGACCGGCAGGCCCGAGAGGTTGATCGTTCGCCGGATCAGCGAACGGGTGACGGCAGAGTCATCGACGACGAGCACGATCACGATCGACCTCCAGACTCGCGGATCATCACGTCGCCGCGGGCGACGTCGAGCGAGACCGATCGGCTGACCTCGCCGCCGACCACTTCCCGCTCGATGAGGTAGCCAAGCTTCCACAAGGTCTTGCGCGCGCTGAGCACGTTGCGTTTGCCGATCTGCGCGGCGGATACCTGCGCCATCATCGAGGCCCCACCGATCACCTGGACCTTGCACCGCACCGGCACGCAGCCGAGCGACGCGAGGGCCTGCGACAGCGCGGAGATCCCGTGATCCCCGAAGAGGAACGGTTGCTGACGCGCGCGTCCCGGATCGCTGGTCGCGTCGGCGAGCTGGAAGTGGACGAGCCCGCCCGCGCGCGCGACCGGATCGTGGATCACGACCGCGACGCAGGAGCCGAGGCCGACCGTCGAGAGCACGCCGGCACCCGCGACCCACGCGGCCTCGCCGATGCCGACCTGGGCGACCCCGGCGGCGCTGGCCATCGCGGCCACCATCAGACCTTCTCCAGGATCGTGTGGCCGTGCAGCCGGAAGCCGGTGCTCATGCGCCGCACGTTCTCGGCGTGCCCGACCACCAGGAACCCGCCGGGCGCGAGCGCGCTGCGCATGTTCGCGATCACCTGCGCCTGGGTCGGGTCGTCGAAGTAGATGAGCACGTTGCGCAGGAAGATCAGATCGAGCCCCTCGAAGGGCGCGGTCGCGAGCAGGTTGTGGCGCCCGAAGCGGATCGGGTTGCGGAGCTCCGGCTTGACCTTGATCGTGCCGTCGCTGGAACCGACCCCGCGCTGGAACCAGCGCCGCACGCGCGCCGGATCCATGCTCGCGACGTGGCCGCCGGGGTAGACGCCGGCCTTGGCGACGTCGAGCGCGCGCAGCGACAGATCCGAGGCCGCGAGCTCGACCGTCGCCGGGCTGTTGAGCTTCTCGACGCCCTCGCGCAGCGTGATCGCCAGCGAGTACGCCTCCTCGCCGGTGGCGCAGGCGGCGCACCAGACCCGCAGGAGCCGGGCGGCCTTGCGCGGCGCGAGCCAGCTGTCGACCAGCCACGTGAAGTGCTGCGACTCGCGGAAGAACGTCGTGTAGTTGGTCGTCAGGACGTTGAGCAGATCGTCCATGACGTCGTCGTCGGTCTCGAGCCGGCGCAGCACGTCACCGATCGCGCGCCCGGTCTTGCGCACCAGCTTGGCGAGCCGCGCTTCGATCATCGTGCGCTTCTCGGGCCCGAGCGTGATGCCCGCGCGCGCGTGGATCACCTGCGCGAGCTGCGTCAGATCGCGGTCGCTGAGGTGCACCGCCTCGTCCATGACTAGAACCCCGCGCCCTGCCCCGTCGCGATCGTCGCGGGGACGTCGAGCAGGATCACGACGCGGCCCTTGACCTTGGCGAGGCCCTGGACCTCGGCGCCCGCCATCGTCGGCGGCGGCTCGACCTCCTGCGCGCGCACGGTCAGGACCTCGACGACGGTGTCGACGAGCAGCCCGACCAGCGCGGAGCCCGCGCCCTGGCACACGACCACGCACGAGCGCGGCCCGACCTCGACCGGCGGCAGCCCGAGGCGGACCCGCAGATCGAGCACCGGCACGACCTTGCCGCGCAGGTTGACGACGCCGAGCACGTGGGCGGCGGTCCCTGGGACCGGCGTGACCGGCATGGGCCCGACGATCTCGCGCACGTCGCGAACGGCGACGCCGTACTCCTCCTTGCCGAGCATCAGTGTCAGGTGTTTGCCGTCGCGATCGGACGCGGCGCGCGAGGCGGGGATGGCGGCGTGATCAGTCATAGGTCCTCCACGGACGTCGAGCCGGGATCAGAAATCGATGAACTCACCGGGGAGCGGGATGGCGCCCTTGGAATAGGTCGAGGTGACGGGCGAGCTGCTGGCGCTCTCGAGGCTGGCGACCGCCGCCATCTCGCCGACGACGCCGCCGCGGGCGGCGGGCGCGCGGGACTTGACGACGATGCGCGGCGGCGGCGGCGCGACCCGGGTCGTGCGGACCGGGGGCCGCGCGCGGGTGACGGCCTGTTCGCGGCCGTAGAGCACGCCCTCGAGGAGCGCCGACACGCCGAGCAGGTTCTGGGCCTGGCCGGTGAGCTGGCCTGCCGAGGTCGCGACCTGATCGGCGAGCGAGGCGTTCTGCTGGGTCACGCGGTCCATCTGGGCGACCGCGCTGTTGGTCTGCGCGATGCCGCGCGCCTGCTCCTGCGACGCGCCCGAGATCTCCCGGGTCAGCTCGTCGATCTTGCGGATGCGTCCCACGATCTCGGACAGCGAGGTGTGCACGCGCCGCGTGATCTCGACGCCGTTGTTGCTGCGCCGGATCGACTCCTCGATCTTGCCGGCGGTGTCGCTCGCGGCCTGCGCCGAGCGCTGGGCCAGGCTGCGGACCTCGTCGGCGACCACCGCGAAGCCCATGCCGGCCTCACCAGCGCGCGCGGCCTCGACCGCGGCGTTGAGCGCGAGCATGTTGGTCTGGAAGGCGATCTCGTCGATGACCTTGATGATCTTGCCGATCTCGTCGGAGCTGCCCTTGATCGCGTCCATCGCGCCGACCAGGTCGCCCATGAGCTGCGCCGACTGCTCGGCGGCCGCGCGGGTGTCGGCGGTCGACTCGGTGGCCTGGCCCGCCGAGCCGGCGTTGCGCTTGGTCATCGTCGCGATCTCCTCGAGCGCGGCCGAGGTCTCCTCGATCGAGGCGGCCTGGGTCGAGGCGCCCTGGGCCATCGACTGGCTGACCGTCGCGACCTGGGTCGCGGCTTCGCTCACGTCGCGGCTGTTCGACTGGAGCGCGGCGACACCCTCGGTGAGGCGCGCGCTGACCCGGACTGCCATCGTCACGCCGAAGATCAGCCCGCCGAGCGCTGCCGCGAGCGCGAGGATCGCGAGCCAGCGGCGGAAGGCATAGACCTCGTCGATGACGCCGGCGGTATCGTTGCCGCGCTCGATCTTGTCGCCGAGGGTATCCATGACGGTCTGGAGCTCGCGGAAGGTCTGGTCGATCTGCGGCCGGAGGGCCTGGGCGCCCGCGCGATCGGTCGCGACCATGTCCGTGACCTTCACCGCGGTGGCGGCATAGGCATCGAGCCGCGGCATGACTTCGTCGATCCCGGCGTCGATCTCGGGCGACAGCGCGAGCGCGCGCAGCTTGCCGAGCTGCGCACGGAACTCGGCGCCGTCGGCGGCGACGTCGCGGCGAGCCTGCGCGACCTCCTCGGGCGACGCGGCCGCGAGCGCAACCGCGACATCGCCGCGCAGGGCGTCGTGCCGCATGTCGGCCTGGCCGTGCGCGCGGAAGCCGTCGGCGAAGCGATCGGTCTCGGCCAGATCATCCGCCAGCTTGCCGAACAGCCACAGCGAGACCAGGCCGAGCGTGAGCAACACAGCGGTCGCGCTACCGGTGAGCAGCAGGAGACGGGCGCGGAGAGAGCGCATGGACGACTACCTTTTCCGTTCGGAGTGCGAGGAGAGCGGAAGGACGGTGCTCATGCGACCTGCGCACGCGCGCCGACCAGCGTCGGGACGTCGAGGATGAGCGCGATGCGGCCGTCGCCGAGGATCGCGCCGCCGGCGACGCCGGCGATCTGGGTGAACATGGGGCCGAGCGACTTCACGACGACCTCCTGCTTGCCGAGCAAGCGATCGGCGAGCAGCCCGACCGGGCGCACGCCGTCGTCGACCATCACGACCACGCCCTTCGACGGATCGAGGCAGGGGTCACCGGCGCCGAGGTCGTTGGCGAGCCGGCGCAAGGGATAGAGCGCGCCGCGGACCTGGACCATCTCGCCGCGGCCCTGCACCGTCAGGATCTGCTCGGGCGTCGGTCGGAACAGGTCGCGGACCCAGCTGGCCGGCAGGATGAAGCGATCCTCGCCGAGCCCGAGGACGATGCCGTCGATGATCGCCAGCGTCAGCGGCAGCTTGAGGCGGAAGGTCGTGCCCTTGCCGAGCACCGAGGTGATCTCGACGCGACCGCGGACCTTCTCGACGTTGGTGCGGACGACGTCCATGCCGACGCCGCGGCCCGACACCGACGTGACCTTCTCGGCGGTCGAGAACCCGGGCAGGAAGATCATCTGATCGATCTCCGCGTCGGGCGGCGTGGCGTCCGCCGGCACGAGGCCGCGCGACCGGGCGCGGGCCAGGATCTTGGTGCGATCGAGGCCGCCACCATCGTCGGCGATCTCGACGACGATGTAGCCGGCCTGGTGGTAGGCGCGGAGCGTGAGCGAGCCGGCCTCGGGCTTGCCGCGGCGCACGCGCTCGATCCGACCCTCGAGGCCGTGGTCGATCGCGTTGCGCACGAGGTGGACCAGCGGATCGTAGATCGCGTCGACGATCGTGCGATCGAGCTCGGTCTGGGCGCCCTCGACCGCGAACGCGATCGGCTTGCCGACGTTGCGCGCGGTGTCGCGCGCGACGCGGGCCATGCGCTCGAACGTGCCCTTGATGGTGACCATGCGCATCGCGAGCGACGCGCGCTGCAGATCGCGGACGACGCGCCCGACCCGGCTGATCGCGCGGGTCAACGTGTTGCCGGCGAGCTGCGAGAGCTCGGGGTGCGCCGCGACCTGGGCCTGGGCGATCGCGAGCTCGCCGACGAGGTCGATGATGTGATCCATCTTGCCGATGTCGACGCGGATCGCGGCGACCTCGTCGTCGTCGGCCTTGACGACCTTGATCGCGCGGGTGCGATCGAGCTCGGGGGCGCGCCCGCCGTCGGCGGCGATGGGCGACAGCGCCATCGTCGTGAACGCGGTCTTCTCGGACGGCGTCGGCAGCGGCGGCGCGGCGGCGACGAACGCGAGCGGCGGCGCGGCGACCGGCGGTGCGGCGACCGGCGGTGCGACGATCGGCGGCGCGATGACCGGCGGCGCGACGATCGGCGGCGCGACGATCGGCGGCGCGCCGATCGGCGGTGCGCCGGGTGCGGGGCCGAGCGCGACCGCGGCGAGGCTCGCGATGGGCGAGCTCGAGGTGGCTCCCGCGCCGGCGGCGGTCGCGGCCGCGACCGCGGTCAGCGTCGCGACGAAGGCGGCGACGTCAGGGCGATCGCCACCACCGCCGCGCATCGCGACCGCGATGCAGCCGCGCGCGAGGTCGACCGCGCGCAGCACGAGATCGACGAACCCGCTGGGCGGCGGGGCGCCGTCGCGGACGTCGGAGAGGACGGACTCGATGTGGTGCGCGAGCTCCGCGAGCACCTTGAGCTCGAGGAACCCGGCGACGCCCTTGATCGTGTGGAACGCGCGAAACGCGAGCGCGATGCCTTCCTGGGTCAGCTCGGTGTCGAGCGACAGGCAGGCGCTCTCGGTCTTGTCGAGCAGCTCGTAGGCCTCCTGCCCGAAGTCGCGCAGCATCTCGGCCATGTCGGCGGCGACGCTCCAGCCACCGGCGTCGACGTCGGCGTCGGGGACGGCGACCGGCATGGGCTCGGAGGTGCGCCCCTCGAGCACCCCGCGCAGGGTGGTGCAGACCGTCGCGCACCCCGGCCGATCGAGCGGCTCGGCGCCGAGCAGCTTGGTCAGCGCGCCGACCGCGTCGCGGACGATCGCCGCATCGGGGCTCCCGTCGGCGGCCGCCCACAGCCCGACCTTGGCGGCCGCGATCTCGTCGGCATCGCCGATCTCGATCGCCTCCTCGAGGACGCGAAGGGTGTCCGAGAGGGTAGGCTTGCTCATCGACAAGTGAGTCGACCAGCGGGGCCGAAAGCTGAGTCCTAGCGCCGCGCCGACAGGCGCAGGAAGACTTCGAGGTCGGGGAGATCTCCGACCACGCCAAGCCGCGCGCCGGCGTCGAGCTCGGCGTCATCGCCCAGCAGGACGCTCAGGCCGCTGTTGGCCTGCACGCCGACCGCGGCGACGTCCGCGACGTCAGCGATGACGCTCGACTCGAGCTGCGCGCTGAGCGGCCCGATGACCGTGTGCCCGACGGTGACGGTGGTCGAGCCCGACAGGCCCTCGGGGGCCTGGTCGAGCTGCGGGACCACGGTCAAGCCGAAGCCCCGCCCGAGGTCGACCGCGATCGGCGCGCCGACGCCGACGCCGATGCCGTCACCATCGACGCGGATGTACGGCACGGCGGCGACCGCGGTGCGGCCGCCGTCGTTGCCCCACAGGTTCACCTTGAGCCGACCGGTCGTCCCGGCGTAGCCGGCGTCGAGGCTCGTGGCGTCGGGCGTGTCGGTGCGGGTGCGCGCGTACGGCGCGATCACGAGCTGGGCCTCGACGCGGCTCGTGAGCCCGAGCTTGATGCGCGAGGACATGACCGAGGTCGCCACCGATCGGGTCGAGCCCGACCGTTGCACGCCGATCACCGCGACGTCGAACTCGCCCTGGACGTGGCCGACGTCGAGCGTGATCGGCGATTCGTCGATGCTCAGCGGCCGCAGCTGATCGTGCGGGCGCGGGTGGAACAGGCTCCACCCCTCGCCATCGGTGCCGCCGGTGTCGATGGTGTCGATCGCCGGGTCCTCGGCGCTCGCGGTCACCGCGGGCGTCGCGCGCAGCGCCGACGGCACGCGGAACGCGAGGTGCGCGGCCTCGCTCGGCTCGATCGCCGAGGGCCGGCTCGACGGGCCACCGACGTCGTCGGCGTGCGCGGCCGACGAGATGACGACCATGAACAGCGCAACGGCAAGCGACTTGATCATCCCAGCTCCCTCCAGGCCGACAGGCCCGTGAGAGGCGCATCGACCGCGCGCGGCGCGCGTGAGGGCGCGATGGGGTAGCGGCGCGATCGCTACGCGACCGCGTTGCCGATCGACTCGACGCGCTCGCGCAGGCTCTGGGCCAGGCGGTTCACGACATCCTCCTCGAGCCCGAGCATCGAGCGGCCGATCATGATCAGCGCGCCGACGTCTTCCTGATCGACCGGCCCGGCGGCGAAGCCGTGCTTCTTGACCAGGGCGTTGGAGAACCGCACGACGTTCGAGGGGCCGCGCCGATCGCCGGCGTCGTACTCGAGGCAGTCGCGGATCGCGCTCACGACCTCGGGCGCGATGTTCCACTTCTCGGCCAGCGCGACCCCGACCGGCCGGTGGGTCGCGTCGACCACCGCCGACCAGTCCTCGACGCCGACCGGGGTCTTCCGCCCGAGCGAGCGCTCGACCTCGGCGAGGATCGAAGCGACCACCGGCTTACCGACGTCGTGCAGCAGCCCGGCGAGGTAGCAGGCCTCGACCTCGGGTACCTGCATGAGCGCGCCGACGTCGCGCGCCATGACGGCGACGGCGACCGAGTGCTTCCAGACGTTGGCGAGGCGCGCCGCGATCTGCCGATCGGGGGACTCGAACAGCGACCGGGCCGAGGCCTGGAGCAAGAGCGACTTGAGCGCGTTGATGCCGAGCCGCGTCGATGCTTGCTCGAGCGAGCGCACCGCCTGCCCGCCGAACGCGGCGGCCGACGCGGCCTTCAGGACCAGCGCCGCGAACACCGGGTCACCCTCGAGCAGGCCGATCACCCGCTTGAGGTTGACGTTCGGGTCCTTGAGCATCGTCAGGCACTTGGTCGCGGTGGCGGGTAGCGCCGGCACGACCAGCTTGTCCTTCTCGATGCGGTTGCGAATGATGCGGTCGAGTTCGGCCGTGAGGGCCTGGGCTAGCGACATGGGGTCACCTCTCGCGACAGCGCGCGGCGACGCGGATCACGCCGCGCGGGCGCGATCGATGCTGTCGAACAGCGGCAGTTCGGCGGTTTCGGTGACGCGCGAGAACAGCGCGCCGGCCTCGGCCGAGCCGACCAGGCGCAACGAGATGCCGAACTTCTTGGCGTCCTTCTCACCCTCGATGAGGAACCGGATGGTCTTGTCACCGCGGAGCGGCAGCTGGCGCAGGTCGAGGATCGCGTCGTCGAAGCAGGCCGCGGCCAGCTTCTCGATCGAGTCCTTGAGCGCGGTCTTCAGCTTGTTGTAGTAGCGCTCGACCTTGTCCTCCTTGCCCTCGAAGCCCATCGCCGTCAGCACGTTGCCGTCGGCGTCGAGCACGTTGCCGTGGTCGAAGTACTTGTTGAGGAGCTCGGCGGTGGCGTCGCCGTCGAACGGCTTGAAGAGGTAGTCGGAGAACCCGGCCGCGGACATCTCGGCCTTGGGATCGTTGTTGGAGCGCAGCACCAGCGCGACGAACGCGGCGTGCGGCTGGAGCGCGCGCAGCTGGTTCATGAGCGCGATGCTGTTCACGTCGGGGATGACCATGTCGATCAGGATCACGCGGAAGACGCGCTCCTGGCACTGGGTCAGGGCCTCGCGGGCGCTGACGCAGCCGTTCATCGTGATGTGCGGCGGCACGGCGCCGCGGAACTTCTTGTGGACGTTCTCCATGTCGTCGACGATCAGGATGTCGACGAAGTTCTTGCCGCCGGGCGCGCCGCCACCGCCGCCGCCGCCGGAGGGCGCGGACGGGCGCGAGGGCGCGGACATCGCGTCGCCGACCTGGCTGTTGGCCGAGACCGGGGCGCTGTCGTTCATGCGCAGCGCCTTGAACACCTTGGCCTTCAGCTCGTCCGGCTTGAACGGCTTGAGCATGTAGTCTTCGATGCCGAGCTGCATCGCGCCGGCTACGATCGCGCGCTTCGACTCGCTGGTCAGCATGATGACCGGGGTCTTGTTGCCGCGCTCGCGCAGGGCCTTGAGCATCGTGGGCCCGTCCATGACGGGCATCGTGACGTCGAGGAGGATCAGGTCGACGTTGGTCTCCTCGAGCAGCGCCAGCGCTTTCTCGCCGTCCTCCGCTTGCTCGATTTCGAAGCCGAGCTCGCGGAGGGCCTTTCCGACGATGGAGCGGATCGAGTTGGAGTCATCGACAGTGAGCACGACAGGCATTGGGGCTTCCTCGCGGGGGCGACGGTGAACGGGGGGGCTCAGCTGGTGGGTCGGCCGATCCACGGCGCCATGTAGAGAGGTGGGCGCCGCATGCGAGATCTTCGCGGGATCGTCGCGGATCGAGCTCGACCCGAGCCATGAGGCATAGATCGACCGCGCCGCGGATCCGGACAGGGATCGTGCGGCGCGCCGATCGCCGGGAGCGCGGATCCGACCGAAAGACCCGGAACGACTCAACGGGCGGCTCGCCTGGCCGACCTCTAGAGCTGGCGGCCCAACCATGACTGACCTCGACCCCGAGATCCTGTTCGAGTTTCTGATCGAGAGCCGCGAGAACCTCGACGGCATAGAGCGCGAGCTCGTCGTGCTCGAGCGCGACCCCGATGCCATGGAGTCGATCCGCGTGATCTTCCGCGCGATCCACACCGTCAAGGGCACCGCCGGGTTCCTCGGGCTCGAACGGCTGCAGCGCCTGACCCACGTCGGCGAGAACCTGCTGTCGCTCCTCCGCGACGAGGAGCTGCGCTTCAGCCCGGCGCTCGCCACGGTCCTCTTGCGCCTCGTCGACGCGGTGCGCGGGATGCTCGATCACATCGAGCAGCACCACGTCGAGAGCGACGACGCGCAGGCCGCGCTGCTCGCCGACCTGGCGGCGGCCGCCGCCCCGGGCGCCCCGAGCGAGGCGCCCGCGCCTGCCCCCGCGATCGAGG
>JAIOQA010000175.1 GCA_021413675.1 Deltaproteobacteria bacterium | reverse complement strand
TCACGCCAGCCGCGCCCGCGTGGTCGCGCAGGATGTCGTCACGCGCGCGACGATCGACGCCGTGCAGATCCTCGGGGGCTACGGCTTCGTGAACGACTATCCGGTCGAGAAGCTCATGCGCGACGCGCGCGCGTTCGACGCCTTGCTCGGCGACGAGCGGTTCGATCGCACGCTCGCGATCAAGGCCACCTTCACGAAGGCGAGCTGACCATGGACATCTTCCACGACAACCCGATGCTCGCTGGCGTCCGCCAGATGCTCGGCGCGTTCGCCAAGCAGTCGATCCGCCCGATCGCCACCTTGCACGATCGCGAGGAGACGATGCCGTGGACGCTCATGAAGAGCGCCCAGGCATTCGGCCTGACCCAGACCGCGGTCATCGATGGTCGCAAGGCGATGACCGGCAAGGACGAGGAGCCCAGCGATGGCAAGAAGCCGTCGTCGGCGGCGCGGATGTCGTGCGTCGGCTCCGAGGAGCTGGCCTGGGGCTGCGCCGGCATCAGCCTCGCGCTCGGCGGCTCGGGTCTCGCGGCCTCGCCGGTCGCGCGCATGGGCACCGACGAGCAGAAGGCCGAGTTCCGGCGCTGCCTGGCCGGCGTCGACGAGCACGGCCACATCAAGGTCGCGGCGATGGCGCTCAGCGAGCCCGCGACCGGCTCGGATATCTCGGGACTATCGACCAGCGCCCGCCAGGATGGCGATCACTGGGTGATCGATGGCCACAAGCAGTGGATCAACAAAGGCGGTTCTGCGTCGATCTTCGTGTTCTGGGCCCTGACCGATCCCGCCGCCTGCCGCGCCGGCGTGCGCGGCTTCCTGGTCGCGCGCGGCACACCGGGCCTCATCCCCGGTCGCAAGGAGACCAAGCTCGGCATCCGCGCCTCGGAGACCGCGCAGGTCCACTTCGAGGGCTGCCGCGTCCACAAGGACATGATGCTCGGCATCGGTGGTTCGACCAGCGGCCTCGCCGATACCAAGAAGATGCTCGACTCGACGCGCCCGGTCGTCGGCGCCCAGGCGGTCGGCATCGCGCGCGCCGCGTTCGAGTTCCTCCTCGAGCGGGTGGCCTCGGGCTCGGTGCGCGGCACGCCGATGGCGAGCCACCAGCACCTCGCGTTCGAGCTCGCGGAGATGGAGATGGAGATCCAGGCTTCGCGGATGCTCGTACACCGGGCGGCCTGGATGGCCGATCACCACCAGGACAACGTGCGGTTCGCGTCGATCGCCAAGGCCCACGCGGCCAAGACCGCCCAGATGGTCACGACCCGCGCGATGGCGCTCCTCGGCGAGGAGGTCCTCGAGCCCGGGCACCCGGTCGATAAGTGGTACCGGGACGCGAAGATCTACGACATCTTTGAAGGAACCGGCCAGATCCAGCGTCGGATCATCGCTCGATCGCTGCTCGGGCAGAATCCGACTTGAACCCCGGACGTTGACCCGGTACGCAGGAACTCACACTACGCTGCCACCTCGCGCGCGGTAGCCCCCACTCACTGACGCTCCCATGACCCTCGCCATCGGAATCGATCTCGGCACCACCAACTCGGTGGCCGCGGTGGCGACCCCCACCGGCGTCGAGTTTGCGCTGGGCGCGCAGGGCGAGCGCATCCACCCGTCCGTGGTCGCCTACCCGGACGGCGGCGGCGTGCTGGTCGGCGCCGCGGCCCGGCCGCGCCGGGTCAACGATCCGCGCAACACGATCTTCAGCGCCAAGCGCCTCATCGGCCAGAACATCCGCTCGCCGCTGGTCCAGCTGTCGCTGACCACGCTGCCGTTCGTCGTGGAGGAGGGCCCGAACCAGCAGGCGATCGTGGTCGCGCGCGACCGGCGCATGACCATCCCCGAGATCTCGTCGCAGGTGCTCCTGCACCTCAAGCGGGCGACCGAGCGGCAGATGGCCGATCGCGTGTCGCAGGCGGTGATCACGGTCCCGGCCAACTTCACCGACGCCCAGCGCCAGGCGACCAAGGAGGCCGGCCGGCTCGCCGGCCTCGAGGTGCTGCGGCTCATCAACGAGCCGACCGCGGCCGCCCTGGCCTACGGCTTCGGCCAGCGGCTCGACGAGACCGTCTGCGTCTTCGACTTCGGTGGCGGCACCTTCGACGTCTCGCTGCTGAAGATCCGCGGCGAGATCTTCGAGGTCCTCGCGACCGACGGCGACTTCTTCCTCGGCGGCGACGATCTCGATCGCGCGATCGCCGAGGTGCTGGCCGCCGAGATGAACACGGTGCTGCGCTACGATCCGCGCCGCAACCCGACGGTCATGACCCGCCTCGCGATGGCGGCCGAGGAGATCAAGTTCCACCTCGGCGAGCACACGGTCGCCGAGGGCGAGATCGACGGCATCGACGTCGGCGACGGCCGCACGGTCGCGCTGCCGTTCCGGCTGACGCGGCCGCAGTTCGACGGGCTGATCACCGGCTACGTCGATCGCACGATCGATCTGTGCCGCCAGGTGCTCACCACCGCGCGCATCCAGGTCGGCGAGGTCAGCGAGGTGCTGTGCGTCGGCGGCTCGACCCGCATCCCGCTGGTCCGCCGCCGCCTCGCCGAGCTGTTCGGGCGCGAGCCCGCGATCCGCATCAACCCCGACGAGGTCATCGCCCAGGGCGCGGCGATCCAGGCCGGCACGCTGTCGGGCAATCTCGCCGCGGGCACCGGCATGGGCGCGCGCGACGCGGTCGTGACCGCCGCAACCTCGCCGCTGTTCTCGGGCGCGGGCGGCGTGCCGTTCGATCCCGGCCAGCCGCTGCCGCGCCCGCTCTTGCTCGATGTCACGCCGGCCACGCTGTCGATCGCGACCGCCGGCGGCTACACCGAGCGGCTGCTCGAGAAGAACGCGCCGATCCCGATCGAGCGCACCAAGATCTTCACGACCGCGCGCGATCACCAGACCCAGGTCGTGATCGACTGCTGCCGCGGCGAGTCGCGCCGGTTCGCCGACAACGAGCCGCTCGGCCAGCTGGTGCTCGACGATCTCCCATCGCGCCCGCGCGGCGAGGTCCGCATCGAGGTCACGTTCCGCGTCGACACCGACGGGATCCTGCACGTGCGCGCGCGCGACGCCCAGACCGGAGTGAAGCAGGAGGCGCAGCTGGCGGTGCTGGGCGCGCCGGTCGCGGAGCGCGCGGCGTGATGAGCGCGCCGACCACCGGCGTCGGCTGGACGGTCGCGCGCGTGCTCGCGTGGATCGAGCAGCTCGAGGCCGGCCTCGACAAGATGTCGCTGTTCGACCTGCTCGAGATCCCGCCGACCGCGTCGCTCACCCACGTGCGCCAGGGCTTCCACGCGATCGCGATCACCCGCCACCCGGACGTCTGGCGCAACCGCCTGTCGCCGTCGCAGCTCGATCACCTCGTGCGGGTCTACGGCCGGGTCGCCGCGGCCTACGCGACCCTGCGCGAGCCCGACGAGCGCACTCGCTACCTGCGGAACACCCGCGACAGCCAGCCCGGGATCGCGCGCCCCGGCGACCGCGCGCCGCGCGACTCGAACCCGATGATGAACCGCCCGGCGACCGCGCCCGAGCGCGCCGCGCGCGAGAGCGTGCCCGCGATGGGCCGACCGATCAGCGCGACCGAGCGCACCGCGCGCGACAGCGTGCCGTCGATCGCGGTGCCGCCGGTCGACCGTGCGCGCCCCGACTCACGGCCGCCCGCGACGGTGCCGCGCGCGACGACCGCGACCGGTGCCCCGCCACGCGCATCGACGGCGACCGGCGCGCCCGCGGCGTCCGCGCTCGGCGCCCGCGCCCAGGGTTACTTCCGCCGCGCCGAGGCCGCCGCGCGCATCGGCGACATCGCCGCCGCGGTGCTCAACCTGCGGCTCGCGATCGCGGCCGAACCGACGTCGGCGTTCCTGCGCAACGCGCTCGCTGCGGCGCAGGCCGAGCTCGCCAAGTAGCGCGCTGCCGCATCGCGATTGGTGATCGCGCCCACCGGTTGCGCGAGCGCATGGATGGTCCGACCATGCAGGCACACTGCGCAAACCCGGTCTTTGATCTTTCCTCGACGGTCCAGCTGAGTATGGTCGCACCATGTCGACGTCGGGTACGACGGGTACTGCGATCACCGGTACGGGCGTGTGGCATCCGGAGCACGTCATCACCAACGCGGAGCTGTGCGACGCGTTCAACGTGTTCGTGCGCGCGGAGAACGCGCGCAACGCCGCGCGCATCGCGGCGGGCGAGCTCGAGCCGCTGAAGGAGTCGAGCCCGGAGTTCATCGAGAAGGCCTCCGGCATCAAGCAGCGCTACGTGCACGACAAGACCGGCCTGCTCGATCCCGAGCGGCTGTGCCCGAACGTGCCCGACCGGCCCGAGGACCAGCTCAGCGTCCAGGCCGAGTACGCGGTGCGTGCCGCCGAGCGCGCGCTCGCCGCCGCCGGGCGCGTCGGCGAGGACGTCGACCTGGTCATCCTCACCGCCTCGAACCTGCAGCGGCCTTACCCGGCGATCGCGATCGAGGTGCAGGACGCGCTCGGCGCGCGCGGCTACGGCTTCGACCTGATGGTCGGCTGCTCGTCGGCGACGTTCTCGGTGCAGCTCGCGACCGAGGCGGTGCGCCTCGGCAACGCCAGCTGCGCGCTGGTGGTCGTGCCCGAGATGACGACCGGCCACATGAACTGGCGCGATCGCGACAGCCACTTCATCTTCGGCGACGCCTCGGTCGCCGCGGTCGTGGAGCCCATCGGGCGCGCGAAGGCCGGCGCGTGGGAGATCATCTCGACCCGCGCGATGTCGAAGTACAGCTCGAACATCCGTAACAACGGCGGCTACCTCGCGCGCACCGATCCGAAGACCGAGCACGCCGACGACAAGCTGTTCCACCAGCAGGGCCGCCGCGTCTTCAAGGACGTCGTGCCGATGGCCTCGAAGTTCATCGCCGATCACCTCGAGGCCCACGGCCTGACGCCAGCGGGCATCGATCGGTTCTGGCTGCACCAGGCCAACCAGAACATGAACGAGCTGGTGGCCAAGCGCCTGCTCGGCCGCGAGGCCACGCGCACCGAGGCGCCGCTGATCCTCGGCGAGTACGGCAACACCGCGTCGGCGGGCTCGCTGATCGCCTTCAACCTGCACTCGCAGGATCTGCCGTCGGGCTCGACCGGCGTGATGGCGTCGTTCGGCGCGGGCTACTCGCTCGGATCGCTGCTGGTCCGCAAGCTGTAGCAACAGCGCCCGGCGCGCGGGCGCCGGTGCGGTAGACCGGCGGGATGGTGGCTTCAGCAGTCTCGCCGTTCCGCGAAACGCCGGAAGAGCGTGCGGAGTTCGACCGACTGGTGCACGAAGCCACGGCCGCGCTCGGATCACCGCGCTCGCAGCTACCGTCGCACCAGCTTGATCGCCTTCTCCGGGCACGCCGTGACGCACAGGCCGCAGGCCTGGCATGCCGCCGCGTTGGGCGTGTACGCGGTCTTGCCGCGATGCGCGAGGCTCTTGAGCTTGCCCATGAGCGACAGCGCCGCGCGATCGACCGGATCGATCAGCCGGACCTCGAAGACCTCGAACGGACAGGCCGCGACGCAGTCGGCCTTGCCCTCGCACCGGTTGCGATCGATCTCCGGTCGGAGCAGACCGGGTTCCTTGCACGCGGGGTCGGCGGACATGCTCGAACGATAGCCGCGCGGTCGGCTCGCCGGCGTTGCGGAATCGTGAAGAAGCGTTAACCGCGCCGGTGCTACAGCGCGCCGGAGAACGCCACGCCGCCGCCGCCGGGGGCGAACCACGGTCGGATCGCGATGCCGGGCGCGTGCTCGGTCCGCGCGCCCTTGACGTACCAGATCGCGCCGCCGACCGCCGCGGCGAGCCCGACCGCGCCGATCCCGAACCCGAGGTTGCTCAGCTTCACCGCGTGGGCGGCGTCGGCGAACACCGGATCGCCCGGCGGGGCGGTGCACTGATGGCTCGCGAGGGTGCAGGCCGCGGGTACCTGGCTGAGCTCGTAGAAGCCGAGCGTGGCGCCACCGGCGAGCGCGAGGCTGCCGACGACCAGCGCGACCTTGGCCCCCACCGGATGGCTGCGCCGACTCTCGACCGCGGGCGCATCGGGCGCGATCGGGCGCGCGAGGGCGGCCGCGCCCGTCGACGCCACCGGGAAGCTCGCGCTCACGACGCGGCCCTTCTCGCCGGTGTTCGCGACCACCGTCACCGTCCGATCGAGGCCGTCGTGGGAGAACTTCACCACGTGCTTGCCGGGGTCGACGTCGTGCGAGCCGCCGTCGTCGAGTCGGGTCGCCACCAGCGCGCCGTCCACGGATACGGTGGTGTCCGGAAGATCGTTGCCGGCCGCGTCGCGCGCGACGAACGCGAGCGTGGGCTGCTCGCGGTTCAGATCGTTCGCGAACTGCGCGCAGTCCTCCTGGACCAGCGCCGGGCAGGACTTCTGTGCGCAGCTCATGAACAGCTCGCGCGCGAGCGAGATCTTGCCGTCGCTGCGCGCGTCCTGGCCGCGGCTGTGGGCTTCGATGCACTGCTGCGAGGTCAGGTCGCGAGCGTGCGCGGTCGCGGTCGCGGTCAAGACGACGAGCGTCGCGAGCATGAGGCGTGTAGACGTCGACATCAGTGTCCCTCCCCCAGGCAGCTGGGCTTGAAGATCTTCTTGGTGCCCTCGAAGTAGTACGGCGGGTTGCAGTCGGGGGCGGCGGGGGGCGGCGGCGCCGCCGGCGCGGTCACCGTCGGCTCGGCGACGGGCTTGAGCGCGGACGCCTTGGCCGTGCTCGGCGCCTTGGCCACCGCGCTCGGGGCTCGGCGCTCGACGCGGCGGCCCCGATCGACCCGATCGACCGCGGCGGCGCGCTTCACCGGCGCCGCCGCCGGGTGCGCCACCTGCACCTCGATCGCGGCCTCGTCGATCGCGAGCTCGGCGGTCGGTCGCGGCTCCTCGACGATCGCGTGCTTCGCCGATGCCGACGGGGCGGGCGCGGGCGCGGGCGCGATCGCCGCGGGCGCCGGCAGCGGCGAGACCACCGGCTCCGGCGCACGAGCGGCGGGCGAGACCGGCGGGAAAGCGCCCTGCACCTGGGCGGCCGGGCTGCCGCGGAACACGAGCGCCAGCAGGATCGCGAGCGGCACCGCCGCGCCGAGGCCGATCACGATCGGGCGTCGCCACCATGCGATCGGGGTCGGCGCCGGGCTCTCCTGCGCGGCGACATGGCTGATCTCGAGCTCCATCTCCAGGTCCGGCACCAGCGCGATGCCGCGCTGCTCGCTCGCGGTCCGCAGCTCGCGACCGAGCGGCACCGTGGTGCGTCGCCAGCTCGCCTCCTCCTCGGCCAGCACCTTGTCGTTCTTCTCGATGAGCTCCTTGCCCAGCGATCGCACCCACGGCGCGACCTCGCTCATCGGCGCCGGCGCGATCGTCGCGACGAGCGCGTCGGAGAACGCGCGCGCGGTCAGCCAGCGATCGGGCAACCGGAACGCCAGCCCCTTCCGGATCACCGGCTCGAGGGCCATCAGCTCGGCCCAGCGCCCGGGCGGCAGCAGCTCGCGCTCCGCGCCCAGGGTCTCGGCGATGGTCGGCACCTGCCCGGTCATGATCTTGGCGACGATCTCGCTCTCACCGGCAGCGCCCTGGAACAGCCGGCACCCGACGATCGACTCCCACAGCACCACCGCGAGCGAGTAGACGTCGCTCTGCGGCGTGGACGAGCCGTGCAGCTGCTCGACGGGCGAGTACGCGATCTTGCCCTTGAAGGTGTGCTCGCGCGTGATGTGCGCGGCCATCGTCGCCTTGGCCACGCCGAAATCGAGGAGGCGGGCGGCGCCGTCGACCGCGACCATGATGTTCTGCGGCGACACATCGCGGTGGACGATGTTGAGCGGCATCCCGACCTCGTCGCTGGTGTCGTGCGCGGCCTGCAGCCCGGCCAGCACCTGGGTCGCGATCGCGACCGCGATCCGGATCGGCATGTGCATCCGCGCCTGGCGCGACAGGCGCAGCAGCTTGTCGAGCGCCGCGCCGTGCACGTACTCCTGGATCAGGATGACGTTGTCGTCGTCGGCGACGACGTCGAGGACGGGCACGACGTTGCTGTGGTGGATCTTCGAGGCCACGCGCGCCTCGTCGAGGAACATCGTGACGAAGTCGGCGTCCTCCGCGAACTCCGGCAGCAGGCGCTTGGCGGCGACGATGCGACTGAAGCCCTCGTCGCCCACCAGGCGCGCGATGTGGATGGTGGCCATGCCGCCGCGGGCGATCTGCCGGTGCAGCAGATAGCGTCCGACGTGGATGCCCGGGCCGTCGTGTTCGAGTGCGGCGGTCTTCATGGTGGATCTCGCTACTGGAAGAACTGGATCGGGCTGCCCACGGTCCAGAAATAGAGATCCTTGAAGCCGCCGTCGGGCTGGATCACGGTGCCCCACACCGACTGGGAGTACTGATGGTTGGTGGCGGAGAAGCCAGCGTTGGCGCCGATCCCGAGCTCGAGATCGGGCAGCGTCTCGAACGCCTTGATCAGGCCCTCCGGCGTGAACGGGCCCTGGTGATTCAACAACCCGCCGATGAAGACCCGCGCCGAGATGTAGCCCTCGAGCGAGGTGAACCCGGGCGCGGCGCCATCCGCGGCGACCAGCGCGTTGTAGCGCTGGACGACGTCGCTCAGATCGGTCTGGTAGTTGGGCACGACCTGCGAGACCGCGACGTCGTTGGTCAGCGCCATCGGCCCGTTGGGCGTCGCCACGGTGCCCGCGCTGACCAGCTCCTCGGCGAGGGCGTTGGGGCCCACGAACGACACGTTGCTGAAGTGCAGCACCAGGCGCGTCGCCTTCTTGAGATCGGTCTGCTGGGTGTCATTGGCGTACTGCCAGGTTCGCAGGTGCTGGATATAGGTACTGCTGGCACCGTACGTGTCGGTCATCATGATCCCGACTCCAACCGTGCCGTTCGGGAAGGTCTGCAGCAGGCTGGCCAGGTAGGCCTCGGTGGCGACCGCGGCGACTGGCACGCTGTTGACGTCATTGCGGGTGTAGCGAAAGCGCGCGATCGGCGTGGTCGGATCGGCCTGCGACGGGAACTCGCCGCGCTCGGCGACGTACGCCGCGACCAGGCCGCTGTAGCCGGCGTTGCCGAAGGTGTCGTTCTGGTCGAAGCTGATCAGCGCGCGGTAGTCGGTGACGCCGCGGTTGAGGAAGTACTCCATCGTCGCCCGCGCCTCCTGGCCGTAGCTGGCGCGTACGTTGAAGATGTACTGCGCGCACGGTCCGGCCGAGGTGTCGCGCAACAGCGTGGTCGCGCCGGTGAACGCGCCGAAGAACAGCGTCCCGGCCTCGATCGCCACCGGCGCCGCGCGCACGGCGGTCGGCGTGCCCACGTTGCCCAGCATCGCGAGGACGGCGTCGGGTCCGCGCTCGAGCGCGGTGGTCGAGACCGGCACCATCACCGGGGGCAGCGCGCCGTTCGACACCGGCGTCGCGGTGTTCGGGCAACGCGGCGGCGCGTTCGACGGCTGCGCGTTGACCAGCACCCGCGCGTTGGCCTCGGCCTGGAGCGGATCGTAACCATCGTCGCGGATCACCAGCTTGAGCTGCCGCCCGCGGATGCCGCCGGCGGCGTTCTGCTCGTCGAAGGCCAGCTGGATGCCCAGCTTCATGCCGACGCCGAGGGCCTGGTTGCTGCCCGTGAACGGTGAGCTCTGACCGATGATGATCGGCGCGTCCGCGGCTTGCACGCACACCGGCTGTGCGGCGCGCAGCTCGCAGACCGCTCCATGATCACAATCGGAGTCGACGGCGCACGGCAGGCTCGTGAACTCCGTCGAGCAGGCCGAGACCAACATCAGCACAGGCACGACGAACAGCTTCCCCATGCGTGCACTCTCGCAGCGTGCAACCGACCTGGCAAGATGCGCGATAATCCCACACTCGACGGATCCTGCGATGTTTCGTAAGCCACCGCGCGCCGCTCGTCGTCGGTGTTACTGCACGGAGTCCGGGATTCGTACGCAGTCATACTCGGATTCGCGAAGACCGGGGCCATGTACCCGCGATTGCACCAAACCCTCGGCATGAGCATTCCGCTCACACCGGGTCACGCGACACCCCGCTCCCGATCGACGATTTTTCGCGTCGCGGCGCGCGATCGCGATCGCCGCGCGAGCGCGCACACCATGACGGCCGCGCATGTCCGGACTTCGGACATCGCAGCGCAGCGGCGCGGCCGCACCAGCGTCAGGTCCCGGACGGCGCGGCGGTCACGCTGCGCGTCGCCAGCCGGCCCGCGAACCGCGGTTCGGTCGCGCGGCGGGCGCCGGCAGGGGCCTGCAAGACGATCGGCACGATCGCGCCCACGACCATGATCGCGCCGAGCACGTACAGCCCGCGCGTGTAGTCGCCGGTCGCGTCGCGGAGCCGCGACAGGATCAGCGGCCCGAGGACCGCGCCGGCGCTCCACGCGGTGAGCAGGAGCCCGTAGACCCTGCCGACGTTGCGCGCGCCGAAATAGTCGGCGACCAGCGACGGCATCGTGCCGAAGGCCCCGCCGTAGCAGAGCAAGCTGACGCAGGCGAGCACGATGAACCGGTCATACGTCCCGGCCCCGGGGAGCAGGAAGAACACGCTCGCCTGGATCAGGAACATCGCCACGAACACCGCGCGGCGGCCGATCACGTCAGACAGCGAGGACCAGACCATGCGGCCGGCGCTGTTGAAGATCGCGATCGTGCCGACCAGCGCGGCCGCCTGGCGGTCGCTCGCGCCGACCAGCTCCTGCGCCATCGGCACGACCTCAGCGATGATCGAGATCCCGGCACCGACGCTGAGGAACAGCGCGACCCACAGCGCGTACCACTGCCAGGTGCGCAGCGCGGCGCCGAGATCGTAGTCGACGACGGGCGGCGCCGCGTTCGCCGCGATCGGGCGCCACCCGGCCGGCGCGTAGCCGCGCGGGGGTTCGCGCATCACCGCGGCGGCTCCGACCACGACGACGAGGAACAGCACGCCGAGGATGTGAAACGTCATGAACGGACCGACCGCGGCGATCAGCGCCCGGGCGATCGGCCCGAAGACCAGCGCACCGCCGCCGAACCCGGCGACCGCGATCCCGGTGATCATGCCGCGCCGGTCCGGGAACCACCTCACGAGCGTGGCGAGCGGCACGATGTAGCCGAGGCCGATGCCCGTGCCCGCGAGCACGCCGTACGTCAGGTAGAGCACGCCGAGGTGATGATCGGCGAAGCCCGCGAGGAAGATCCCGAGCCCGTAGAGGCAGCCGGCCACGATGCCGATCACCCGGGGCCCGACCCGCGTCATCACGAGCCCGCCGACGAACGCCGCAATACCGAGCATCACGTTGGTAATCGTGAATGCTAGATTGACGTCCATCACGCTGGCGTCGAGCGCGACCGCGAGTGGCTTGCGGAATACGCTCCACGCGTACACCGCGCCAAGCGCGACCTGCATCAGCGTTGCGGCGACCGCGATGATCCAGCGCTCGCGCGGCGAAGGCGGCATACGCTCGACGCTCGCACGCCGACACCGGGTTCGTCGCTGTGGTTTCTCGACGACGAAGACCCACAGCACCGACGAGCAACAAGCCATCACGATTGCGTGGGCGCGCTCGCACTTCGCGGTGAAGAGAACCCGCGCAACCTGCGTTCATCCGACCAATACCCAGTGCGCGCGAGATGCCTAGTCGAACACGACGGTCTTGCCGCCGTGCGAGAGCACGCGATCATCGACATGCCATCGCACCGCCGCGGCGAGCACGCGCTTCTCGAGATCGCGGCCCTTGCGCACCAGATCCTCGACGGAGTCCCGGTGCGTGCAGCGGATCGTGTCCTGGTCGATGATCGGGCCCTGATCGAGCTCGGCGGTGACGTAGTGGCTGGTCGCCCCGATCACCTTCACGCCGCGCTCGTGCGCCTGCCGGTACGGGCTCGCGCCGACGAACGCCGGCAGGAACGAGTGGTGGATGTTGATGATGCGCTCGGGAAAGCGCGCCACGAGCTCGGGCGACAGGATCTGCATGTAGCGCGCGAGCACGACCAGATCGATATCGTCGAGGAGGCGGAGCAGCGCGGCCTCCTGCATCGGCTTGGTCGCCGCCGTGATCGGCAGGTGATGGAACGGCACGCCGAAGTGCTCGGCGATCGGCGCCAGGTCGGGGTGGTTCGAGATCACCAGCTCGACCGCGCACGCGAGCTCCCCGGCGCGGTGGCGCAGGAGCAGATCGTAGAGGCAATGCTCCTGCTTCGAGACCAGGATCGCCACGCGCTTCACGCGATCGGGCGGCGCGATCCGCCAGCGCATGTCGTGGCGTCGGGCGAGCGCCTCGAGCCCGGGCTCGAGGTCGCGCTCGAGATACGAGGCATCGAACCGGATGCGCTGGAAGAACATCCCAGCCTCCGCGTGATGGCTCGAATCGACGACGGTCGCGCCCGCGCTGGCGAGCAGCTGCGCCAGCGACGAGACGAAGCCTTTGTGGTGAGGACCCTGGACCAGGAGCGTGCCGACTGCCGAGGCAATCCCACCCATGGTCGCCGAGCGTCTCCGCGCGACTGCAATGGCCATTTGTCGGCACACTGCCAGAGAAACCGTGTAAGGCGTCAACCCCACAAGGGCCCCACTGGGCTAGATCTGTATCGCCCCGTTCAATCCGAATTGCACGCGAGTGGAGTTTCGTACGACGGCGTGCACTCGGCGCGCGCCGAGCTACGCCGGATCGCGCGGAATCATGGGGACCGCGGCGCTACGCCGGGACCCAGACGCCGTGAAAGGTGATCGGCACGGCGTAGCCGAGCCAGATGCGCGCGGTCGGCCCGGCGGCGAGCTCGCGGCCGTCGTAGATCGCGACGAAGCTCTCGTCGCGCTGGCCATCGAAGCACAGCGCCAGCACGTGGCCGTCGCGCTCGTCGGTGGCGCCGGCGCGCGGCACGAAGATCGGCTCGGAGACGCGCTGGTGCGCGGGCACCCGATGCGCGGTGATCGCGCCGGTGGACACGTCGAGGCAGCCGAGCCCCTCGAGATCGCCGAGCGCGAGCCACGCGACCTGGTGCGCGGCGCCCTCGACGCGCGGGTGGACCTTGGGGAACTCGCACACCGCATCGGCCAGCGCGTCGCTGCGCAGGCGGCGCGCGCGCAGGTCGATCACCGCGCGGTGGTAGCGCGCCTGCGACAGCGCCGGCTGGTGGCTGTCGGCGAGGTGGCCGAGCTCGGCGAACGACCCGAAGTCCGGGTAGCGGACGTAATCGACCACGACCTCGCCCGGCCGCGACCACGCGTTGGCGAAGTGCCACTGGTAGAACGCGTCGGTCTTGAAGCGGATCGGCGCCGACGGGTCGTCGATCGGCACGACGATGATCTCGGTGCCGAGCTCGGGTTTCCAGCCGAACAGCTGCGTGAAGTCGCCGATGCCGGTGAGCGCCCGCAGCGCGTTGACCCGGGTCGGCGACACGAAGAACACGAGGTGCTCGTCGGTGGCGATGAAGTCGTGCAGCATCGGCCCGCCATCGAGCTCGAGCGTCGCGAGCGTCCGCGCCGGGCCGGTGTCGGGCAGCGCGTAGAGGTGCAGCTTGGTCTTGCGGCCGTACTCGACGCCGAAGTTGTAGGTCGTGCGCCGCGACGCGACCCGGTGCGGGTGCGCCGAGAACCAGCCGTGGATGACGCCGTCGAGATCGGTCTCGCCGATCGTGCGCAGCGTGACTGGATCGATCTCGGTCGGGCGCGCCGCCTCCATCAACGCGAACAGCCGGCCCTGCCACGCCACGACGCTGGTGTTGGCGGTGTTCTTGCCCTTGCCGCGCAGCGCGTTGGCCAGCTTGCGCGCCCACGGCAGGTGCGTGCCGTACAGCGCGCGCCCCGCGGCCCGCTCCTCCACCAGGCCCGCGCTCTCGGTCAGCCGCGAGCCGGCGCGCGGCGCGGCCCCGTCGAAGCGCACCGTGGTCAGCGCGCCATCGCCCTCGAACGGGTGCGCGTAGCGCCGGCCGAACGACTCGAACGCACCCGGGCCGTTGCGGTACAGCGAGCCGCGCAGATCGTCGGGGACGCGGCCCTCGACCACCGTCGGGCCGAGGTCCCGATCGCCGCGCAGGCTGCGGGTCCACAGGAGCGTGGTCAGCGAGCCGGTCGCGGGCGCCGCCGTTGCGGCGGACGACGACGGCGCGGGTCGCGACGCGGTGGCGGTCGGGGTCGGGCCTGAAGTAATCATCGTTCACATCGGTAGCACGCGCCGCGCGCGCCGGGCAAGCGGAAAGTTATCACTGTTCACATCGGCGCGCGGTGCGCGTGACGCGCGTTCCGATCGCGGCGCCGATCCGATATCGTGCCCGGATGGTCATCTTTCAGCGGCGGATGCCCCCGGTGGTCGCGGGGCTGATCGCGGCCACCTTGCTCCTGTCGATCGCGTGCGCGGTCGACGCGCGCAGCGACGGGCAGCTCTACGCGCACCTCGCGCTGTGGCCGGAGCGGGTCTGGGCGGGCGAGGTCTGGCGACTCGCGACCTGGCCGTTCGTGCAGACGACCCTGCTGTCGCTCGTGTTCGGGTGCATCACGCTGTTCGGGTTCGGCGCCGAGCTCGAGGATCGCTGGGGCTCGGCCCGGATGTTCGGGTACATGGCGGCGGTGCTGACCGTGGCCGGCGCGGGCACGGCGCTCATCGCGCTCGCAGCGCCCGAGGTCATGGCCTATCCGCACCTCGGCGGCTGGGCCCGGACCAGCGCGATCGTGGTCGCGTGGTCGCTGCAGTTCCCCGAGCGCCGGATCCTGTTCTACGGGCTGATCCCGCTGGGCGGGACCGACTCCGTCACCGCGTGGTGCGCGCTGACCGTGGTGATCGCGCTGTTCATCGGGTTCGCGCCCTGCGTCCCGGAGCTGCTCGCCACCGGCGCGGCCGTGCTCGCGATGACCGGCGGCCTGCGCGGTGTGCGCACGATCCTCGGCAAGCGCCGCGGCAAGCCGCGGATCGTCCGCGACGACGACGATCCGCGCTGGATGAACTGACCACGACCAGGGCTGCGGTCGATCGCCGCGCGCCTTGCGCGGCCGCCGCGCGAAAGTTAATGTCGTTAACATTCCCGCTCCGAAGTCCGCCTCGAAGTCCCCGCGCCCCGGTCGCGCGCCGCGCGCCACGTACCACCACGGCGATCTCCGCAACGCGCTGGTGACCGCCGCGCTCGCCGCGATCGCCGAGCACGGCGCCGAGCAGTTCACGCTCCGCGACGCCGCGCGCCGCGCCGGCGTGTCCCCGGCGGCGCCGTATCGCCACTTCGCCGATCGCGACGCGCTGCTGGCCGCGGTCGCCGCCGAGTGCCTGAACCGGCTCGGCGCCGCGATGACCGAGGCGGTCGCCGCCGCCAACGCGACCGATCCGCTCGAGGTGTTCCGCGCCACCGGCCTGGCGTATGTCCGGTTCGCGGTCGAGCACCCCGCGCACTTCCGCGTCATGAGCATCCCGGCGGTGGTCGCGCGCACGCCGCCCGAGGTCGGCGCCGCGATGACCGCCACCAACGATCGGATGATCGCGTCGCTCGCGGAGGCCCAGCGCGCGGGCCGGATCGCCGCCGAGCCGCTCGCGGATCTGATGATGACCGCGAGCTGCGCGGTCCATGGCCTGGCGTGCATGATCGTGGATCGCGCCCACGGCTTCGAGGACATCGATCTGGACCGCGCGCTCGCGCTCGCCGAGGCGGTCACCGGCGTGGTCGGCACCGGCCTCCTGCCGCGCCAGCCCCATGAGCCGAACCGAAGGTTCGGCGGCTCAGGGTCCGGACGAGATCGGGCTGCGCGTCCTCGCGCGGGCCGATCGATCGAACAAGAGCCTGGAAGCGAGAGCTTCTCAGGCTCTGACGCGCCCCTGCGCCCCGCGCCGCCGCGGCCCGCGATCCCGCGCCCCGCGCCCCGCCGACGCGCTCGCTGAGCCTCGGCGCGCGACACGCCGAGGCCCGCGCGGTTGCCCGCGATGTCGCCCTGCCGTGATCCGCGCCGCGGCGGCGGGCCGGGATTGCCCCAGCGATCCTCCGGTCTGCTATCACCGGATCCTATGAAGCTTCGCCTCCTCGCCGCCTGCGCCACCGCCTCGCTCGCCGCCTGCGGTGGCAAATCGCACCCCGCGCCGTGGACGAAGCAGCCCACCGCCGCCGACGAGGCCGCGGCGATCCAGGCCGCCGCGGCGCGCGTGACCTCGTTCCGCGCCGAGAGCGTCATGGACTACTGGCTCGGCAAGGATCGCGTGAAGGGCACGGTGCTGGTCATGGGCAAGCCCGGCGCGTTCGTGCGGCTCAACGCGCTGTCCCCCGCCGGCGACAGCGTCATGGCCGACCTCGCGTGCGACGGCACCAACTTCACGCTCGTCGACTTCCAGAACAACTGCGTGCTCACCGGCCCGTGCAACGCCGACTCGATCGCCCAGTTCCTGCACGTGTCCTTGTCGCCCGACGACTTCCTGCACCTCGCGACCGGCACGACGCCGATCAGCGTGATGCCGCCGATCCTCGGCGAGGTGAGCTGGGACGGCAAGCAGGGCCGCGAGCGCCTCGAGCTCGCGAACGGCGCCGCCGACGGCGAGCGCGTGCGCGGCCACCAGTCGATCGAGCTCGACGGTCAGCGCGACGTGCTGTCGACCGCGTTCTTCCTCGACGACGATCGGAAGCAGCTGGGCTGGCGCATCGAGAACAAGGACTTCCGCGCGGTGAAGGACGCGAGCGGCGGCGAGTTCCGCGTGCCGGGCAAGAGCCGGTTCACGTCGCCCGGGCAGAAGGCCGATCTGCTGGTCGAGTGGAAGGAGATCACGATCAACCTGCCGCTCGACGCGGCGAAGTTCGCGCTGGTCCCGCCCGAAGGGCTGCCGACGTGCGGCGCGCAGCCGGCGGCGGCGCAGCCGTGATCACCGCGGTCGCGCGAGCGCGCTAGAACCGCCCGCTGACCACGAGCTCGCCGCGATCGGCGCCGGCCTTGGCGCTGATGCGCAGCTCGCGCTCGGCGCGATGGCCGACGTAGTACAAGGTCAGCCCGCTCGCGGTCAGCACCGCGCCCGAGATGCCGAGGATGAGCGACGCGCGCGAGGCGGTCTCGCCCCGACGGTAGGTGTCGGCCTGACGCGAGTCCCAGCGCGGCCGGTTCTGGTTCTCCAGATCGCTCTGGAAGCTGCGCGCGCGCGCCGCCTCGACGCCGCTGGCGATCAGGGTCGCGACGCCGACTGCCGCGATCACCATGCCGGTCGGCCGCAGCGCCGAGCGGCGCGGTGCGGGCGCGAAGCCGTCGCGCGCCGCGGTGAGCTCGATCGTCGGCGGCGTCGGCTCGGGCGGCGCCGCCGGCTCCGGATCGGCGCCGAGCTCGTCGATGGTCTCGAGCGCCAGGCTGCGGCGCGGATCGCCAGCCGGCGCGAGCGCGAGGAACCGGCGATACGCGGCGATCGCCTCGTCGGGCTCACCGGCGCGGCGCCAGCACGACGCGATGTTGAACTGCAGCACCGGCTCGGGGTGGATCGCGAAGGCGCGCGTGAACGCCTCGCGCGCCTCGACGAACCGCTCGCGGCGGAACGCGGCGGTGCCGCGCTCGATCGCGTCGCGATACGCCACGAGCGCGGGGTCGGGCTCGGCGGCGATGACCTCCTCCTCCGGCGCCTCGTCGTCGGCGCGCGCGGGCCCCGCGAGGGCCGCGCAGACGGCGACGATCACGCCGAGGTGAGCGGTGCTAGTAAAGCGTGGGCGGAGCGACGGTCGCAAACGCTTCCTCCTTGGACGGGGTCGATGACGGCGTCGGGCGCGCGGGCGCGGGGGCAGGCTCGGGCTCGCGCGGCGCCGCGGGCTTCGCGCGCGCCCGGGGCGGGATCACAGTCTGTGCGGTCTTCTTGCCGTCGTCGTCGCCCGGGCGTGACGGCGGCGCAGCGGGGCGGACCTCGGGCCGCGCGGGGATCGC
>JAIOQA010000106.1 GCA_021413675.1 Deltaproteobacteria bacterium | reverse complement strand
TCGAACGTCGCGAACGCGCGCGCCGGCACCCGCAGGCCCAGCGCCTCCGCCAGCTCCGCGACGATGAACACGGCGACCAGCGCACCCGGTCCCTGGGCCGCGCCGCGCAGCTTCACGAGCCAGCGACCGCCGTCGTCGGCCTCGACCTCGATCGGCCCCGAGCTGCCGCGCCGCTCGGCGCGCACCAGGTGGCGCGCGCGGACCTGCGGCAGCGGCACGGTCATCGCGCCGCCAGGCACCCTTCGGATCCGACCTGACGCACGGCCGACCGTAGCGCGTCCCGGCCCCGCGCGCGCGAGCGGCGGGCTATCGTCGCGCGATGCCGCGCATCGGCTTCCTCGGCGCGTTCTCGATCGACAACGCCGGCGACGCGCTGGTCGGCCTGGCGACCCGCCAGCAGGTGCTCGCGCGCATCGCTGCCGAGCCGATCGTCCTCGCGCCCACGCCGCGCGCGCGCCACTACCGCGTCGACACCAGCGAGGCCCGCGGCCTCGGCCTGCCGATCCGCGCGATCGCGCCCGGCGGCCCGCCGACGTGGTCGGCGGATCTCGACGCGCTCGTGATCGGCGGCGGCGGGATCCTGTCGCTCGACGACGACTTCGCCGCGGTCGTCGAGTGGGGCGGCGTGCCCGCCGCGTGGAACTCGCTGTGCGCGCAGAACGCGCCCTGGTACCTGCCGGCGTGCGCCGATCGCTACCGCGCGATCCGCGACGCGTGTGCCCGGCTCGCGTTCCTCAGCGTGCGCAACCGCTCGACCGCGCGGTTCCTGCGCGGCTGTGGGGTCACCGAGCCGATCGCGCTCGCGCCCGATCCCGCGATCGCGCTCGCGCTGCCGTCGCCCGTCGACGGCGCCGCGCTGCTCGCGGAGGCCGGCCTCGGCGCCCGGCCGGTGGTCGGCATCTCGGTCGGCGGCGCGATCCGCGACCCGCGCGCCGCGGCGTGCTTCGATCAGCTGTTGCCCGCCCTCGATGCCCTCGACGCCGACCTGCTGCTGTTCCCGTTCGGCAACATCTACGGCGACGACGATCACCAGCGCCTCGCCGCGACCCGCCTCCGCCGCGCGCGGCGCTTCCCGCGCCCGCTCGGGCCGCTCGAGCTGTGGGCGCTGATCGGCGCGCTCGACCTCCACGTCGCGACCCGGCTGCACGGGCTGATCGCCGCCTACGCCCAGGCGACGCCGGTCGTGGTCCTCGACGAGTACCTCTCGGACCTGACCGGGACCAGCAAGATCCGCGAGTTCGTCGTCGAGCGCGAGCTCGAAGATCGCTACATCTGTCCGTATCTCGGACATCACGCCACGATCAAGCTGGCGCTGGCCTGGGACCAGCGCACCGCCGATCGCGCGCGCCTCGCCGCCGCCGCCGCCCTGGATCGCGCCGCCCTCGCCGATCACTTCGACCGGCTGGTCGCGGCGCTCGCGGTTCACATGCCGTAGATGCCGCGCACGCCGCGATCGAGCCAGCTGTACGCATCGGTCGCCATGTTGGTCACGCCGTTCACCGCCGCGCGACCGCCATCGTAGATGAGGTGCTCGGCCGCACCGACTGCCGAGCCGGCGTTGAACCCCAGGTCGAGGTGCGTGCCGGCGACCGCGTTGATGCCCTCCCCGGCGAGGCCGGACAGCGCACCGAGCCCGTCGAGCGCGAGCTTCGAACCGCCGACGTAGAGGCTCGCGATGCCGGTCGGGTCGGCGGCCGCGATCGCGCTGGCCGCGCCCCAGGTCGCCTTGCCCGACTCGGTCCAGAACTGGTTGTTGAGGTAGCCCGCGTCCATCTGATCGCGATGGTTGTAGGCCTCGACCCCGTGTCCGACCGCCTGCGCACCACCCGCGAGGATGCCGAGGCCAGGCGCCATCGCGCCCATGTTGAGGAGACCCGCGCCGTTGGCCGCGTTCAGTCCCTTGAAGATGCCCGAGCCGATGTCGCCCGCGCCCGCGGCGTAGTCACCATGCAGCATCTCGCTGATGCCGGTGACGGTGTTGCTCACCGCGCCGATGGCGTTGCCGATCGGGCCACCGCCCTCGACCTGGCCCATCCGGCCGAGCGCGGAGATCACGCTGCCACCATCGGACGCGATGCCCGCGCCCGTGGTGACCGGATTCATCGACTTGGGAGGCGTGGCGTAGTCGAAGAAGTCGAACATCGGCCTATTCTACGGATCGCCCAGCCGCGATCTCCCCCCGCCCGTGCGCCCGACGTTATTCTTCCTTGGCAAATCATGGCTTTTCGGAGGGTCCGCGTGCTCGTGATCGCGCTCTGCGGCTTCTCGGTCGTGATCACGCTGGCGCTCTGGCTGGTCTCACGCCGGGTCTCGGACAGCGCCGCGCTCGCGACGATGGCGCGCCTGATCGGTGGTGAGGTCGACCACGGGGCCGCCCGCGCCACCGGGCAGCTGGCCGGGCGACGCGTGACCATCGAGAACCTCACCAACGAGACGACCCACTGGACCGAGGTGACCGTCGAGGTCGGCGGGGCGCTCGACCTCGAGGTCCGCACCAGGTCCGATCGCGCACCGACGAGCGACGCCGAGATCGACCTCGGCGACCCGGCGTTCCGCGACCGCTACATCGTCGAGGGCGCGCCCAGCGCGCAGGTTCGCGCGGTGCTCACGGCCGACGCGCGCGCGCGCCTCCTGGCGATCGCGCCCATCCACGTCCGCCTGCGCGGCGGCGAGCTCCATCTGATCTCGCCGCGGCTCGTCCGCGACGACGACGACGCGACCGCGCTCGTCGGCCTGACCGCGGCGCTGCTCGCCGGCGTCGGGACGGCGGGCGACGTCGATCCGGTCCGCGCCGACGCCGAGCGCGCCCGGCTGTCCGAGGTGCGATCGGCGCGCGACGGTCGCACCAAGGTCGCGGCGCTGATCGTGCTCGGCACCATCGCCGCGATCGCGGTGGCCATCATCGTCGCGCTGCTCCGCCGCCACGGGCCGCCGCCGCCGTGACCACGCACCTGTTCGTCGCGCCGGGCGCCGCCGCGTTCGGCGAGGTGCTGCTCGGCCTCCGGCTCGCCCGTGCGCTGCATGACCGCGGCGATCGCGTGCTGTTCCTGGCGCCGCGCGCGTTCGAGGTCCTGCTCGCGCCCTACCCGTTCGCGCACGGGCACTCCGACGCGATCGCCCAGGTGCTCGATCGCGCCCTGCCCGACATCGTGCGCGACCGCCGCGCCGACACGGTCACGCTCCTCGATCTCGCGGTGACGCTCGTCGCCTGTCAGGCCTATCGCCTCGACCCGGGCTTCCTCGCGCGCCTGGGCGTGCCAGTGATCGCGCTCGACATCTTCGATGTCGGGACCGGCGGCGGGCGGCGCTACGACATGGGTGAGGTCGCGATCGAGCTCGGCGCGGTGCCCGACGCGCCACTCCGCCGCATCGTCCCGGTGCCGTTCGCGCGCCCGACCACCGCGGCCGCCTACGGCGTGCTCGGCGATGGCGACGTCCCCACAGACGAGGATCGCCAGCGCACCCGCCAGGGGCTCGGGATCGGCGCCGACGAGCCGCTGCTGGTGCTGGTCACCGCCGCATTCCAGGGCCGGGGCCTGTCGCCGTTCCAGGTCCGCCTCGTCGACGCGATGCCCGCGCTGCTGGCCGCGCAGGTGGCCGCGCTCGGCCCGATCCGCGTGGTCCACGTCGGCCCGCGCGCGCTGGCCGGGATGGGACCGCGCTATCGCCACCTCGGCCAGGTCGCGCCCGCGGAGTTTCGCCGCCTGATCGCGGCCGCGGACGTGCTCTACACGCTCAACCTGTCCGCGACCAGCGTCGTCACCGCGCTGGAGGTCGATACGCCGGTGGTCGCGGCGATCAGCTCGCGGCGCGGCCCGCCCGATGCGGCGGCCCACGACTCCGCGACCGTCGCGGCGGCGCTGGCTCGCCTCGGGCCGCTCTATCCGTTCCGGGTCTTTCCCCTCGGGCTCCACGACTTCATGGCGCCGGTCCTCGTCGACAACCCGTACGCCGACGCGGTCACCCAGGTCGAGCTGTTCGACGAGCACGCCAGCGTGGCGACGCTGCGGGCGCTGCTGTTCGACGGCGACGCGCGCCAGGCGGCCCGCGCCCGCGCCGCCCGTTACCGCGACCAGATCCGCGCCCTCCCCGGGGCGCCGCTCGAGGTCTACTCGGACCAGTGGACGAGCGTCGACAGGTCCACGGACGCGCGCGGCACCGGCTCGATCGACTCGTAGACCCGGCGGAACATCGTCGTCGCCTCGTCGAGCGTCGCGGCGTCGGACTCGAGGCGCAGCAGGTACGTGTAGCGACCGTCGGTGAAGCCGACGTTGGCCGCGTGCTGCACGCCCGCGCCGTGGCGCGCCTCGAACAGCGCGATCTCGCCGATGAGCCCCGAGTCCGCGCGGAGCGGGTTGGCCGCCGAGGGGCCGAGCGGCACGTACTCGCTGGTCAGGTGCTCGAACAGGCGACCGTGCTGCTCGATCGCGCGCGTCGATCGCTCGGGCCGCGCGTGGAACACCGAGATCGTGGCGTTGCGCGCCGGATATCCCGGCGCCAGCCAGACGTCGCCCTGGTGACGCGACAGCCCGGCCCAGCCCGCGGGCGGATGATAGTAGTAGCGGCGCCAGCGATCCGCGCCGAGGCCCATGCACCACGCGCGCGTGATCCGCTCGACGAGGTCGGCGTAGCGCGCGAAGTCCGCCGCCTCGCCGACGCGGCCATCGACGATCGCGACGTGCGCGTCGCCGAAGACCACCCCGACGTGGCGCTCGAGGACGCGCGGTTCGCCGGTCGCGCGCAGCCCGAACACCGCGGCGTGCTCGCCCTCCTCGGTGACGAACGCGCGCGCCGGCGCGATCGGCGCGACCGGCCGGCCGCCGAGACCGTGGCGCGCGAGCTCGGCCATCACGACGCCGATCGGGCGCAGCGGCTCGCGGGTCGCGATCCGGATCACGCCCGCGCCGTCGGGCGGCACCAGCATCACGCCACCCTCGACCACGACGCGGCGCCATCCGACCAGCGACGAGCGATTCACCCGGCGAAGCTAGCACGCGTGCTACCGTGCCCGGCATGCGGCGCCTCGATGTTGCGATCCCGACGACGTGGCGGCCGATCGATCCGCCGCGCACCGACTACGACGTGGGCGGCGTACGCGTGATCCTCTCGGCCGTGCAGGGCATGCCCGAGGATCCCGGCGAGTGGATCCGCGGCGAGCTGCGCCGGCGCGCGCAGGGCCACGCGATCGCCGATACCGCGATCGTCCAGCGGGCCGCGGCGTCCGGCTGGCCGATCATCGCGTGCGAGGCGCAGGCCGGCGACCGCGTGGTGATCGCGACGATGTTCCTGTTCCTCGAGTACGCCGCGACCGTCATCATCGAAGGCGCGAGCGCGGCGGTCGCGCGCGAACGGGCCGCGATCGTCGAGGTGCTCGACCGCGCCACGATCGACTGGGGCCTACCGCCGCCGACCCTCGCGCTCTTGCTCGACGGCGCGACCCGGACCTGATCAGGCGCCCGGAGGCGCTGCCGGCCTCGGTCAGTCCGCGAACAGCGCGGCTTCGAGCTTCGACGCGACCGCGGCGATGACGCCGGCCCAGCGCGCCAGCTCGTCGGGCGTCGCGCCCGCCACGCGCTGGAGGCCGGGCTCGCGCCGCAGCTTCCAGCCGGCGCCGTCAGCGCCGAAGAAGTGGGTCGCGTGGCTGTAGGGGTCGCTCGGATCGACCAGGGTCCGCGCCTCGGCGAAGCGCTTGACCGCGTCGGTCAGCACCGCGTCCTCGGCGGCCGCGTCGCCGCGCACCTTCGTCAACTCCGCGGCTACCCATACGGACAGCTCATCGAACGCTCGCTCCGCCTCGGGTGCCCTGCTCATAGGCGCGCACCATACCCGAGCTTGGCCCCGAGCGATCGCGGCCGTGGCACGATGTTCACACGATGTGCGACACGCTGGTCCGGGTGCTCGAGGGCCGCGTCCTGTTCGCCAAGAACTCGGACCGCGATCCCAACGAGGCCCAGGTCCTCGACTGGCAGCCCCGGCGGGCCCATCCAGCAGGCGCCCGGCTGCGCTGTACCTGGATCGAGATCCCCCAGGCCCGAGCCACGCACGCGGTGCTGCTCAGTCGGCCTTTCTGGATGTGGGGCGCGGAGATCGGCACCAACGAGCACGGGGTGACCATCGGCAACGAAGCCGTGTTCACCCGCCAGCCCTACGCCGCGACCGGCCTGACTGGCATGGATCTCTTGCGGCTCGGGCTCGAGCGCGCGGCCACCGCCGCCGAGGCGGTCGAGGTGATCACAGCGCTCCTCGAGACCCATGGCCAGGGCGGCGGCTGCGGCCACGAGCGACGCGCGTTCACGTACCACAACAGCTTTCTCGTCGCCGATCCCCGGGGCGCGTTCGTGCTCGAGACCGCCGGTCGGCGCTGGCAGGCGCAGCGGATCTACGACGCCTGGTCCCTGTCCAACGGCCTGACGCTGCCCGGCATCGCCGACGAGAGCGACCGGGTGAAAACCGCGGTCTCGGCGTGCCGCGCGCGCCGCGCGATCACCACGCCTGCCGCCCACGCGGCCACCGATGTCGGCTCGATGATGCGCGCGCTGCGCGATCACGGCACCGCCGATCACGCCCCTCATTATCACTGGAGCAACGGCGCGCTGGCCGCGCCCTGCGTCCACGCCGGCGGGCTCCTGACCTCGTCGCAGACCACGGCCTCGTGGGTCGCCGACCTCCGGCCCGGCGCGATCCAGCACTGGGCCACGGCGACCGCCGCGCCGTGCGTCTCGCTCTTCAAGCCGGTCGCGGTCGCGGAGCCCGTGGACCTCGGCGCGCCGACCGACCGCGCCGACGACAGCCTGTGGTGGCGGCACGAGCGCCTGCACCGGCGCGTGCTCCGCGATCCGGCGCGGCTGCGCCCGCTCGTCGTCTGTGAGCGCGATCGGATCGAGGCCGGGTGGCTGGCGGCGCCGCCGCCGTCGCGGGCCGCCTTCGCCGAGGGCGACGCCGCGCTTGCGGCCTGGACCGCGCGCGCCCGGGCGGCGCCGGCGATCGACACCCGCCCGGCGATCGCGCGGCGCTACTGGCGCATCCGCGACCGGCGCGCCGGCCTCTGAATCGGCGCCGTTCTCCGTCTCTCGCGCAATATTTTCGTGGCAGGCTGGCCGACCGTGCGTCGTGTCCTCTTGCCCCTCGTCACCGGTGGAGCGCTGCTCGCGATCTGGGCGATCGCCTCCGCCGCCGATGCCTTCCCGACCGGCACCGTGCCGTCGCCCGCCGAGGTCGCCCGCGCGTTCGCGGACGCGCTGGTCTCGGGCGAGCTGCTCGAGGACGCGATCTCGTCGCTCTACCGGGTCGCGTGGGGCTTCGTCGGCGCGACGATCACCGCGGTGCCGCTCGGCCTGCTCATCGGCCGCTCGCTGACGACCCGCGCCGCGCTCTTGCCGTGGATCAACTTCTTCCGGTCGCTGTCGCCGATCGCGTGGATCCCGTTCGCGATCGTCTGGTTCGGCATCGGCGACCCGCCGGCGATCTTCCTCATCTTCATCGCCACCTTCTTCCAGCTCGTGGTCGCGACCGCCGCCGCCGCCGCGGCGGTGCCCGAGGTCTACTACCGCGTCGCCCGCGACCTGGGCTACGACCGCAACGCGACCCTGTTCGACGTCACGCTCAACGCGATCCTGCCGCAGCTCCTGACCGCGCTGCGCATCGCGATCGGCGTGGCGTGGATGGTCGTGGTCGCGGCCGAGATGATCGCGGTGCAGAGCGGCCTCGGCTTCCTCATCGGCGACGCGCGCAACGGCATGCGCACCGACCGGGTCGTGGTCGGCATGATCGCGATCGGCCTGATCGGCATCGGCCTCGATCTGGCGTTCGCCCGCCTGGCCCGACACCCGAGCCTGCGCTGGGGGTCGGCGCGATGAGCGCGGCGGCCGATGACAAGCCGGTGCTGGCGTTGCGCGGGGTCGGCTTCGACTACGGCGCGCATCGCGTGCTCGACGGCCTCGACCTCGAGGTCGCGCGCGGCGAGCTGGTCGTGTGTGTCGGGCCGTCGGGCTGCGGCAAATCGACGTTGCTGGGGCTGCTCGGCGGCCACCTCGCGCCGACCCGCGGCACGATCGATCGCGTCGGGCAGTGCCGCACGATCTACCAGGACGGCGGGCTGTTCCCGTGGCTGACGGTGCGCGACAACCTCGCGACCGGCGTGCCGCGCACGGTGCCGCCCGACGCCCGCGCCGCGAAGGTCACCCACTGGCTCGAGGTGATCGGCCTGCGCGAGTTCGCGGACCATTTCCCGCACCAGCTGTCCGGCGGCATGCGCCAGCGGGTCGAACTCGGCCGCGCGCTCGCCGGCGAGACCGATCTCTTGCTGTGCGACGAGCCGTTCAGCGCGCTCGACTACCAGACCCGCATGAAGATGCGACGCGAGCTGGTCACCACGCTCGCCACCACGCCGCGCACCGTGGTGTTCGTGACCCACGACATCGAGGAGGCGGTGCAGCTCGCCGATCGCGTCGTCGTGCTGGGCGATCGCCCGACCCGGATCCGCACGACCCTGCCCTTGCCGCTGGCGCGCCCGCGCCTGCCGGCCGCGCCCGGCGTGGCGCAAGCTGAACAGACCATCCTCGACGAGCTGGGGCTATCATGACCGCTATGCGTGGCTTCCCCAGGCGCTTGCTGATCGGCACCGCCGCGGTGCTGACGATCCTGTCGCTCGCCCACCTCCGGCCGTGGGAGCGCATCGGCAACGCCGCCACCGCCGAGCTCGACGTCGGCTACCTGCCGGTGACCTGTCACCTGACCTGCCCGGTCACCGACTTCGCGACCAGGACCACCACCACCTCGACCCGGTTCCAGTCGGAGCGCTTCCCGGATTTTCCGACGGTGGCCGAGGCGCTCAAGGCCCGCAAGATCGACGCGACCTTCATCCTCGCGCCGCTCGCGATGTCCCTGGTCGAGCAGGGCGTGCCGATCAAGATCGTCTACCTCGGTCACCGCGACGGTTCGACCGTGATCGTCGCCAAGGACTCGCCGGCGAAGTCGATCCGCGACCTCGCCGGCAAGAAGTTCGCGCGGCCCAGCAAGTACTCGAACCAGTACCTCGTCATCACCAAGCTGATGGAGGACGCCGGCATGCGTCCCGACGAGATCAACTTCGTCGACATGCCACCGCCCGAGATGCCGTCCGCCCTCGCGACCGGCGCGATCGACGCGTACTTCGTCGGCGAGCCGTTCGCCGCGAAGGCCGAGATGGCCGGCACCGGCCGGGTCCTCTACTACGCCAAGGACATCTGGCCGCACTTCATCTCGTGCGTGCTGGTCGTGCGCCAGGAGCTCATCGACGAGCACCCGGCGATCGTGCGCGACCTGGTGCGCGGCATCGCGGAGAGCGGCGAGTGGGCCGAGCGCAACCGCATGGCCGCGGCCAAGGTCGCCGCCGAGTACTACAAGCAGGACCGCAAGCTGCTCGAGTTCGTCCTCACGCAGCCGCCGGATCGCGTCTCGTACCGCGGCCTCACGCCGACCGACTACGACATGAAGCAGATCATGCACTACGCGATCAAGGCCGGCATCCTGCGCAAGGAGATCGACCTCGGCAAGCTCATGGACCTGCGGTTCATCCCCGAGCACATCGAGCCGGCGGCGATCACGGTCACGCAGCAGTAGCGCGTCCGCGATAGCCTGGGCCCATGCGCGTGGCGTGGGCGACCGATCCGCACCTGAACTTCCTCGACGAGCTCGACCTCGATCGGTTCGTGGCAGCGCTGCACGCGTGCGCTCCGGCCGCGGTGTTCCTCACCGGCGACATCAGCGAGGCGCCGCGGCTCCCGGAGCACCTGCTCACGCTCGACGCGCTCCTCGGCTGCCCGATCTACTTCGTGCTCGGCAACCACGATTTCTATGGCGGCTCGATCGCCGCGGTGCGCGCCGAGGCCGCGGCGCTGACGCGCGACGTGCCGCGCCTGTGCTGGCTACCGGCGGCCGGGATCATCACGCTGGCCCCTGGCCACGCGCTGGTCGGCCAGGACGGCTGGGGCGATGGCCGCGCCGGCGACCCGGACGGCTCGACGGTGCGGCTCAACGACTGGCGCCAGATCGCCGACCTCGACGCGATCAACGCCATGCGCGACATCCCCGCGCGGATCACGGCGCTGCGCGCGCTCGGCGACGAGTCCGCGCTGGCGCTCGACCGCGATCTCGCGCTCGCGCTGCGCGATCACGCGCGGGTCACCGTGCTCACCCACGTGCCGCCGTTCGCCGGCGCGTGCTGGCACGACGGCGCGGTCTCGTCCGCCGAGTGGCTGCCGTGGTTCACGTGCGTCGCGGTCGGCGAGGTGCTGCTGCGGGCGGCGGAGGCGCACCCCGACCGGCAGCTCGAGGTGTACTGCGGCCACACCCACTCGCCGGGCCGGTTCGCGCCGCGCCCGAACCTGGTCGTGCACACCGGCGCCGCGGCGTACGGCGCGCCGACCGTGGTGGCGCTCGACCTCTGACGGCCGCGCAGGACCTCACTGGACGCGCTTGACAATCTGGTCACCCATTGTCAAGTTGACCGCGGCAGTCAACCCTCACCGAAAGCCCGACCATGGCCCCCTGGACCGCAGACGACATCCCCGACCAGACCGGCAAGACCGCGATCGTCACCGGCGCGAACACCGGAATCGGCCTCGAGACCGCGCGCATGCTGGCGCGCAAGGGCGCCGCGGTGGTGCTGGCGTGTCGCGATCTCGGCAAGGCGGGCGCGGCGCGCGACCAGATCCTGGCCGACGCACCGGCGGCCAAGGTGACGGTGATGGCGCTCGATCTGTCGGACCTCGCGTCGGTGAAGGCGTTCGCGACCGCGTTCGCGGCCAGCCACCCGCGCCTCGATCTGCTGGTCAACAACGCCGGCGTCATGGTGCCGCCGCTCGGCCGCACCCGGCAGGGCTTCGAGCTGCAGCTCGGCACCAACCACCTCGGCCACGTGGCGCTGACCGCGCACCTCCTGCCGCTCCTCGATCGCACGCCCGGCGCGCGCATCGTGGTCGTGTCGAGCACCGCCCAGAACATGGGCCGCATCGACCTCGACGACCTCAACTGGGACCGCCGGTCCTACAGCGCGTTTCGCGCCTACGGCCAGAGCAAGCTCGCCAACATGATGTTCGCGCTCGAGCTGCAGCGCCGGCTCGCGGCCGCGGGCTCGGCGGTGCGCGTGACCGCCGCGCACCCGGGCTGGACCGCGACCGATCTGCAGCGCACCGCGGGCGTGTTCCGGCGCCTCAACCCGGTGTTCGCGATGAAGCCCCCCGCGGGCGCGCTGCCGACCCTGCGCGCCGCGACCGATCCCGGCGCCGCCGGCGGCAGCTACTGGGGTCCGGGCGGCTTCCTCGAGCTGAAGGGCCCGCCGGTCGCCGCGCGGATCTCGGGCCGCGCGAAGGACGCGAAGGTGGCGGCGAAGCTCTTCGACGTGAGCGCGCAGCTGGCCGGCGTGTCGTTCGATCGCCGCGCCGCGGTACAGTCCGCGAGCTGATGGCCGCCCCTCGCCGCCCCGCGCGATCGCGCGCCGCACCCGCGGCAGCGCCGGCCGTGCCGCCCGCGCGCCAGCAGGCGATCCTCGCGGCCGCGGCGCTGGTGTTCGCGCGCTACGGCTTCAAGAAGACCTCGATGGACGACCTCGCGCGCGCGGTCGGGCTGTCGCGCCAGGGCCTGTACCTGCACTTCCCGACCAAGGAGGCGCTGTTCAAGGCCGCGATGCTGGGCGTCGAGGCCACGATGCGCGCCGCCGGCCGCGCCGCGCTCGCCGACGAGGCCGCGCCGATCGAGGACCGCCTGCTCGCGATGTTCGAGGCGGTCGAAGGCCAGATCGTCGGGCAGATCGCCGTCGAGCACATGACCGAGCTGCTCGAGACCGCGACCGCGCTGCTCGGGCCCGTGCTCGTGGAGCGGACCGAGGCGATCGTCGCCGAGGTCGCGCGCGCGCTGCGCGCCGCCGGCGTGATGGCGCGCTGGAAGGACGGCACGACCGCGAAGGACCTCGCCGAGCACCTGTGCGCGACCTCGTACGGCATCAAGCATCGGGTCGCGACCCGCGAGGAGTACCGCGCGCGCATGCGGCTCGCGATCCGGCTCGCGTGCGCTACGCCGGGATCGTGAACGGCCCGACCCGCGCGATCGCGCGGACCTCGCTGCGGCCGCGCACCACCAGGCTGGCGACCGCGCGCGCGACGGGCTTCTCGAGCCGCAGGCAGTAGTCGTTGAACGCGAGGCCGCTGGGTCCGATCGAGAGCGTCATCGCGCGGCTGGCGATCACCGCGCCGCTGGCGTCGAGCAGATCGAGCTCGAGCTCGTTGCGGTGGCCGTCGTGGGGACCGGTGGCCTCGCCGGCCAGCCAGACCTCGAGCTCGCCGCGGTTGAAGTTCGTGCCGAGCGACAGCCGCAGCAGCGGATCGACCGGCGCGGACGTGAGCGCGAGCGGCCACGGCCGGCGATCGTCGGCGTCGAGCGTGATCGCGGCGAGCGCGCCGGCGAGGATCGGGCGGCGCACGTCGACGCGGGTCTCGATCTCGTAGACCAGCGCGGCGGCGGATGCGAGCTGCTCGTCGTAGAGCTCGTGGGCCCAGGTCGTGTGCGGCCCGAGCAGGGTCTGGCGACCGCTGTCGTGGCCGCGCCGGATGATCGGCGCCCCGTCCGCGCCGATCAGGATCGCGTACACGCTCGACAGCTCGAAGCCGCCGTCGGGGAACGCGCGGGTGCCGCGGCCGGTCAGGCGCAGGAGCGTGCGATCGCCGGCGCGCTCGCGGGTCAGCGTCAGCGACGACAGCGCGAACGCGACGTGCTCGCCGTGGTAGCCCGCGACCGGGCGCGCGGCCTTGACCCAGGCCTGCAGCTGCGACGGCGGTCCGGATCGCGGTGGAGTGGGCCGCGCAGCGGTCACCGGACGTGCGGGGGTCGGCGCGCGCTTGCTCATCGCGACGGTATCCCACGCCGGGCGCGGCTGGCGCGGGCGAAGGTGGGCTGCATCGCGCCAGGCGATGACCGGATCACGCCACGCGCGTCCGTCAGCGACCGGTGACTTTTCCCCGGTCGCGGCGCGCGGCCGGCCGTCGGCGTCGGGATCCTGACCCTTTCGTGACCGCGCGGTCGCGAACCAGCGGGGCTCCAGGTTGCATTCGACCCCTTGCATGACGTCCCGATGCTGGCTCCTGCTGCTCGTCCTGGTCGCGTCGTGTTGCGACTATCAGGTCTGGGCGGGCGACACGCCCGACGCGCTGGTCCTGGCGGAGACCACGGAGGGCGACCTGCTGCTCGGGTGGACCGTGCGCGGCGTCTCGACGATCGCGACCCGCGCGCACGACGACGGTGCGTTTCGCGTCCGCGACTGGACGCTCGGCGGGCGGCCCGTGCGCTCCGCCGACGTGCGGGTCGTCGGCGGTACCGGGCGCTTCCTGGCGTACCGCGCCGGCCTGGCGCAGTTCCTGACCGCCGCTGGCGAGCCGGTCGGCGAGCCATTCTCGATCCACACCAACGCCGAGGTCGCGGCCAGCACCGCCGGGTTCGTGATCGCGTGGGCCGAAGGAGACCACGCCTGGGCGACCGTGGTCACCGACGAGCGCAGCCCGCGCACCGCGCTCGATCTGGGCGAGATGGTCGGCGCCTCGAACGTGGCGGTGGCAGCGAACCGCGACCTCGCCGTGGTGCTCTGGACCGAGCGCACCGGCGAGCTGCGGGACGTCCGCCTCGACGCCGCGGGGCAGATCCTCGACGTGCCCGGCGCGCTGCTTGGCTACAACGTCCGCCCGGGACTGCGGGTCGGCGGGCGCGACGACGGGTTCCTGATCGTCGCGGGCAACGAGACCCTGACCCTGGCGCCCGATGGAACGCTCGTCCGTCGGGGCCCGCTCGAGGTGACGGTGAACTCGCTGATCACCACCGCCGACGGATTCACCGAGGCGTTCGTGACCGACGCGTCCGGCCGCACGTTTCCGAGCCAGGCCGCGCTGCACGTGCGCACGCTCGCGGTCACTGGCGCGCTGCGCTCCGATGCGATCAGCGAGGGCCTGGCGGCGGTCGTGGCCGGCGGGTCGCTCGCGACGACGATCGCGGTCGTGCGCCAGCACCTCGCGCCCGCGGCGGAGGCGACGATCGAGGTGCAGACGGTGACCGGCGGGACGTTCGGCCCGCGCACGACCGTGGCGACGTTCCCGTACACCCTCGAGTGCGTGTATGGAGGCTCGGAGGGCGGGAGCCCGATCTTCTGCAACTGCCCCGAGTAGCGCGGACGATCAGTGCACGACGTACGGCCGCGCCTGCACGATGAACAGCTCCTCGCCCTGGAACAGCCACTCGATGTCGAGCGGGCGATCCTTCGGGAACAGCCCGACGACCGCGCGCGCCGCGGCGCCGAGGTGACGCGCGCGCGCGTTGGTGAGGATCGGCTGGCCCTTCTGCGGGTTGGGCACCTCGCGGACGCCGCCCTTGCCGTCGAACACCAGCATCGTGTCCTCGTCGGAGCGCGACAGCACGCGCAGGCCGTTGTTGTGGAAGTCGTAGAGCAAGCTCTCGGGCACCTTCTTGCCCTCGACGACGCGCAGCCCGAGGCCGCTCTTGGCGTTGATCGCGTAGGTGGTCTTCTCGAGCGGATCGGTGGGGTGCGCGGTGACCAGCACGCCGGCCGCGGTCGCGTCGATGCCGACCTGGATCAGCACGCCGCCGTAGACCTTGGAGTGATCGATGTTGAAGTGCTGGCGCTCCTCGTAGGCGCGCAGGTTCCAGACGCTCGCCCACACGGTCTTGACCGCCTTCTCGATCGCCTCGGGGCCGACGACGTTGGGCACGGTGTCGTAGAGCCCGGCGCCGTTGAAGCCGGGCAAGTCCTCGGCGTTGGTCGAGCTGCGCACGAACACGCCCTTGGTCGCGTCGCCGCCGGTGATCGCCTCGACGCTGCCGACGATCTCCTGGGCCAGGCCCTCGTCCATGGGCGCGGCGATGATCGCGGCGCGCAGCGCGTCGAGCTTGGCCTTGCGATAGGCGGCGTCCTTGGCGAAGCGCGGGTCGGCGAGCAGCGCGGTGACCTGCTTGTCGAGGCCGTGCTTCTTCATGTGCGCGTCGTAGTCGGCGATGGGCACGCCGAAGCCCGCGGGCACCGTGAAGCCCTTGACCGCGCCGGTCGCGAGGCCGTGGACGATCTCGCCCAGGTTCGCGGCCTTGGTGCCGTAGGCGGTGACGTCCTTGGCGCGCAGCTGATCGAGCGGCAGCAGATCGGTGGCCGCGAGGTTCGCGACCGGCACCAGCACCTCGCGCGTGGCGGTGGCCTTGGCCTTCCACGCGGCGATCTCGTCCGGGGTCGCGAGCCGCACGTCCGCCGACGACGGCGTGGCCTCGAAGCGCACGACCTTGCCGGCGAGGTCGGCGAAGCGCTTGCGCGCGTCCTTGAGGCCCACGTTGGGGATGCCCCAGGCGCGCGCGCGCAGGCTGACGTGCGACAGCGGCGTCGAGAAGGTCTCCGACAGGATGCCGGCGACCGGCGTGATGTCGGGCAGCACGTCGGGGAGGATCACGATCTCGTCCTCGCCGAACTGCAGGCTGTCGACGTCGGCGCCGGCCGGCACGACCCGCAGCGTGCCGATCGCGGTGCCGGGGTTGAAGGCCTGGTACGGCGCGTCCTTGTAGAGCGCGTCGTTGGTGACGACCGGGACGCCGACCAGCGTCTTCGCCATGTTCTCCTGGCGCGTCGAGTCGGGCCGGTACTTCACCTTGTCGGCCAGGTAGAACGTCTCGCGCATGCGCTTGTAGGCGTGCTCGACGTGCTCCTTGGTCATCAGGTCGCCCTCCCAGAACGCCATCGTCCAGACGTCGGGGCCGAGGTGATGCACCAGGTAGCACAGCAGGAACTCGGGCTTCTTCGCGGTGTAGTTCGCGTCGAAGATCTTCACCGCCTCGCGGGTCCTGGCCTTCTTGTAGAGCTCGGCGAAGACGAAGTCCTTGTGGACGCGGTAGACGTCGACGTCGAAGTAGTAGACGGCGTCGGTGCGCAGATCGACGACGAACTTGGTGAAGCGCTCGCCGCCGAGCTCCTTGGAGTAGGCCAGGAAGTCGGCCTCGCTGGCGAGCTGCGGGATCCACATGCGGCGCGCGGGCTCGGTGTCCGGAACCCGGACGACCGGCGCGCCGCCGTCGGGCTCACCGGGATCGACCGGTGGCGCGGCGTCGAGGACCGCGGTCGCGCTGCCGGCGCTGCCGCTGCTGCCGCTGCCTGGCGGCTCGCTCGCCTTGCCACACGCCGAGAGCGCGATCGCGATCGCGCACGTCCATACCCGCAGGTTGCAAGGCAGCATTGGATAGACTCTACTTTCTCTTGGGCGGTGCACCGCCCGTGGATCGAGCGACGCGAGTTCGCAGGCGGTGCAGGCCCATCGACGAGAGGCGCGCGTGCGGCCAGCGTTCGGCGCAGAAGCGAGGGCGTTGCCCTCCCCGACGCCAGAGCCACTGGTGGATCCGCTCGCGCACGTACTCGTCGATGGCGTGGAACTCCCGGTAGGCGGTGCCTGTCCGGAAGTAGTTGCCCCAGCCGCGCAGCACGGGGTTGAGCGACGCGATCACCTCGATCACATCGCGCGCCCCGTTGCCGACGCGGGTCAGGTGGTGGACGCGCGCGCGCACCTTCGTCATCGCACGCGGGGACGGCCACCGGTGCATGTAGTGCGCGCGTGGGTTGCGCTGGATGCTCCGGCGCGACCGGTGCGTGCAACCGAGGAACACGAAGCTCCCCGCGCCGCGCCGCACGTCCACCAGACGGGTCTTCTCCGGATGTAGCCGCAACTTGAGGCGCCCGAGCAACTCCTCGATGCGTCGACGCGCCTCGCGGGCTGCCGGCTCTGAACCGCACAGCACCACGAAGTCGTCCGCGTACCGGACCAGCACGCCGAGGTGTTTACACTCGGCGTCCCAGTACCGATCCAGCGCATCGAGATAGATGTTCGCCAGCAGCGGTGAGATCACGCCGCCCTGCGGGGTCCCCGCGAGCGTCTCACGCACCGTGCCGTCCTCGAGCACCCCCGCCTCCAGCCACTGCCGGATCAGCCGCAGCACCCGGCGGTCCGAGATGCGGGTCGCCACCATCGCGAGCAACAGCGATCGATCGATGCTGTCGAAGAAGCTCGCGATGTCGGCATCGACGACGACCTGCTTACCGCGGTTCGCCGTCACACGGATGACTTCGAGCGCTTGCTGCGCGCTTCGCTTCGGCCGGAATCCGTACGAACAGTCCCGGAAGTCCGCCTCGAAGATCGGCTCGATCACGAGCTTCGTCGCCATCTGCACCACACGGTCTCGCACCGTCGGGATCCCCAGCGGGCGCTGCGTCCCATCGGCCTTCGGGATATACCGTCGCCGGACCGACGTCGGGCGGTAGTCCCCTGCACGGAGCGTCGCCGCGATCTCGTCGAGCCAGGGACCAACCCCGGCCGCTTCGATTGCCGCGATGCTCTCTCCGTCGACGCCTGCGGCGCCGCCGTTCCTGCGCACCCGGCTCCACGCCTCTTCCAGCACGTCACGCCGGAAGATCCGATCGTACAGCGCGTGAAACCGTCGCGTCCGACTCTGCTTGGCCGCCACGTACAGCCGACGTTGCAATTGGCGTGCTTTCTCTCGGGGGGAATTGGGTCCTTGCGAACCATGCCCTCGCACGTCCTTGCTCACCGGCACGACCGAAGCAGGGGTCCTTCGCTCCACCGCGTTGTCGGCGGCTTCATCACTACGACGCCCCCCTCGGACTCCCTCCTGGCGCCGCGCGACTTCACGCTCTGCGCTTATACGCTTGGCTTCCCCCGACGAAGGGGACCAGGTCGGGCCTCTCCCGTTCCGCATCGATCCCTGCGCGCGTGCTGCCGGCTCTACCCCGGAGGGAGCCAGCGACCGCTTCGGATCTGGGTCGCTGTCTGTTGCCTTCGCCGCGGCATGACCGGCTCGGCTCCCTCGAACACCTTTCGGCTGATTATCTGACGAGGCTGCACCGTTCACTTCTGATGGTTGCGGCCCGCGCGCTTGCTCCCCGGTGGCCCCGGGCTCGTGACGCTGCGCTTCGACGACTGACGTCTCGGCCACCGCCGGCAGCCTGCTACCAGGCGCTCCGACGCTTACCTGGACGGGACTTGCACCCGCTGGATCGATGCAGCCTGACGTGCCGGTACCGACGGCCGCAGCCGTCGGGGGTCGACCGTCGTCGGGACGCACCATGCCGCGACGATACAGAGGCAGGCATCCAGTCATGGCGACGTGCCAGGCGATGCCGGCGAATGCCGCCACGCCGGTTGCGTCGCGTCAGAGCCTGTGAAGCTTTCGCTTCCAGGCTCATGTTCGATCGATCGGCCCCGTCGAGGACGACGGTCCCGATCTCATCCGGACCCTGAACCGGCTCACTTCGTTCGCCTGGGGCGAGTGACGGGTTGGCGCGCGGCGGCGCATCTCGCCACAGTTCCGCTGACTCTCGGTGTGCGCGCGCACGTCATGCGGGCCCGATGAAGGCCTCGCGCGCCGCGTCGCGGACCGTGGCCAGCGATCGCCATCGAAACCTGCGCGGGCGCGATTCCGGTGATCCCGCGTCGTGTGTAGAAGCGACACACGGAGGCATCGAGGATGGCGAACCAAGGGACGTGGAGTGCTCGCCGCGCGCGGATCGCGCGCGCGCTGGCGGGGATTACGATGGTGACCGTGGCGGCAGGGACGGCAGGTGCGCAGCCAGCGCCGCCGGCTCCCGCACCTGCGCCGTCAGGAAGCGCACCGGCGCCGAAACCGGCGACCAGGCCGGCACCGGCACCAGCGCCAGCACCGACGCCAGCCCCTGCGCCCGCGGCGCCGCCCGCGCCGCCCCCACCCGCATCACCGGCCCCACCCGCGCCACCCACCCCGCCCGCACCGCCCGCACCGCCCGCGGATGCGCCGCCG
>JAIOQA010000105.1 GCA_021413675.1 Deltaproteobacteria bacterium | reverse complement strand
GTGACCGGCACGCGCACGGTGAAGCCGGTGTTGCCGGTGATGCCGGCGCTGGTCAGCGTCGCCTTCTGGAAGCCCGAGCCGGCCGCCACGAACCCGCCCGCGAGCGAGGCGTTCAGATCGACGATCTCGCTCTCGTAGTTGTCGAGGTTCGAGACCAGGTCGGTCGCCGCCGACACGTCCTGCGACAGCGTGTTGACGTCGACGCCGGTCGCGTTGCGCGCGTAGCCGCTGATCGCGGTCGCCTCGCGCAGGCCGTTGAGCGTGCCCATGTCGGTGATCGTGAAGGTCACGGTGTCGCCGCGCGCCGGCGCCGGCGTCAGCGTGGTCGGATCGACGGCGATGAACAGCGCCGGGCCCTGCTGCTGGGCCTGGACGGTGAACCCGGCCGGGTCCGTGCCGACCGCCGGCTTGAGGTACGTGACGATGGCGCGCTCGATCGGCAGGCTGAGGCCGCTGCCATCGACGGTCGCGCGCGCGGTCGCGATCTCGCCGGAGGTGTCGATCATCGCGTCGGGGGTCGCATCGGGCGCCGCGTCGGGCGCCGCGTCGAGGACGGTCATCGCGTCCGCGGCGGCGTCGACGATGCGCGCGTCGAACGTCGGCGCGTCCGTCGTGTTGGCGTCGACCGGGCGGGCGTCGGCCGGGCGCGCGTCGGCGACCGTCGCGTCCGGGGTCGCGGCGTCGACGACCGCGCCGTCGATCACGGCGCCGTCGACGCGCGGCGCGTCGGGCGAGGTCGGGTTGCCGATGTCATCACCGCAGGCGGCGAGGACCAGAGCGAGACAGGCGAGGCTACGGAGGGGGCGCATCGGGGACTCCTTACGAGCGCCGTTGTACCGGATCGCGGGGCGCATTCAACCCGCGCGCGGGCCCTTCCGAGCGGCGGCGTGCGACCCGATGCCGCGCTCGCGCCACGGGTAGCCCTCGAGAATCACTGGGCTGCGCGGCCTTACGGCGCCTTGAAGCCGTTCTTCGCGTGGGTGCCGTCGCAGAACGGCTTGTTCTGGGACCCGCCGCAGCGGCACAGCTTGGCCTGCGTGAGGCGGTTGATCGTGCGCCCCGTGCCCGACACCAGCTCCATCGGGCCGCGCACCCGCAGCGGTCCATCGACCTGCGGATCGACCTCGAGCGGGCCGCCGCGGACCGCGAGCGGCTCGGTCGGCGTGGTCGCGGGCTCGCCGGTCGCGTCGAAGCCGGCGGCGTTGTGCGAGCCATCGCAGAACGGCTTGTGCTGCGAGGCGCCGCACCGGCACAGGGTCGCGCGCAGCCGCGGCGCCTGGCCGGCGATGCGGAGATCGGCGTGGACCGCGAGCGGGCCGCGCTCGCGGATGCGGATCAGGTTGACCGGCGGCACGTCCTCGGCGGCGCCGCCGTCGAGCCGCGTGTACGTGATCGCGCCCGATGGGCACTCGCGCGCGACGTGGACCAGGCGATCGATCGGCGCGCGATCGGGGTGGATCCACGGCCCGACGACGTTGGCGAGGAACACCTCGGGGGTCTCGAGCACGCAGTGGCGCGAGTGGATGCAGCGCGCCGCCTCGAAGCGGATCTCGATGTGCTCGCCGCGCACGATCTCGACGCCATCGACGACCT
>JAIOQA010000104.1:23514-41900 GCA_021413675.1 Deltaproteobacteria bacterium | reverse complement strand
GCCGCGGCCGCGACCAGGAACTCCTCGGCGGCCTCCATCGCGCGGCCCGCATCGACGAGGGCCTGCGCGAGCTGCCGGCGCAGGTGCTGCCGGTGGTCTGGATCGTGGTCGCCGGCGAGCGCGAGCCGGAACAGCGCGGCCGCGCGATCGAACGCGAAGGCGCCGCTGGCCGCGATCGCGGCGCGCTCGGCGTGCGGCGCCGCGCGATCCGGCGCGCCCGCCCCGTGCCAGTGCACCGCGAGCGCCTCGTCGTCGCCCGGGGCGATCGTGGCGTAGGCGCGCGCGAGGCCGCGGTGGAGCCGGGCGCGCGCGTCGTCGTCGAGCAGCGCGGCGACCGCGGCGCGGATCCGATCGTGATAGGCCTCGAGGGTCGGCGCGGCGCGATCGCCGCGGGTCTGCACCAGGCGCAGCGCACGCAGCTCGTGCAGCGCGGCGGCGAGCTCGGCGACGCCCGCGGAGCGCGCGACGATCGCCGGCGGCAGCGGGCGTCCGGCGACGACGATCGTGTCGAGGGTCGCGCGCGCCGCGGCCCCGAGCGCGCTCACGCGCCGCGCGATGACGTCGGAGATCCCGACATCGCCGCTGCCGCCGAGGTTCGCCTGCGCGAGCTCGGCGATGAAGAACGGGTTGCCCGCCGCCTCGCGCGCGACCCAGGCGGCCCGCGCGCGATCGCCGCCCAGCGCGCGCGCGGCCATCTCGACCGCGTCGTCGAACGGCAGCGGCTCGACGGCGATCTCGTCGCGCACCCCACCGTCGCGCGCGCGGATCTCGACGATCGCCTCGCGCCAGGTCGCGCTCGCGAGGCCGCGATGCGACAGCACCAGCGCGATCGGCGGCGAGCCCGGCACGCGCAGGAGCCCGCGCAAGAGGCGCGCGCTGGCCGGGTCCATCCACTGCGCGTCGTCGATCCACACGATCGTCGATCGCTGGCGCGCGAGCGCGGTGAAGAGCGCGCGCAGCGCGGTGATGCCGAGCTCGCGCGCCTCGTGCGGCGCGATCGTCGGATCGGTGTCCGGGGCCTCGCGCTCGCCGGTCAGGCGTCGGAGCACCGGGAACATGCGCGCGAGCGGCGCGGTGTCGGTCTCCTCGAACGCCGCGACGATCGCCGGATCGCGCGCGCGCAGGCGCTGGTCGACCAGCTCGTCGATGATCGGATCGAAGGCCTTGTACGGCACCGACTCCTGCTGGTAGCAGCGCCCGGCGAGGACCAGGGGCGTGAGCTCGCCGCGGCTCGCCTCCTCGATCGCGCGCCGCACGAGGGTCGACTTCCCGATGCCCGAGGCGCCGTGCACGAGCGTGATCGCGGTCTCCGCGCCACCGCCCGCGGCGAGCGCATCGCCCAGCCGCGCGCGCTCCTCGTGTCGGCCCACGAACTCCACGTGCGCGGCGAACCCCGGGGCCGCCGGCTGCGCGCCCAGCCAGGCGAGGACGTCCGCGCCGCGCGGCCGCTGCCGACGGTCGGGCACCAGCAGCGCCTCGCACAGGCTCGCGAGGTCGGCGGGCGCGCGCGGGTTGAGCGACGCCACCGGTGTCGGCGTCTCGCGCTGCTTCGCGGCCAGCACCGCGGCGTCCTCGCCGACGAACGGGGGGCGCCCGGTGAGCATCGCGTAGAGCACCGCGCCGAACGCGTACCAGTCGCTCGCGTCGGTCAGTGACGCGCGCCGCGCCTGCTCGGGCGACATGTACGCCACCGTGCCGATCGCGCGGGCCCGGCTCCCCGCGTCGCGATGGGCGTCGATCAGCCCGAAGTCGCACAGCGCGACCCGGCCGTCGTCGCCGACGAGCACGTTGGACGGCTTGATGTCGCAGTGCACGTGCCCGGTGGCGTGCAGGTGGGCGACGCCCGACGCGAGCTGTCGCGCGATCGCGAGGAGCTGGGGCGCGGGGAGCTGCGGCGGGTGCGCCGACACCGGCACGACCCGTCCGTCGGGGCGCAGCCCCAGCGTGGGCGGGGTCTGGTCCACCGACTCGGTCGCGAGCTCGGACGAGGTCGGGATGCTGGCGCGCAGCAGCTCCGACAGCGAGGAGCCGCGCACCAGCTCCATGGTGAACGCCCAGCGATCGGCCGACGCGAACAGCTCGTAGAGCGCGACGAGGTTCGGGTGGTGGATGTCGGCGAGCGCGCGGAACTCGCGCTTGAACCGCTGCAGCAGCTTCGGGTCCGCGGTCCGCATCACCTTGAGCGCGATCGGCGTCCGCGTCGACGCCTCGATCGCCTCGTAGACCACGCCCATGCCGCCCTCGCCGAGGCGACCGAGGATCCGGAAGCGGTCCTCCCACGGTCCGTGGCCATCACCCATGTCGACCCATCCTAGCCAGCTTCACGCGAGCAACCGCGCGCCGCGGAGGCGGATCGCACCTCGGTTCGCGGAACGCTGAATCTCATGGAGCTGCGGACGTGCGGTGCATGACGCGGCGGCGCGCCCGCGTCGGGTGTGCGTTCACCGCCCCGGGCCTCGGACACGGTCGCACGGCGCTTTCCTCGACGGGGCGAGCTAGACTCGCGGCCGATGCTGAACCTGCGTGGGCTCGCGTTCCTCGGATTGCTGGGAGTGGTCGGCTGCGGCAGCAAGGGCGGCGGCTCGGGCGGCATCGACGCGATGCTGCCCGCGGTCTCGTCGCTCGCGATCGATCCGGCCTCGACCACGCTCGCGCTGACGCCCGCGGGCACCGGCTACACCGGGACCCAGGCGTACACCGTGACCGCGACGCTCGCCGCCGGCGGCACGCTCGATGTCACGACCACCGCGCGGCTCACCGCCGATGATCCGGCGGGCGTGCACGTCATCGGCGCGACCGCGAACGTCGTCGCCGCCGGGCACTACACGATCACCGCGACCTACAACGGCGCGACCGCGACCGCGGACCTGACCGCGACCCTCGACGACAGCGGCACCGCGCCCGGGTTCGATCCCAACGATCGCCCCAAGCTCGACGGCACGCCCGAGAGCGGCCAGACCCCGACGATCGCGTACCCGCTGGCCGGCGCGCTGTTCCCGGTCAACGTCGCGCCGATCGAGATCCACGCGCAGAAGTCGGATCCGTCGCAGACGATCGCGCGCGTGACGTTCGTCGGCGGCACCAAGCTGCACTACAGCTACTACGCGCCGTGCGCGGCCTCGCCCAACCCGGGCGCGTTCCCGAACGCGTGCATCGTCACGTTCTCGGGCGCGTTCGCCGCGCAGCTCGCCGGCGTCAGCGAGACCGACGACATCGCGCTGACCGTGCGGCTCGCCGCCGCCAACGGCAGCAAGCTCGGCGAGTCGCAGCCGATCGCGCTGGCCTGGGCCAGGACCCCGCTGACCGGCGGCCTCTATTACTGGACCACCGCCGGCACCGGCGACACCTCGTTCAACACCGCGATCGCCCGCTACGACTTCGCCGGCGACACCTCGATGCCGTCGATCTACCTGTCGTCGGCGGACGCGCCGGCGGTCCCCAACGGCCAGCCGCAGTGCATCGGCTGCCACGCGGTGTCGCCCGATGGCTCGAAGCTGTCGTTCTCGATGGGCGGCTCGCTGCCCGGCTACTTCTCGCTCTACGACGTCGCGCAGAAGGCCGCGACCGGCACCAGCTTCGCCGACAAGTTCGCGGTCATGTCGACGTACTCGCCCGATGCCTCGCGGATGGTGACCGGCAGCTACGGCAAGCTCACGCTGCGCGCCGCCGACAGCACGCTCGCCGCGATCACGAATGATCTATTCGCCGCCGACGTCAGCGAGCAGAAGACCCACCCGTTCTGGAGCCCGAGCGGGCAGCGCCTGGCGTTCGTGTCGTGGACGCCCTCGCAGGCCGACATCGACGCCACCCACATCACCGGCGACATGGTGCAGGGCGGCCAGATCTGGATCGCGCCCTCGGACGGCCAGAGCTTCACCGGCGCGCCGACCCTGCTGGTCCCGCGCGCGAGCGGCGTGACCAGCTACTACCCGGCGATCAGCGACGACGACAAGTTCGTGGTCTTCAACCAGTCGAGCTGCAGCGGGCCGGCCAACAGCCACACCGGCTGGGGCGCGGGCGCGTGCGACGGCTACAACGACATCTCGGCGAAGCTGATGGTGATCGCGTCGGCGGGCGGCACTCCGGTCGCGCTCACCAAGGCGAACGGCAGCGCCGCGCCGCTCACGACCAACTCGTGGCCGCGGTGGAGCCCGGACCACGGCACCTTCCGCGGCAAGCAGCTGTACTGGATCGCGTACTCGTCGCGCCGCGCGTATGGCCTGTCCCTGGCCGGCGCGACCGACGACACCACCAAGCCGCAGCTGTGGTTCGCGGCGGTCGCCCTCGACGGCGCGACCACGCCGGCGAGCGATCCGAGCTTCGCGCCGGTGTGGCTGCCGGGCCAGGACCCGAACCTGGCCGGCCCGCGCGGCAACCACACGCCGGCGTGGACCTCGAAGATCGTCGACGTGAAGTGAGCTACTCGATCGCGGACAGCTTGTAGACGTCGGCGCTGGTGCCGTTCTGCGCGATCACGTACGGGTTGCCGCCGACCATCACCAGGCGCGACAGCGTCGCCGTCGGCATGTCGAGCGTGTGATCCCACAGGCCCGACACCGGCTCGTAGAAGTACGCCTTGTTGCCCGACGCGACGACCAGGCGGGGCACGCCGCCGGTGGTGAACTCGCCGATGCCGGTGACGTTGGTGAGGTCGCCGGGCGCGTCGGGGAGCGTGGTCCACGAGGCCTGCGTGATCGTGTGCACGAGCAGGTGGCGGCGGTTGTTGTCGCTGGAGCTCCCGCCGGCGATGTACGTGCTGGTCGTGCCCGAGAGGGTGTAGGCCGCGCCGTAGGAGCGCGTGAACGGCAGCGTGCCGGGTTCGGCCTTCCAGCCGATGCCGATGTCGTAGCGGACCGCCGAGTCCTGGTCGCTGTTGGTCGCCTCGTCGCGGCCACCGACGAGGACGATCGAGTTCGGCCCCGCGGCATACGCGCCCGCCGACTCGCCGCGCCGGAACCCGGAGCCGTTGGTGTAGCCCGGGACCGCGACCCAGGTGTTGCCGCTCGGGTTGTAGCGAAAGGCCTCGTCGCCGATCAGGTAGAGGCCGCTGCCGTCGGCGAGGAAGACCTCGCCGAAGCCGCCCGCGAAGAAGTCGTTCTGCAGGCCCGGCGGTACCGCGAGGTTGCCGCTGATCACGCCCGCGGCCACGTCGATCGCGCGCATCGTCGACGGCGTGGTGTCCCACTTCGGTGCGAAGTAGATCTTGTTCGCCAGGCCGACGGCGTCGAAGCCGCGGTTGCTGCCCTGATCGAGGACCACGTTCGGGAAGCTGCCGACGAGGGTCCAGCTCGGGCGACAGGTGACGCCGTCGCCGACGAAGCCGCGCTTGCACGCGCACGAGCGGGAGCCGGGCGCGTTGGTGCACAGCGCGTTCACGTCGCAGCCACCGTTGTTCGCGGCGCACTCGTTGATGTCGGTGCAGGCCAGGCCGTCGCCCATGAAGCCGTCGTTGCAGGAACAGGTCGTGCCCGCGCACGTCGCGTTCACGTCGCAGGTCGGCGCGCAGGTGCCGGCGCTGTCGATCACCGTCGACGAGTCCGGGCCCGCGTCGGAGAATGCCCGCCCGACGCTCCCGCATCCGGCGAGCCCGAGGGAGATCACGATCGCGAACGCCGAGGCTACACGCATGAGATCCACGATACCGCTGTAAGCCAGACCGCGAAACAGCCGCACGAAGATCGTCCGTGCGCGCCCGGACGGAGCTGCTAGGTTCGGCGCCATGCGTGGCGTCCTGGCGCTGATCCTGCTCCTGGCGACAGCGTCGGTCGCCGACGCCAAGCCCAGGCATCACCATCGCAAGCACCGCGCCCACCACGGCAGCTCGCGCTTCGAGACGCCCAAGGACGCCGCGACGCTGCCGGCGGTGCGCTACGGAGCGCTCGCCCCGGCCGAGTGCCTGGCCGAGCTCGACGCGCGCCAGATCCCGTACACCGCCGAGACCGCGCGCGGGGTCGCGGCGCCGGTGCGGCTGACCGGGCCGCTCCACGGCGTGACCTTCGGCGCCCAGGTCCGCGACGCCGACCGCGCGACCACGCCCTACGACATCGCCGACTGCGCGCTGGTGCTCGCGCTCGACGACTTCGCGGCCCAGCTCGAGACCCACGGCATCGTCCGCGTCGTCCACTACTCGATGTACCGGCCGCCGCCGAAGTCGTGGCCCGACGACAAGATCGGCGCGCAGCACATCGGCGCGATGTCGATCGATGCGGCGCGCTTCGAGAAGGCCGACGGCACCGCGCTCGAGGTCCTGAAGTCGTTCCACGGCCACATCGGCGCCAGGACCTGTGGCGACGGGGCCGGCCCGCACCCGGCGACGCCGCCGTCGAAGGAGCTGCGGCAGATCCTGTGCGACGCGGTCGCCGCGCACCTCTTCAATGTCGTGCTGACGCCGAACTTCAACCGTCCGCACCGCAACCACTTCCACATGGAGGTGATGCACGGCGCGAACTGGTTTCTCGTTCACTAGATCAGCGACGGGCGCATAGTGAGCGCATGAGCCGGGACCTGGCGTTCGGATGGCTCGGCGCGCTGCTGGCGTGTGGCGCGTCAGGGGCCTGCGGCTCGTCGGGCGATCCCGCGGCCAGCGCCGCCCGCGCCGCGCCGGCAAAGCGGGTCGTGAGCTCGCCGGTGTTCCGCGCGATCGCGCCCGCCGACGCGCCGTTCGCCCTCGGCGATCTCGCGATCGCCGCGCGCACCAACCTGATCGCCGGCCAGGCGCTGGTGCCCGCCGACAGCCAGTACCTGCGCGTCGAGTTCACGCTCACCCGCACGCGCCCGTCGCCCGGCTTCAGCGAGCTCGCGTTCAAGTCGACCTGCCTCGTCGGCGACGAGTACCTGGCCGCGTGGACCCACTCGCTCCTGCGCATCGCCGATCTCGAGGTCGATCACGCCGCGCACGGCGAGGCCCTGCTCTACGCCGCCGATGGCTTCGAGGGCGCGCCGCGCGCGTGCGAGCTGCGCGTCTACCTGACCTCGCTCGCCTCCGACGATCCACCCGCGCACTTCGCCGACTACTGCTGGTCCGGCGGCGCGATCACCGCCGGGACCTGCCCCGGGTTCGCGCGCCCGCCCGGCGACGGCGTGGTCTACACCCTGACCAAGGTCCGCGGCCAGGTCGCGGGCCATGTCGACCTGGCCGCCACGATGCGCCTCGGCACCGCCGACGACGGCACCCAGCGCCTCGCGTTCCGCGCCGCCTGCACCGTCGACGGCGTGGTCGTCGTCGACGAGTCCACCCCGCTGGCGCGCTTCGACTTCGCCGAGCCCGGCGAGGCCGTGCGCTTCAGCGACTCGGCGTTCCTGCACGCCGGTCTGCCCGGCGCGCCCAGCCAGTGCCAGCTCGCGATCACCAGCGCGCCGGTCATCGGCGGCAAGGCCACGACGCTGGGCACGTACTGCCTCAAGGGCGCGGCGCTCAGCGACGGCGCATGCCCGTGAGGCGCTAGTCGTCGCCGCGGCGGCCGCGCTTGATCTCGGCGCGGTGCTTCTTCTCGCCGATGCGCCGCTCCTTGGAGCCGCGGCTGGGCTTGGTGGCGCGGCGCTTCTTGGGGCGGAACAGCGCGGCCGCGACGATCGCCGAGAGCTTGGCCTGGGCGTCGGCGCGGTTCTTGAGCTGGTCGCGGGTGCGGTCGCTGACCACGATCAGCTCGCCCTCGGTGGTCAGGCGGCTGCCGAGGCGGCCGAGCAGGTAGGCGCGGTCGTCGGCGCCGAGCGCGGCGGTGGTCGCCGGGTTCCAGCGGACCTCGACCTTGCTGTTCACCTTGTTCACGTTCTGCCCGCCCGGTCCGCTCGAGCGCGCGAACGAGAAGCGCAGCTCGGCGCCCGGGATCGTGACGGTATCGGTGACGGCGAGGTCGCCCACGGCGCCGGTTGTATGCCACGCCGCCGCGGGCCCTGGCTATCGCGCTGTTGCGGGGGCCCGCCCGGCCCTGGGCAACCGTGCCGCCCATTGCCGGGTCGATCCCGGTTCAGCGGCGGCGAGACGCTGGCTCGTGGCCCGTGACACGGCTTCGGCCAGATCGCCAGCAGAATGGCTTTGTTCGGCGCGGAGATGGGGCCGGGACCATGCGCGTTGACAGGTCCCGACACCCCCCCTACCATCGTCGGAGATCACGATGAGCTCCGGCTCCAAGGGCGACGACGCGCCGAGCGAGGCTGGTCGCGGGTCCGGTGCGCAGCCGGCAGCCGCGGCGCAGCGCGTCGTCGTGCGCAGTGATGCGCCCACGCCGGGCGACTCGGCGACGATGAGCGCCGCCGACACCGCGATGGCGATGGCCTCGGCGATGACCGATCCGGAGGTCTCGCACGAGCGCCCGCTGCGCGCCACGCCGGGCGCGAACCGCGCCACGCCGGGCACGACCCGCGCCACCCCCGGGCCGGCGCGCCCGACGCCGTCGCCCGCGCGGGCGACGACCAGCGACACCTCGCCCGAGGTCGCGGTCGATCCGCTCATCGACACGATCCTCAACGAGCGCTACCAGATCACCCGCAAGATCGGCCAGGGCGGGATGGGCGCGGTCTACGAGGCCCAGCACACGCTCATCGGCAAGCGGGTCGCGGTCAAGGTCCTGCTCGACAAGTACGCGCGCAAGGAGCAGGTCGTCGCGCGGCTCGAGCAGGAGGCGCGGCTCGCGTCGTCGATCGGCCACGAGCACATCATCGACATCACCGACTTCGGAACGACGTCCGACGGCCGGACATTCGTCGTGATGGAGTTCCTCGAGGGCGAGTCGCTCGCGGAGTGCTTGCACCGCGAGGGCCCGCTGCCCGAGGCCCGCATCCTCAACATCGTCGCGCAGGTCGGCTCGGCGCTGTCGGCGGCCCACGCCAAGGGCGTCGTCCACCGCGACGTGAAGCCCGAGAACGTGTTCCTGCTGCGCCGCAAGGACAAGGACTACGTCAAGGTCGTGGACTTCGGCATCTCGAAGTCGATGCGCCAGACCGAGCCCGGCGAGGACGAGTCGCCGCGGCTCACGCAGACCGGCATGGTGCTCGGCACGCCGCTGTACATGTCGCCGGAGCAGGCGCGCGGCGACGAGGAGCTCGACGCGCGCATCGACGTCTACGCGCTGGGCGTGATCATGTACGAGCTCGCCACCGGCCGCGTGCCGTTCACCGGCGGCAACTACCTGAGCATCATCTCGCAGGTCCTGAACGACGACCCGATCCCGCCGCGCACGCTGCGGCCGGAGCTGTCGGCGGAGTTCGACGCGGTGGTGCTGCGCGCGATGGCCAAGGAGCGCGACGATCGCTACGCCTCCACCGACGAGCTGGTGGCCGACGTCACCGCGCTGCTCGACGATCCGTCGCGCTCGACCCAGCGCGCGCGCATCCTGCCGCCGCGCAAGGCCGGGCGCCGCGGCGGCCTGCGCATCCTCGCGTGGGTCGTGGGCGTGTCGGTCGTGATCGCGGCGGTCGTGTTCAGCGTGTCGATGATGATGGGCGGCGGGCCCAACAAGGGCGTGTCGCCGATGGTCACGCCGCCGCCGCCCGACGCCGCGCCACCGCCGGCGCCACCGGACGCCGCGCCGCCGCCCGCGGTCGAGGTCGTGAAGATCCCGATCGACTCCAAGCCGACCGGCGCCACGATCTACGAGGGCGGGCGCGAGATCGGCAAGACGCCGACCACCTACGACGCACCGCTGGGCAACGACAAGGTCTCGCTCATCGCCGAGCTCGCGGGCTACGACGACGCGACCTTCACGGTGAACCCGATCGTCGACAAGGATCGCAAGCCGAGCGATCCGGTGATGGTGCGCCTGTCGAAGCCGCAGGGCGGCGCGCCCAAGAAGATCCCCAAGCGGCCGCCGGGCGGCGGCGCGCACCCCGGGTCCGGATCGAGCGGCAGCGCCAGCCCCGGATCCGGCTCCGACGACGAGCCCACCGGCGGCGGCGATCTGGAGGGGAGCCCGTACACGGGTAGTGGCCAGTGACCTGGCCCGCGCGCCTCGCGCTGGTCGGCATCCTCGGAGCGCTGGCCCCGCCCGCGCGCGCCGATGACGGGTCCCCGCCCGCGCACGTCGACACCGGCTTCGAGGGCAAGGCGACGATCGAGCTCGAGATCGATCGCTGCCCGCCGCCGCCGCAGGTCGATGGCGGCAAGATGCGCGAGATCGCCGACGAGCACTACCGCCGCGGCGCGGTGCTGTACTCGCAGGGCGACTACGACGGCGCGATCGCCGAGTTCGCGGCCAGCTACTGCCTCTTGCCGCACTACAAGGTGCTCAAGGCGATCTCGCTGGCGCACGAGCGCTTGCTGCGGTTCGAGCAGGCCGTGCGTTACCTCGAGCGCTACGTGCTCGAGGTCCCCGACGACGTGCGCGGCGCGACCGAGAACAAGCAGACCATGTCGGCGCGCATCCAGGTGCTTCGCAACCTGCCGGCGCAGGTGCAGGTCGCGAGCTCGCCGCCCGGCGCGCGGGTCACGTTCGAGAACGACCAGGGCCTGCGCGGCGAGGGCAAGGCCGACGACAAGCTGATCGAGCTGCTCGCCGGGCACTACACGATGACCACGACCGCGCCGGGCTACGAGCCGCAGCGCCGCGAGGTCGACATCGGCATCGGCAAGCCCTACAGCTTCGTCGTCACGCTCGCGCGCCAGCGCGGCAAGGTCCACATCCTCACCGTCCCCGGCGACGCGCGGATCTTCATCGACAACCGGCTGGTCAGCCTCGGCGCGTGGGACGACGAGCTCGACGTCGGGACGTACACGGTCGAGGTCGAGAGCGCGGGCCGGGTCAGCGATCGCCGGCGCATCGAGGTCGCGCCCGGCGGTGATCTCGCGGTGACCGTCGAGCTCGTGCCGCAGCCGACCAGCGGCCGGCGCTTGCTGGTCGCCGCGGGCACCGCGGCCGGCGCGATCGCCGGCGCGAGCGTCGGCACCGCGGTCGATGCGTCCGAGTCGAAGGGCCCGATCGCCGGCGGCATGATCGGCGCGGCGGTCGGGTTCCTCGGCTCGTACTTCGGCGCGCCCGACGACATCTCGTCGGGCACGAGCTCGTACATCCTGACCTCGAGCCTGATCGGCTACGTCGAGGGCATCGCCGGCGCGACCCTGTTCAGCGATCGGGTCGCGACCTCGAGCAGCGTCGGCGCGGCCGGGCTCCTGAGCGGCGCCATCTTCTCGTCGGTCACCGCGCGCTCGTTCAACTTCGACGCGGGCGAGGCGGCGCTGCTCAACTCCGGCGCGCTGTGGGGCGGCGCGACCGGTGGCCTGTTCGCGGTGATCTTCGGGCTGCCGCACAAGCTGTCGGGCGGCATCGTGCTCGGCGGCCTCAACGCCGGCGTGGTCGCCGGCGCGCTGCTCGGCAGGCGCTACAAGATCAGCCGGCGCCACGCCGCGCTCGTCGATCTCGCCGGCCTCGGCGGCATGGCGGTGTCGGTCGCGTTCGAGAGCGGCATCGACCACAAGGCCGACACGCCCAAGGAGCGCGTCGCGCACTTCGCGCTCGGCGGCATGGCGATCGGCCTCATCGCCGGCGTGGTGCTCACGCGCCGCATGGACGAGCCGCGCACGCCCAAGCTCGCGCCGCGCGCGCTGACGATCCGCGACGCCGCCGGCAACGGCGTCGTCGGCATCGGCGTCGGCGGCGACTTCTAGCGGCCCGATCTGCGCCGGTCATCGCGGCCCACGTCTGTGCTGCGATCGCGCGGGGCCCGGGCCATACTGCGGGCCATGGCCGACGTTCGCCACAGCGCGTGCCCGCTCGACTGCCCCGATCTCTGCCACCTCGAGGTCCATGTCGAAGGCGGCAAGGTGGTCCGCGTCGAGGGCGGCGATCGCACGCCGATCACCGACGGCTTCATCTGCGGCAAGGTCCGCAACATCGCCGAGCACATGTACGGCGAGGCGCGCGTGCGCACGCCGCTCATCCGCACCGGCGCCAAGGGCGCGGGCGAGTTCCGGGAGGCGAGCTGGGACGAGGCGCTCGATCTGGTCGCCGCGCGGCTCGGCGAGATCCGCGCGAGGGACGGCGGCGAGGCGATCTTGCCGTACCACTACGATGGATCGAACGGCTGGCTCACCGGCGGCGCGCTCGCCGGGCGGTTCTTCCGCCGGCTCGGCGCCTCGCGACTGCTCCGCACGTTCTGCGCGATGCCGTCGAAGACCGCGGTGCAGGGACTCTACGGCGCGGTGCCCGGCGTCGCGCTCGAGGACTACACCCACGCCAAGCTGATCGTGCTGTGGGGCGTGAACCCGTCAGCGACCGGCATCCACCTGGTGCCGATCATCCAGCGCGCGATCGACGCCGGCGCCCGGCTGATCGTCGTCGATCCGCGGCGCACGCCGCTCGCGCGCCGGGCGCACCTCCACCTCGCGCCGCGGCCGGGTACCGATGTCGTCGTCGCGCTCGCCGCGATCCGCGCGCTGTTCGCCAACGGCCAGGCCGATCTCGCGTTCCTCGGCGAGCACGCGACCGGCGTGGTCGAGCTGCGCCGCCGCGCCGAGCCATGGACGTTCACGCGCGCCGCGCAGGTCAGCGGCGTGCCCGCGACCGAGCTCGCGGCGTTCGTCGAGGAGTACGCGGCGGCGAGCCCGGCGGTCATCCGCTGCGGCTGGGGCCTCGAGCGCAACCGTAACGGCGGCAGCGCGGTCGCGGCGGTGCTCGCGCTGCCCGCGGTCGCCGGCAAGTTCGGCGTGCGCGGCGGCGGCTACACGATGTCCAACGGCGACGCGCGCTGGGGCGTGAGCGGCGACGCGGCGATCGGCGAGCGCGAGCCCGGCACGCGCGAGATCAACATGGTCCACCTCGGCCAGGCGCTGACCGAGCTGCGCGATCCGCCGGTCAACGCGCTGTTCGTCTACAACTGCAACCCGGTCGCGACCGCGCCGGCGCAGGCGCTCGTCGAGCGCGGCCTCGCGCGCGAGGATCTGTTCACGGTCGTCCACGAGCAGGTGATGACCGACACCGCGCGCTGGGCCGATGTCGTGCTGCCCGCGACGGTGTTCCTCGAGCACCGCGAGATCCGCCGCGGCTACGGCGCGATGCGGCTCTACGACTCGGCGGCGGTCGCGACGCCCGAGGGCCTTGCGCGCAGCAACAACGAGCTGTTCGGCGCGCTGCTCGATCGCATGGGCCTGGCCCGCGGCGGCGAGGCCCGCACCGACGAGGAGCTCGCCTCGGCGATCTTCGCCGGCGATCGCGGCGCGACCATCCGCGCCCAGCTCGCGCGCGACGGCGTGGCCACGCCGATCGACGGCCCGTCGCCCATGCTGTTCGTCGATCTGCCGCCCGGCACGCCCGATCGCAAGGTCAACCTCGTGCCCGCCGCCCTCGACGCCGCCGCGCCCGAAGGCCTCTACGCCTTCCGCGCCGACCCCGGCACCGAGGCCTTCCCGCTCGCGCTGATCTCGCCCGCGATCCCCAGCATGGTCTCGTCGACCTTCGGCCAGCTCCGCAAGGGCCGCGTGCCCCTCGAGCTCTCGCCCGACGACGCCGCCGCCCGCGGCATCGCCCACGGCGACGAGGTCCGCGTCTGGAACGAGCGCGGCGAGGTCCTCGTCACCGCCGCGATCTCCAAGGATCTGCGCCCCGGCGTCGCGCTGCTCCCCAAGGGCCTCTGGCGCCACCACACCGCCAACGGCGCCACCTCCAATGCGCTCTGCCCCGACACCGTCGCGGATCTCGGCGGCGGCGCCTGCTACAACGACGCGCGCGTCCAGGTCGCGCGGATCTGATCGATCGCGCGCGGCGCGTCAGTGGCGATTCGCGCGCCGCGCGCGCGCCAGCACCCGCGCGGTCGCGGCGGTCCCCTCGGCATCGCGCTGCTGTGCGCCGGCGCGGATCGCGGTGGCGCGCTCGGCGTCGTGCACCGCGGCCGCGGGGTCGCCGAGCGCGAGCTCGGCCTCGGCACGCGCGGTGAGCGGCTCGGCGAGCGCGTAGGCGCTGGCGCCCTGCGCGGCGGCGATCGCCGCGATGCCCCGATCGAGCTCGGCCTTCGCGTCGGGGTAGCTGCGCAGGTGCAGGTCGATCAGCCCGAGCTCCGCGGCGATCAGCCCCTGCATGCCCGCGTCGGTCGGCGCCGCCTTGGTCGCGATCGCGAGCGCGCGCGCGGCCTCGACCCGCGCCTCCCTCGGGCGCCCGGCGAGATCGAGCTGACCTGCGAGCCCGAGGCGATGCTCGGCGAGCTCGACGTGGTCCGGCCCGAGCGCGCGCTCGGCCTTGGCCACCGCCTCCTGCATCATCGCGAGCGCCTCGGTCGGCTTGCCGGCGGCGCTGAGCGCCTGGCCGAGGGTGGCGTCGACGATCGCGCCGAACCGCGAGTCGCCCTGCCTGGCGTGGGCGAGGATGTCGCGCGCGCGCGTGAGATCGCGGACCCCGGCGGCGAGGTCGCCGACCTTGCGCTCGAAGTCGCCGAGGCGCCGCAGGGTCTCGGCGAGATCGGGGTTGTCGGCGCCGCCGGCGGCGGTCTCGATCGTCAGCACGCGCCGCAGGTGCTCGATCGCGCGCTCGGGATCGCCGAGCGTGGCCTCGTAGCTGGCGAGGTTGGCCAGCGCGCGCGCGACCTGCGGGCTGTCGGGCCCCGCGACCTTCTCGAGGATCGCGATCGCCTTGACCTCGAGGTCGCGCGCCTCGGCGGTGCGCCCGAGCTCGTCGAGCGCGCCGCTCAGGTTGTGCATCGTGCGCGCGGCCTGCGCGCTCGCGGCCCCGTAGACCGCGGCCTGGATCGCGAGCGCATCGGCATACGCGACCCGCGCATCCTCGTAGCGACCCTCGCGCATCAGCACGCCGCCCTCGTTGTTGCGGATGCGCGCGAGGTTCGGATGCTCGGGGCCGTAGCTCGCGGTGATGATCGCCGCGGCGCGGGTCAGCGCGGCGTGCGCGCCGCGGAAGTCATCCTGGTTGGCGAGGACGTCGCTGAGGCCGCTCAGGATCGGCGGCAGCGACGACGAGCTCGCGCCGCGCAGCGCCTCGATCCCGGCGATCGCGCGCTCGTACGCGGCCCGCGCAGCGGCGAGGTTGCCGTGGCCCTCCTCGATCCGCCCGATCGCCTCCGCCAGCGCGATCGCGGCGAGCGGATCCTCGCCGGCGCGCGCGACGCTGGCCTCGGCGACCGCGCGCAGGCGATCGGCCTCGTCCAGCTGCCCGAGCTGGTTGACGAGCAGGTTGATGTCGGCGCACCAGAGGCGCGCGGCGGTGACATCATCGTGGGCCTCGGCGGCGAGCCGTGCGCCGGTCTCGAAGGTGTCGCGCGCGCCGGTCGGGTCGCGGTCCTGCAGCGCATAGCCGAGCGCCATCCGCGCGCCCGATCGCAGCACCGGATCGCCGCTGCGATCGGCGAGCTCGACCGCGCCGCGCGCCACCTCGACCTGCTCGGCGAAGTGACCCGCGGCGCCCAGCGCGCGGCCGCGCGCGGTCGCGATCCAGCCGGCGACCTGCGCGTCGGCGTGCAGCGCGCTCGCCGGTGGGCGCAGGATCCCGGTGAGCCGCGCGCCATCCGCGCACGCGCGCAGATCGTCGAGGCCACCGACGACATCGAGCGCGCGATCGACCATGGGCGCGTCGGCGTGCGCGAGCGTGTCGATCACCGCGCCGAGCGCATCGCGGTGGTGATCGAGACACGCGTCGCGCAGCGCGAGCACCTCCGCGGGCTGCTCGCGCGCGACGTTGGTCGCGCGACAGGCCTCGAGGCGCTGCGCGGTCCACGCCTCCGCGTAGGCGTCGAGCTGCGCCGCGGCGCTGGTGAACGCGGCCTCCGCGTACGCGCGGTGCGTGGCGCCGAACGCCGCATGGATCGCGTCGCGGCGCGCCGGGCTCCACACGTCGCCGATCGCCGTGCGCGCGCCGGCGCAGACATCGGGGACCGCGGGCGCCTCGGGCGCCGAGCGCGCGAGCACGCCGACGCCGAGCCCCACGCTCGCGACCGCCACGACGACGCCGCTCGCGATCGCGATGCGCCGGCGCCCGAGCGCCCGATCGATCGCCTGCAGCAGCGGCCGCATCGACGGGTATCGCTGCGCGCGGTCGGCCGCGAGCCCGCGCACGATCGCCGGCCGCAGCACGCGCGGCAGCGGCCGGCTCGGCGCGGTGAGCTCGCCCGCGCGTGCAGCGCGCTCGATCGCCGCGCGATCCGCGCCCGCGAACGGGCGCACCCCGCCGAGCGCCTCGTAGAGCGCGGCGCAGAACGCGAACTGATCGGCGCGCGCATCGACCGGCTCGCCGGCGTGCTGCTCCGGAGACATGTACGCGGGCGTGCCGATCACCGCGCCGCGCGTGGTGATCGCCGGCGACGACGGTGTCTCCGGATCCGGCGCGGTCGCGTCGTCGCTCGCGCCCAGCCGCGCGAGGCCGAAGTCGCCGACCCGCGGCCGGCCATCCGGGCCGATCAGCACGTTCTCCGGCTTGAAGTCCCGGTGCACGATGCCGGCGTCGTGCGCGGCCGCGAGGCCCTCGCCGATCTGCCGCATGATCGCCGCGATCGCACGCCACCCGCGCGGCGCCATCGCCAGCCACTGGCGCAGCGTCGGTCCGGCGACGTACTCCATCGCCACGTAGACCATGTCGCCGTGCCGCCCGACGTCGTGGACGGTGATCACGTTGGGGTGCCGGACCCGCGCCATCGCGACCGCCTCGCGCGCCAGTCGCGCGGGATCGATCCCGCCGCGGTGCACCTTCACCGCGATCTCGCGCTCGAGCTGCAGATCGCGGGCGAGGTACACGACCCCCATGCCGCCCGCGCCGAGCCGCTGCGCGATCCGCAGGCTGGCGCCGATCATCGTGCCCGGCGCGAGGTCCAGCGACGCCGTCGGCGCGTAGGCCAGCGCCTGCAGCAGCGAGTCGTCGACCGCCGAGTCCGCGGCGAGCGACGCCGCATCCGTCGACGCGGTCGCATCATCGCGGGATCCCCGCCCGGCCACGGCGCCACGATACTGCAGGCCCGGCGCCGCCGGTGCCCTTTCCCCGGTCAGCGATGGGCGAGCCAGCGATCGACCGCCGCGAGGCGCGCGCGCCCGAGCTCGCCCAGCCCCGCGTACACCGCGCGCGCCTCGAGCGCCCGTGCGCGGGCCAGCGCCGGATCCCGCTGCGCCGCGCCGAGGCAGCGGGCGTACGCGAACAGCACATCCGCGCCGAAGGGCTCCAGCGGGAAGGCGTGGAGCGCGTGATCGGCCTCGGCCAGCTCCGGCAGCATCTCGGTCGGGCGGCCCGCCTCGAGCGCGCAGCCCGCGAGCCCGCTGATCGCCGCGGTCCAGCGCACGCCGGTCGGCTCGCCGGTGCGGAACAGCCGGAGCGCGCGCCGCAGCATCGGGCGCGCGCGATCGCAGCGCCCGAGATCGACCTGGATCTTGCCCGAGACCGCGAGCGCGCTCGCGACGTCGAGGCTGTCGGGATGGCGGCGCTCGTAGATCGCCAGCGCCTCGCCGATCGCCGCGGCCGCGCGCCGGTAGTCGCCCTGGCCGATGTGCGCCGAGGCGAGCGTGCTGAGCGCCAGCGCGACATCGAGCGAGTCCTCGCCCTCCGCCGCGGCGAAGCCGAGCAGCGCCTGGGTCTCGAGCTCGACCGCCTCGTCGTAGCGCGCGCCCGCCGCCAGCACGGCGCCGTGGTCGAGCAGTCCGGTCGCGCGCTCGATCGGGGGCCGGCGCTCGGGCCAGCGCGCGTCGATCGCCGCGGCGTGCTCGACCTCGCGGGTGGCGCGATCGATCTCGCCGACGCTGATCAGCAGCAGGCCGAGGTTGTAGTGATCGGCCGCGAGCTCCGGCGCATCGACGCCGAGCACCGCCGCGCGCACGGCGATCGCGCGCTCGATCAGCGGCACGGCGTCGCGCGCTCGTCCGGCGAGCTCGTACGCGATCGCGAGCGAGAACAGCGTCTGCGCGTACGCCAGGGTGCCGCTGCCGTCGGCGTCCTCCGCGAGCTGCTTCGCGCGGGTGAGGTACGCGATCGCCCCGGGCAGGTCACCGCGGGCGGTCGCCGTCACGCCGATGACCTGATACGCGATCGGCGCCAGATCGGGGCGCAGGATCGCGATCGCGTGCAGCTGACGCAGGTACGGGATCGCGCGGCTCGCGTCGCCGCCCTCGATCCCGAGCAGGTCGACGAGCTGGATCGCCGCGTTCAGCACGGTCTCGCTGTCGCCCGTCGCCGCGGCGCCGTAGTACGCATGCTCGTACGCGGTGATCGCCGCCGCCCGCTGGCCGCGCGCGCGCTCGAAGCCGCCGCGCGCGAGCGCCACGAACGCCACGATCCCGGGCCCGGCGCGCATGGCCTCGGCCTCGCGCTCGAGCCCGACGATGACGTCCTCGGAGATGGTCGCGGCCTGCATGTACGCGGTCGCGCTGCGGTCCATGAGCTGCGTGAGCTGCGCGAGCTGCGGGCCCGAGGGCAGGAGCGTGCGCGTCTGGAGCTCCGCCTGCTCGAGGCCGGGGATGCCCACGTGCGCCTCCACCG
>JAIOQA010000104.1:0-23500 GCA_021413675.1 Deltaproteobacteria bacterium | reverse complement strand
GTCGGCGCAGATCACGGGTGTGCCGTTGCGCCCGACCCGCAGCGCGCCCTCGATGCGCGCGACCTGCTCGGGGCGCGTGTCGTGCACGATGTCGAGCATCGTGTTGTCGTAGAACGCGAGGCAGCGCTCGGCGCGCTCCTGCACCGTGGGGCTCCACGCGGGCGCGGCGTGCCGACCAAGGCAGACGCGGCGGCTGCTCGCGCGCAGATCCCGCGCGAACGTGCCGAGGTTGCGGCTGATGTCCGCGACGACGCCCGGACCGTACTGCGCATCGCGCTGGTGATAGAGGATGGCGTTGCGCGCCGCGACCGCGGGGTTCCACAGGCCCGTGACGTACTCGCCCGCGGTCGCGCACACGTCCTCGGGCGCCTCGACCGCGGGGCGCATGAGCCACATCGCCCCGGCGGCGATCCCCGCGATCGCGACCGCCGCGGCCCCGGCAGCGACGATGCGGCGGCGCGCGAGCGCGCGATCGAGCTCGCGCAAGAGCACGCGCATCGACGGGAACCGGCGCGCGCGATCGGCCGCGAGGCCGCGCAGCACCGCGGCGCGCAGGCGGCCCGGCACTCGCCCGTGCATCGGCCGGACCTCGCCGCGCGCGATCGATCCCGCGAGCTGCGCGCGGGTCGCGCCCGCGAATGGCCGCACGCCGAACAGCGCCTCGAACAGCACGACGCAGAACGCGAACTGATCGCTGCGCGCATCGACCGGCGCGCACGCGAGCTGCTCGCTGGACATGTACCCGAGCGTGCCGACGATCGCGCCGGCGCTGGTGAGCCCGGCCGGCGCGGTCCCGCCGCCGGCGCGCTCGTCGGGCGCGGTCGCCAGCCGTGCCAGCCCGAAGTCGCTGACCCGCGGCCGCCCGTCGGTGCCGATCAGCACGTTCTCCGGCTTGAAGTCGCGGTGCACCAGCCCGGCGTCGTGCGCCGCGGCCAGGCCGTCGCCGATCGCGCGCATCATCGCGGTGGTCGCGTGCCAGCCGCGCGCCGGATCGATCCACGTGCGCAGCGTCTCGCCCGCGACGTACTCCATCGCCACGTAGACCTGCGCGTCGAGGCGTCCGACGTCGTAGACGGTGACGACGTTGGGGTGCTGGACGCGCGCCATCGCGATCGCCTCGCGCGCCAGCCGCGCCGGGTCGTGATCGCCGCGATGGACCTTCACGACCAGCTCGCGCTCGAGCTGGCGATCGAACGCGAGGTACACCACGCCCATGCCGCCCGCGCCGACGCGGCGGATGATCTGCAGGCTGTCGCCGAGCATCGCGCCGGGCGCGAGGTCGCGCGCGATCGGCGCGAACGCCAGCGCCTGCAGCACCGAGTCGGTCGCCGCCGAGTCGACCGTGCCAGAGTCGAGCGCACCGCCGTCCGTCCCATCACCACCTGCCCGCATACAGCAGGTGGAGTGGCCCCGGGCCGGATGTGACGCGACCGAGATCGCTAGCGATTCGCGAGCACGTCGGCGACCGCGGCGCTCTCGTTGATGACCCGCTGGTTCCACATCGCGACCCGGCCGTTGTAGCCGAACGCGCGCTGCTGCTGCGGCGAGGCCGCGGCGCTGCCGAGATCGCCGAGGCTCAGGTCGAAGCCGTCGATCGCGAACCGCGGCAGGCCATCGCTCGAGGCGCCGAGCGTGCGCGCGCGCTCGCGGGCGCGGGTCGCGAGGTGACAGGCCGCGCAGTCGACGGTGTCGGCGTTCAGCGTCGTGGGATCGTCGATCGTCAGCGTCGTGCGCAGCGCCGCGGTGATCGCGTCGGCGCTCGCGGTGAGCGTCACGGTGCCGCCGCCGATGCCGCCGCCGCTGACCTCGCCGGCGAGCGGATCCATCGCGCGGGCCTCCGCCGAGGCCGGCGACACGCTGAACACGCCGTTGGTGTCCGAGGCGGTGACCTGCCCCGAGGCGTCCTCGATGCCGTGGATCGGCAGCGCGTTCTGGCCAGCGCCATCGACCCGCATCCCGCCGAACTCCCACGCGACGCCGCGGCCCTCGACGAACGTGAACTGCGACAGCGTGCCCTCGCCGGCATAGGTCGTGACGAGCCCGCGCAGGGTCGTCGCGGTCGGGCCCGCGAGGCCCTCGTTCGCGATCACCGGATGGATGCCGAGGGTCGTGCGCGGATCGTGGGTCTGATCGTTGCCGACCGCGAGCCACGCGGTCGCGAGCGCGTCGAAGTCGGCGGGCGCCAGATCGTAGAGCAGGTGGATCGAGGCGTCCTCGACCGTCACGCCGCTGACATCGGCGCCGAGCGGCTGCGCGACCAGCCGCAGCTGCCGGCGACACGCCGCCGGGTTCGAGACCAGCACCGCGAGATCCGGGAAGCACGGATCGATGCGCGCCGCGACGATGCGCCAGCGATCGTAGGCGCGCTCGGGCAGCGGGTTGTCGGCGAACACCGGGATCGCGGCGAACCGCGCCTCGGTCAGGAGCGGCCCGCCCTTGCCGGCGCTGGCGAGCGAGAGCTGCGCGGGCTCGTCGATCGTCGGCGGCAGCGGGAACAGCACCGAGACGTCGTTGAGGCCGACCGCCCCCGCGGGCGGATCGACCGGGTCCTCGGTGCAGGCGGCGAGCGAGAGCGCGAGGGCAAGACAGGCGAGACGCATCTGTGCCCGTCTTCGAGCAACCGGCGTGCCGCCGATCGCCGCGGCCAACCCCGCGAAAGCGCGCGCGTGCGTCTCAGATTTCTGCGCCGACCGGGGCGGCGCACCCGGCCCGGGGCCTCGATCGGATCGACTACTCCGCGACCCGCTCGTTGGCGATCAGCTGCTCGAGCGTCTCTCGCGCGCGCACGACCTGGTAGCGATCGCCGCTGACCAGCACCTCGGCGGCGCGCGGCCGGGTGTTGTAGTTCGAGCTCATCGCCGCGCCGTACGCGCCAGCCGCGCCGATCGCGATCAGGTCGCCGGCCTCGAGCAGCGGCAGCGCCCGATCGCGCGCGAGGAAGTCGCCGGTCTCGCAGATCGGCCCGACGACATCGGTGACCTGCTCGGCGCGGCCCGCGAGGTGGACCGGCCGCATCGGGTGATACGCGCCGTAGAGCGCCGGCCGCATCAGATCGTTCATCGCGGCGTCGACGATCGTGAAGTGCTTGCCCTCGTTGGTCTTGCGATAGACCACCTTGGCGACCAGCGCGCCGGCGCGGCCGATGATCACGCGACCGGGCTCGGTGAGCAGCGTCAGGTCGAGGTGCGCGAGCGGCGCGAGCGCGCGCGTGACCGCCTGGCCGTACTCGCCGGGCGTGGGCGGCGGACCATCGCCGTCCTTCTCGTAGTCGATGCCGAGCCCGCCGCCGATGTCGAGCGTGCGCAGCTTGATGCCGTCCTTCTCGAGGGCGAGCACCAGCTCGACCAGGCGCGCGATCGCATCCGAGAACGGCGAGGTCTTGGTGAGCTGCGAGCCGATGTGGCAGTCGATGCCGATCATCTCGATGCCGGCCAGCGCCGCGCCGCGCCGGAACACCGCCGGCGCCGCCGCCCAGCCGATGCCGAACTTGTTCTTCTTGAGGCCGGTCGAGATGTACGGGTGGGTCTGCGGATCGACGTCCGGGTTCACGCGCAGCGCGACCGGCGCGCGCACGCCGCGGGCCCGCGCCACGCGATCGAGCGCGTCGAGCTCCTCCTCGGACTCGACGTTGAAGACCAGGATGCCGGCGTCGAGCGCGGCGCCCATCTCCGCGTCGGTCTTGCCGACGCCCGAGAACACGACCTTCTTCGGATCGCCGCCCGCGCGCAGCCAGCGGAACAGCTCGCCGCCCGAGACGATGTCCGCGCCGGCGCCGAGCTTGATCAGCACGCTCAGCACGCCGAGGCCCGAGTTGGCTTTCACGCTGTAGCAGATGTGGTGCTTGGTCCCGGCGAGCGCCTGGTCGAACGCGCGGTACGCGCCCTCGAGCGCGGTCCGGCTGTAGACGTAGACCGGCGTGCCCTGCTCCTGCGCGATGCGCGCCAGGGACACGCCCTCGCAGTACAGATCATCTCCCACATACTCGAAGCTCATCGGGTCTCCTCCTCGCGGGTCAGCGCCGCCAGCTCGCCGGCGACGCGCTCGATCTCGATCAGGATCTGGTTCTTGGCCGGGCCGCCGACCAGGTCGCGGCGATCGGTCGCGCGCGCCGGATCGAGCCAGTCGTAGACGTCCTGGTCGAACGTCGGATCGACCGCGCGCAGCTCGGCGAGCGACAGCCCGGCCAGCTCGACGCCCTTGCCGAGCGCGTAGCGGACCAGCGCGCCGGCGCGGTCGTGGGCGTCGCGGAACGGCAGGCCCTTCGCGACCAGGTAGTCCGCGAGCTCGGTCGCGACCAGGTGACCGTCGTCGACGGCGGCGCGCAGCCGATCGCGATCGAGCTCGAGGGAGGCGATCATGCCGGCGGCGACCCGCAAGCAGATCTCGGCGGTCTCGACCGCGTCGTAGAGCGGCTCCTGGGTCTCCTGCAGGTCCTTGTTGTAGGCCAGCGGCAGGCCCTTCACGATCGTGACGAGGGTGACCCAGTCGCCGATCGCGCGGCCGGCCTTGCCGCGCAGCAGCTCGGCGATGTCGGCGTTCATCTTCTGCGGCATCAGGCTCGAGCCCGAGCAGTAGGCCTCGCCGACCTTCGCGAACCTGAACTCCTGCGAGGTCCAGAGCACGAGCTCCTCGCCGAGCCGCGACAGGTGGACCTGGAGCAGCGCGCACGCCGCGACCAGCTCGATCGCGAAGTCGCGATCGCCGACGGCGTCGAGGCTGTTGTGGGTGACGCCGGCGAAGCCGAGATCCTTCGCGACGCTGACGCGATCGATCGGATGCGTGGTCGCGGCCAGCGCGCCCGAGCCCAGCGGCGACTGGCTCGCGCGGCGCGCGGCATCGGCGATGCGCCCGGCGTCGCGCGTGAGCATCGCGTCGTACGCGAGGAAGTGGTGGGCCGCGCGGATCGGCTGCGCGCGCTGCAGGTGCGTGTACCCGGGCATGAGCGTGTCGACGTGCGCGCGGGCCTGATCGAGGAACGCCGCGCGCAACGTCGCGATCGCGCCGACGAGCCGGGCCGCCGCCGCGCGCGCGTAGAGCCGCAGATCGGTCGCGACCTGATCGTTGCGGCTGCGCGCGGTGTGCAACCGCCGGCCCGCGTCGCCGATCAGCTCGGTGAGCCGGGCCTCGACGTTCATGTGCACGTCCTCGAGCGCGTCCGACCAGGGCAAGGCACCGCTCGCGAGCTGGGCCTCGACCTGATCGAGGCCAGCGGCGATCTTCGCGGCGTCGCCCGCGGGCAGGAGGCCCTGGCGCTCGAGCATCCGCGCGTGGGCCTTGGAGCCGAGGACGTCGTACGGGAGCAGCCGCCGATCGAAGTCGACCGACGCGTTCATCCGCGCCGCATCCGGATCCATCCCGGCGCCGAAGCGGCCGCCGCGCGCGCCCTTGCTCATCGAACACCTCGAATGACGCGCGGCGCGATACCGGAGCACGACATGCGCGCAGTATATATGTCGAGCATTCCGGGGAGGCTCGCATGATCGAGAGAGTCACGTTCACGTCGCGCGATGGCGATCCAACCGAAGGCGCGTACGCCGCGCCCGACGGCACCGGCAAGCACCCGGCGGTCGTGGTGCTGCAGGAGTACTGGGGCGTCAACGATCACATCAGCAGCATCGTCGAGCGCCTCGCCGCGCAGGGCTTCCTCGCGATCGCGCCGGACCTCTACCACGGCGTCACCACCCGCGACGCCGGCGAGGCCGGCAAGCTGCTCGCCAAGATGGACTGGGCCCGCGCGGTCGCCGAGATCGCCGGCGCCACCTCGTGGCTGCGCCACCACCCGCGCTCGACCGGCAAGGTCGCGGTGATCGGCTTCTGCATGGGCGGCGCGCTGGCGTTCGCCGCCGCCGCCAACATCAAGGGCCTCGCCTGCGCCGTGCCGTTCTACGGCGTGCCGACGGCGCAGGACTGGAGCAAGGTCGAGGCGCCGATCCAGGCGCACTTCGCGGCCACCGATCAGTGGGCCACGCCCGAGGCCGCGCGCGCGATCCAGGCGGCGGTGCCGTCGATGGAGCTGCACGTCTACGACGCCCAGCACGCGTTCATGAACGACTCGCGCCCGACGGTGTACTCGACCGAGCACGCGCCGACCGCGTGGACCCGCGCGCTCGCGTTCCTGAAGCAGCACACGGCGTAGCGCGCGAGCGCACGCGCCGCGCGCCGCGCGCGGGGTTGTTTCGTCATTCTCGTCCGCGCGGGTCACATCGCCGGCGGCGCCTGTCCTCTGGTCCGGAGGACAGATGAACCATCGAGTTTCGGGTTGGCTCGCGCTCGGCGCGGCGACCGTGTGTGCGTGTGGCAGCGTCGAGGTCGCGACGCCCGATGGCGGGCCAGGAGGCGGCGACGGTGGCGCGATCTCGGTCGCGTCGATCACGCCCGCGACGGGCGCGACCAAGGTCGGCGTGCTCGCGACGATCCGGATCGAGCTGACCGGCGCCGTCGACGCCGCGTCGGTCACCCCGGCCCACGTCCACCTGACCAACGTGCCCAGCTTCGACTTCGGCGCGGGCATCCCGGCGTACGGCGTCACCTACGACGACGTCGCCCACGCGATCACGATCACCCCGTCGATCGCGCTCGGGCGCGAGACCAGCTACCGCGTCGACGTCGATGGCCTGACCGCCGCCGACCAGCCGGTCGCTGCGGCCACCGCGACCTTCTCGACGGTCGTCAACCCGACGCTGTACTACGCCGACAGCACGTCCTACGTCAGCTACGAGCACGACGCCGACGGTCACATGACCGCCAGCGTGACCCACACCGCAGGCCCCGACGCCACGCTCGGCACCGCCGACGACGGCATCGCCCGCATCGGAGTTCGTATCCCGACCGCGACCGGCGTGGAATCGGTGCAGCACACCGGCGCCGGTCCCGATGGCATGTGGCGCACCGCGGACGATGTGATCACCGGCCGCTCCGCGTACGTGATCGGCGCTTCCGGGTACGAGATCAGCCGGAACTACACCGCCGGCCCCGATGGGATCTGGGCGACCGCCGACGACACGGTCGCCTCGTTCCTGGTGATCGACCACGACGCGCAGCACCGCGCGATCGCGTTCAAGTCGTACGACGCGGGGCCCGACGGCCTGGCCCTGACCGCCGACGACAAGGTCACGTCGTACTCGACCGACGCGTTCAGCGACGACTGGAACCGGGTCGCGATCAGCTACAGCGGGCCGGGCGCCGATGGCGTCTGGTTCAATGGCGACGACAAGTTCAACGGCATCACCAGGTATGAATTCGATGGGCGCGGCGCGCTCACCGCGCTCACCAGCCTGGCCGCGGGCGCCGACGGGCTGCCCGCGACCGCCGACGACGTCACCACCTCGCAGTGGGCGCTTCGCGATGACGACCACGGTCAGAGCGTGCGGCTGTCGATCGTCACCGCGGCGGGCGCGGATGGCCACTGGGGCACGGCCGACGACGAGGTCGGCGGCTACTACCAGACCACCTACGACGCGCAGGGCAACGAGCTCGAGTACAGCCGCTGGACCCTGGGCATCAACGGCATCCCGTACGACGCCGACGACGCCTCGAACTACCGCGAGATCCACGACCCATCGCGCTGAACGCACACGGCGCAACCGCGCGGGCGCCCGGTCGACAGGCCGGGCAACCGATCCACTGGATCACCACCGCGCGGTGCCCGATGTCCCAGGCTCATCAGTTCACGCACGTCCTCCTCCGCCGCCTCGTCCTCGAGATCCCGGTCGGAACCTTCGCCAAGCTCCCCGCGGAGCCGCACATCCGCATCGCGTTCCTCGAGAGCGCGTGGACCCACGCCGGCCGCGGCCGCGAGACCGCGCTGGTCACCGGCGCGCTCGGCGCGCGGATCATCGAGCCGGACCGGCTGCCGGGGCAGGAGGCGGTGCTGATCGCGATGCCCTACCCGCTGCGCCCCACCGACGGATTCGGCGCGCTCGCGACCTGGACCCGCGGGGTGCCCGCGAGCGCGCGCTACTTCCTGCTCGAGAAGATGATGGGTAGCCCGCACGGCGTGCCGCGGCAGAGCTGGTCCGAGTGGCGCGGCACCGGCGACGCCGCGACCCACTTCATGGGCAGCGCGCTGCCGCTGCCGGACATCGAGCAGCTGGTGGATGTCGCGCGCGCGCTCATCGCGCCGCCGCCGCCGGCGAAGCGGCGGTTCGGGTGGCTGTTCGGCGCGCGTTCATGACGGTCGCGCCAGGGTGCTACAGTCGAGCCGTGGTCGCGTCCAGCCGCAAACCTGCGACGTACGCCGATATCGAGGCGCTGCCCGAGGGCGTGCGCGGCGAGATCGTCGCGGGCGAGCTGTACGCGAGTCCGCGGCCGCGACCGCTGCACGCGCGCCCGGCGCTTCGCCTTGGCGCGGACCTCGACAGCCCGTTCGGTCGCGATCGCGGAGGACCGGGCGGATGGGTCTTCCTGCCCGAACCCGAGCTGAACCTCAGCGGCAACGTCCTCATCCCGGATCTCGCTGGCTGGCGCATCGAGCGCTGGACCGCCGCGTCGGACGTGGTCGGCATCCCGATCGTCCCCGACTGGTGCTGCGAGATCCTGTCGCCCAGCACCGCGCGGCTCGACCGCGGCGCGAAGATGGACGCGTACGCGCGCGCCGGCCTGCCGTTCCTGTGGCTGATCGATCCCGCGGTGCGTACGCTCGAGGCCTACCGGCTCGAGAGCGGCTGGCTGCGCCTCGGCACGTGGACCGACGACGGCCCGGTGCGTGCCGCGCCGTTCGACGCGGTCGAGCTGCCGATGACCGACTGGTGGATGTAGCGCGGGGAGCGCGTCGCATGTCCGCATTGCGCGCGCTCACGTTCGTCACGCTTGCGCTCGCGCTCGTCGCCTGCGGTCACCGCGTCGATCACCCGACGATCACCGCCGAGGCGCCCGCGATCGTCACGAGCAACATCGCGCGCGCCGACTACGCCGGGTCCGCGCAGTGCGGCGCCTGCCACGCCGCGATCGTGGAGGCCTGGCGCACCTCGCCGATGCACACCATGACGCGCACGATCGGCACCGCGCAGATCCGCGCGCCGTTCGACGGTACGGTCTTCCCCCTCGGCGACGATCACGTCACGGTCGAGTCCCGCGACGGCGCGCGCTTCATGCACATCGCCTCGGGCCACGACGGCGATCGGCTCTACCGCGTCACCCGCGTCATCGGCGGCCACTACCGCGAAGACTTCGTCGGCGTCGACGTGACCGCGGCCGCCGATCCGGTCACCGACGCCGGCAGCGGCGCCGAGAAGATCCTGCCGCTGTCGTTCGTCTACGTCACCGCGAGCTGGCGCTACAAGGGCTACTCGGTGATGAGCCCGGAGCGGCCCGAGATCCGCGTGAAGGCGGTGTGGTCGCGGCTCTGCCTCGGCTGCCACAACACGGTCCCGTACCTCACGTACCTCTACGACGATCTCCTCGGCGCCGGCGCGCCCGGCTACCAGGGCGCGATCCCCGACCAGCTCCTCCCGCCGTCGCGCCAGCTGCATCCGGTGGTCGGCGATCGCGACGCGCTCGATGCCGCGATCGCGCGCGAGATCACCGCGCTCGGCGGCAAGGCGCCCGACGATCACGACGCGATGCTGACGCAGGCGATCGCCACGACCCGCAAGCGCCTCGACGGCGCGCACCTGCTCGAGGTCGGCATCGGCTGCGAGAGCTGCCACGGGGGCGCCGCCGAGCACGTCGCCGACGATCGCGTGCGGCCGAGCTTCGAACCCCACGGCCAGGGCCTGCGCATGACGCTGTCATCCGGGGCCGCGCCGACCCGCGCGCAGTGGATCAACCGCACCTGCGCGCGCTGCCACAGCGTGCTGTTCTCGCAGTACACGTGGACCTGGGAGGGCGGGCGCCGCGGCGACGACGTGCCCGGCGGCAGCGCGATCAACTCCGGCGAGGGCCGCGACTTCCTGCTCGGCGGGTGCGCGACCCAGCTCGCGTGCACGCGCTGCCACGATCCGCACGCCGCCGACGCCCGCGAGAAGCTCGACGCGCTCGCCGGCCCCACCGGCAACGCGCTGTGCGCGAGCTGTCACCCCGCGCTCGCGACCGAGGCCGGCCTCCGCGCCCACAGCCATCACGAACCCGGCCCGGGCTCGAGCTGCGTCGGCTGCCACATGCCGCGCAAGAACCTCGGCCTCGCCTACACGCTGTCGCGCTACCACCGCATCGGCTCGCCCACCGACGACGCGCGCGTGCTCGGCGATCGCCCGCTCGAGTGCGCGCTGTGCCACGGCGATCAGAGCGTCGAGCAGATCGTGACGACGATGGAGGGGTGGTGGGGCAAGCGCTACGACCGCGCGCGGCTGCGCGCGATGTACGGCGACGATCTCGGCGTCAACGCGCTCGCCGCCACGCTGGCCCGCGGCAAGCCCCACGAGCAGGCCGCCGCGATCGGCGCGCTCGGCGAACAGCGCGTGGTCAGCGCGGTGCCGGCGATCGCCACCCAGCTGACCAACACCTACCCGCTCATCCGCTACTTCACCCGGCACGTCCTCGAGCAGCTCACCGGCGCGCCGGTCCCGGTCGACGTCAACCAGCCGCCCGCCGCGATCGATCGCGAGGCCGCGCGCTGGCTGCGCGATCGTGCCGCAGCATCGCATCCCTGATCCTGTGGGCGCGGCGATACACTCGCCGCATGTTTCGCCGCACCGACGGACGCCTCGCGAAGGTCGCGCCCTATCGCCGGATGATGCCGTTCCTGATGAAGGGGCGGAACGAGTCGGCGGTGCTGTTCGAGCAGACCGTCGATCTGTCGCGGGCGCTGCCCTGGCTGGCGGCCTGGAACGCGCGGCCCGATCGCGCCGGCAAGGCCACGGTCTTCCACCTCGTGCTGCACGCGCTCGCGTCCTTGCTCCACGAGCGGCCGCGCCTCAACCGGTTCGTCGCCGGCTCCCGGGTCTACGACCGCGAGGGCGTGTGGCTGTCGTTCGCGGCCAAGAAGCAGATGCACGACGACGCGCCGATCGCGACGATCAAGCGCGCGTTCCCCGCCGACGAGTCGTTCGCGGCGATGGTCGCGGCGATGACCTCCGACATCGGGGAGGCGCGCACCGATCGGCCGTCGACGATCGATCGCGAGCTCGCGATCCTCCTGCGCCTGCCCCGGCCGCTGCTGGGCGCGGCGGTCGCCCTGCTCCACCGCCTCGACGCGGTCGGCCTCGCCCCGAAGGCGCTCACCGCCTCCGACCCGATGTACGCGAGCGCGTTCGTCGCCAACCTCGGCAGCCTCAAGATCGACGCCGCGTATCACCACCTCTTCGAGCACGGCAACTGCCCGCTGTTCGCGACCATCGGCCAGATCGCGCCGCGGCCGTTCGCCAAGGACGATGGCACTGTCGAGCTGCGGCCCGCGCTGATCCTCCGCTACACCTACGACGAGCGCATCGAGGACGGCTTCTACTGCGCGCAGTCGCTCGCGATCCTGCAGCGCCACCTCGAGGAACCGGCGGGCTGGATCGCCTGATGATGATCGTCAGCGATCGACCGCGATGTCGACCGCGCCGCCCTTGACCGTCAGCCGCACGACGCCGCCGGTCTCGCCGCCGAACGACAGGAACGCGACGTCCTCGAGCTGGCGCGTGAGCGTGGACGCGAGGCCGCGCGCGCCGGTCTCGCGGCGCAGCGCATCGGCGACGATCAGATCGAGGACATCCTCGGCGATGTCGAGCTTCCAGCCCTCGGCCTTGAACTCGCGGGTCATGCGCGTGATGACGTCGGTGCGCAGGATCGCCTTGAGCGTGCCCGAATCGAGCGCGCGGAACGGCACGATGCGAGTGAAGCGCGCGACCAGCTCGGGCAGGAACCCGTAGGCCTGGAAGTTGGCGACGTTCTCGACCTGATCGTTGGTGAAGTCGACGGCGATGCCCTCGAGCTCGCTCGCGCCGCCGACGCCGTTGCGGCCGAAGCCGATGCTGTCGCGGATCGCGCGCCGCCGCGCGACCTGCTGGAAGCCGCTGAACGCGCCGGCGGCGATGAACGCGATGTCGCCGGTCGACATGACCACGTGATCCGAGTAGCTCGAGTGGGTGAGCTCGAGCGGCACCACGACCTCGCTCGACTCGAGCATCTTGAGCAGCTCGCGCTGCACGCCCATGCCGGTGACGTCCTTGGTGGTGCCGGCGCCGGCGAAGATCGCGTTGTTCTGGCCCGACGCGATCTTGTCGAACTCGTCGAGGCACACGATGCCGATCGCCGCGAGCATCGGGTTCTCGTCGGCGGCGTGCAGCAGCCGCGTGAGGATGGTGGATGGATCCTGGCCGACGTAGCCGGTCTCGCTGTACGTCGTGATGTCGACCAGCGCGGTCGGCAGCTTCAAGATCTTGCCGAACAGCGACTCGACCAGGAAGGTCTTGCCGCAGCCGGTGGGCCCGACCATCAGGTAGTTCGACTTGCGCGGCACCTCGGCGCGATCGACGCCGTCGAGGTAGATGCGCTTGATGCGCCGCACGTGGCGATACGCCATGAGGCACAGCGCCCGCCGCGCGTCGTCCTGGCCGCGATAGCCGAGATCCTCGAGCTGCTGGTAGAGCAGGCGCGGATTCGGCTCGGGCAGGTCGCGGACGAACTTGATGAAGTGTTCGAGACCCTGCTTCCTGACCTTGCGGCTGGGTTCCATGGCCTGCTCATCGAGCGTACCACCGAGTCTCGCGGCCGATCGCCGCTTTCGCGCGACGGCGGCGATCGCCGGTTGCGTGCGCCGGGTCACCGGTGGTCTGATCGCGCCGTGAGCACGGCGCCGCCCAGCCTCGTCCAGCCGTTCGTCGATGCGGCGCCCGAGGTGCTGCGCGCGTCCCTCGCGGCCACGCCCGATCTGCCGCGCCGGCTGTGGAACCTCGTCGCCGAGGGCCGCGCGGCGTGGCCCGACCTCGCGCTCGAGCCGCGCGCGCTGATCGTGTTCATCGCGGCCCGCCTCGACGAGGCTGGCGATCCCGCCGACGCGCTCGACGGGCTGCGGCCCGCGGATCTCTACCTCGCGTGCGCGTGCGCCACCGGCTCGACCGCGGCGATCAACGCGTTCGATCGCCACTACATGAAGGAGGTCGAGATCGCGCTCGCGCGCATGCGCGTCGGGCCGAGCCGCACCGCCGACGTGAAGCAGCTCGTGCGCCAGCGCCTGTTCGTCGGCGCCGATGGCGTGTCGGGCAAGATCGGCGACTACGCCGGCCGCGGCGATCTGCGCCGCTGGGTCCGCTCGGTGGCGGTGCGCACGTGCCTGAATGACATGCGCAAGGGCAAGCGCGAGATCGTCACCGACGACGATCAGCTGATCGCACAGCACGCGATGCCGGGCGACGATCCCGAGATCGCGTACATGAAGCGGACCTACGCCCACGAGTTCCGCGAGGCGTTCGGCGCGGCGCTCGGCGGGCTCGGGCCGCGCGAGCAGACGCTGCTCCGCTACCACCACGTCGACGGCCTCAACATCGACGAGATCGGCGCGATCTACCGGGTCCATCGCGTGACCGCGTTCCGCTGGCTCGAGAAGGCCAAGGAGCAGCTGGTCAAGGGCACGCTCGAGGTGCTGCGCGCGCGGCTCAAGCTCAACCCGCGCGAGCTCGACAGCGTGCTGCGCATGATCCGCTCGCAGATCCACCTGTCGCTCATCCGCCACCTCGGCGGGCCCGAGGACAAGGTCGAAGACGACGTCGACGAGCTCGAGCTCGACGACGCCGAGCTGGTCGAAGTCGCCGAGGACGCCGATGCCTGAGCGCCCGGGCCGCGGCCGCGGCTGGGGCGACCTCGCGCTGGCCGCGCTGATCGTCGCGGTGGTCGCGATGATGATCGTGCCGCTGCCGCGGCCGCTCGTCGATCTGTTGCTCGCGGCCAACCTCGCCGCCGCGGTCGCGATGCTGCTGGCCGCGGTGTTCGTGGCCGAGCCGCTGCGGCTGGCGTCGTTCCCGACGATCCTGCTGGTCGCGACGCTGGTCCGCGTCGGGCTCAACGTCTCGACGACGCGCCTCATCCTCGCCCACGCCGACGCCGGGCAGATCGTGCAGGCGTTCGGCTCGCTGGTGGTCGCCGACAACCTGGTCGTCGGGCTCGTGGTGTTCGCGCTGATCACCGTGATCCAGCTGGTCGTGGTCGCGCGCGGCGCCGAGCGCGTGGCCGAGGTCGCGGCGCGGTTCGCGCTGGATGCGCTGCCCGGCCAGCAGCTCGCGATCGACGCCGAGGTCCGCGCCGGCGCGATCGACGCCAGCGAGGCGGCCGCGCGGCGCGGGGGGCTCGAGCGCGCGTCGCACCTCTACGGCGCGATGGACGGCGCGATGAAGTTCGTGAAGGGCGACGCGATCGCCGCGATCGTCATCGTGCTCGTGAACCTGATCGGCGGCCTGGTGATCGGCATCGGCTACCGCGACATGGAGCCGGGGCAGGCCGCGCAGACCTACTCCCTCCTGTCGGTCGGCGAGGGCCTGGTCGCGCAGATCCCGTCCCTGGTCATGGCGATCGCCGCGGGCCTGCTGGTCACGCGGGTCGCGAGCGCGCGCAGCGGCACCGCGATCGGCGACGAGATCGCGACCCAGCTCCTGGCCCAGCCCCGCGCGCTCGCGGGCGCCGCCGCGCTCATGGTCGTGCTCGCGCTGGTCCCGGGCCTGCCGCTGGTGCCGTTCGCGGCGCTGGCGCTCGTCACCGGCGGTGCCGCGGTGTTCGGCTTCGTGCGACGCGAGGCCGCGCCGCCGATGACCTGGCTCGCGACCGCGGCGCAGGGCGCGCGCCCGGGCGCGTGGATCGACATCGAGCTCGGCAGCGATCTCATCACCGCCGCGACCAGCGCCGAGGGCCGCGCCCGGATCGCGCCGGCGCTCGCCGCGATGCGCACGAACCTCGAGAGTCACAGCGGCGTGGTCGCGCCGGGGCTGCGGGTGCGCGCGGATCGCGGCGGCGAGGACGCGCTGTCGGCGCGCGAGCTGCGGATCGTGGTCAGCGGGACCGCGCTCGCGTGGCTCACGATCCCGCGCGGCGAGGCGGTCACCGGCATCATCGCCGCCCTCGACGAGGCGCTGCCGCGGATCGCCCACGAGACCCTCGGCATCGACGACGTCCAGGCGATGGTCGAGCGCGCGGCGATCGATCACCCGGTGACCGTGCGCGAGGTCGTGCCGCGGCTGGTGGCGCTGCCGGTCCTGACCGAGGTCGTGCGCGCGCTCGTGCGCGAGGAGGTGCCGGTCGGCGATCTGCCCGCGATCCTCGAGGCGATCGCGGCCGCGCCCGCGGCGATCACCGGCAACGCGCCGGCGCTCGCCGATCACGTGCGCGGCCAGCTGCGCCGGCAGATCAGCGGCCGGTTCGCGCCGCGCGGTCAGCTCGCGGCCTGGACCGTGGACGGGATGATCGAGGACGCGGTGCGCAGCGCGATCGAGCCCGGCGCCGCCGGCGTGCTCGCGCTCGAGCCGGCGCTGGCCCGTGACATCGTCGCGGCGGTGCGCGCCAGGCTCGGCGACACGCCCGCGATCGTGCTGACCTCCGGCGACGTGCGCCGCCACATGCGCGCGCTGCTCGAGCCGTCGCTGCCCGGGGTCGCGGTGCTCGCGCCCCACGAGCTCGCGCCGGGCGTGGTCGTGCGCGCCGCCGGCCGCATCGAGGTCTGATGCGCCGCGCGCTCGCGATCGCGCTGCTCCTCGCGTCCGCGCGCGCGAGCGCCGACCCCGACGAGGCGGCCGATCCTGTCGAAGCGGCCGAGCCTGTCGAGCCCGCCCGGCCGCCGCGCCCGCTGCACGGCTCGCTCGGCGCCGGCGGCGCGACCGTCTTCGGCGGCGCCGATCGGCTCACCGCGGCCGGCGCGATCGACGTCCTGCCCGGCGGCCGCTTCGGCAAGTGGGGCCTGATCGGCGCCTACCGCGACGTCGAGCTTCGTCCGGTCGCCGGACACGGCATGCTCACGCTCGGCGTGCTGCGCGAGGCCGCCGGCGCGCGTCCCCGGCTGGTGATCCTGCTGCACGCCGATCTCGGCGTCGCCTGGGGCCCGACCGCGCCGGTGATCGGCGGCGGCGTGAAGACCTACCTCGGCGTGATCGGCCCGCTCGGGCTCGCGTTCGACGTCACCGCCCACGTCGTCGCGCCCAGCATCGACGACAGCCACGTCGTGATCAGCCTCGGCATGCTGGGCGCGCTGCTGCGCTGATCGCCAGCCTGCCAGGCACGAGGCTCCAGCGAAACTCGACTACCGTGAGAGCCCGCAGCAGACGTAGCCTCGCGCCATGCATCGCTTCACCAGAATCGCCACCTGTGTGTTGATGGCCGGGACGCTCGGAGCCTGTGATGCGACCACGAGTGATGACGGCAGCGCCTCCGTCATCCCCGGCGCACCCGTGCGCTCGATCGTCAATTCGATCCAGCTCCCGACGACCAGCGCGGATGCCGCCGCGATGGCGTTCGATCTCGACGGTGACGGGCGGATGGACAACGCGTTCGGCAGGGCCGCCGCGTCGCTCGCGAGCGCGCTGTCCGGAAGCGCGTGGCAGCGGCGCAGCGACGCCGCGCTCGCGCAGGGCGAGGTGTTGTTGCTCGCGGAGTACATCCCGATCGGCGACGACGCCACCTTCACGCTGTTCCAGGGAGCCGACCCGGAGCAGCCCCCGTGCGCCCCGGACGGGACGTGCGGGCACCACCTCGACGGCACCGGCGCGTTCTCGGTGGCGGAGGGCGCGCCGCGAACCGCGCCCCTGACCGGCGCGGCCGACGGGACCTTCGTCGGTGGGCCAGGCGAGCTCGCGGTGCAGGTCGCGTTCGGTCCGCAGCCCTTGACGTTGCACCTCCGCGGCGCGCACGTCGCGTTCACTGCCGGCCCCCGGGTTGGTGACATCTCCGAGGGCGTCCTCGCCGGCGCCGTGACGGAGGACGAGATGGACACGCTGCTCCTCCCCGCAGCCGCCGCGGCGTTCCAGGAGCAGATCGTCGCCGAGTGCACGAGCCTCAGCAGCCCTCCCGAGTGCGGCTGCGCGGCGTCCAGCGCCGCGGCGACCGCGCTGTCGCTGTTCGACATGGATCAGGACTGCGCGATCACCCCGGCCGAGATCCTCGCGAAGGAGCCGACGTACATGAAGCTCGGACCCGACGTCGTGATCGATGGCGTGCCCGCGGTGTCGTTCTCGGTGCGCTTCACGGCCGTGCCGGCGGCGTTCACGCCGTAGCTGGCTACCGGCAGACCGTCGGCACGTTCTGCGGGAACTGCGACGGCACCTGGTTGTCGAGCGTGAACTTCCAGCCGCAGCTCTCGAGGCGCTGCGTGCCCGAGTCGGCGTCGACGACGAGGCCGCCGCCCTGGGTCGCGACCGCGAGCAGGTGGCCGTCGTCGGACCACGACATGCCGTAGGCGAACGTGCCCGCGGCGACCGAGAACAGCCGCGTCCCGCTCGGATCGTAGACCGCGATCGAGCCGGCCTGGGTGGTGACCGCGAGGTGGCGACCATCGGGCGACACCGCCACCGCGGAGGCGGCCTCGATCGCCACCGACTTCTCCTTCACGCCCTGGCGGTAGATGTCGATCGCCGCGCCGTTCACGACGTACGAGCGACCGGCGCGATCGTGGATGTACGACTGCACCGCGCCGCCCCAGCGCTCCTTCTTCATCTCCGACGCCGACACGCCCTTCTGCAGCTGCGCGAGCGTGTACGTGCGGCCCTTCCAGCTGGCGTCGTAGGTCATGAGCGCGGCGTCGCCGCCGTCGAGCAGCGCGAAGCTCTGCGCGCCATCGGCGACGACGATCGGCTTGCCGAGCTTCTCGGCGGCGGCGCGGTCGACCGGGATCAGCCAGACCACGCCGTTCTGGGCCATGACCGCGGCGAGCTTGCGCGCCGCGCTGTACTGCACGATCGGCGTCGACGACGACACCGCCATCGTCGCGAGCTCCTTGCCGCTGTCCATGTCGAGCAGCGCGATCACGCCGCTGTTGCGCCCCGCGAGCGCGGTGTGATCGTCGATCGCGACCACCGAGCCGTGCCACTCGCCGTTGATCCGCACCTGCACGTCGGGGCGCGAGCCATCGATGGTCTCGCGGACCAGCGCGCCGGCCTGGGTGATCCACATGATCGACTCGCCGCTCGGCGAGATCGACACCGCGGTCGGCGCCATCTCGGCGTAGCCGAGGAACTTGAGGCTCTGGTCGCCGCGCTGGATCGCGAGGTGCGCGCCGTAGCCGGCGATCATCGCGTCGCCGCCGAACGCCGGCACGGTCTGGCGCGCCGACTGCGCCACGCCGAACACCTCCGCGGTCGCGCCGAACGCGATCCGCCAGCCGCCGGTGGTGCTGGCGATCTGGAGCGCGTCGTCGGCGGTCCAGCCCAGCGCGGTCTGCTGCGGGGTCTGGATCGCGGGCGCGTCGGGGATCGCGATCTCGGCGCCGGTCGCGGCGTCGGCGACCACCAGCCGCACCGAGCCACCGGCCGCGTCCTGGCCGAGGTAAGCGATGCGCGCGCCGCTGGGCGACAGGGCGGCGATGACGGCCCCCTGCGGCGCGAGCGCGATCGGCAGCGCGACCCGGCCGCTCTCGGCGAGGCCCTTGGCGGCGCTGATCGCGGCGAGCGCGAGCCCGGGCTTGCCCTTCACGCTGGTCCGGAGGAGCGCGTGGATCGCGCCGCCGCGCGACACCAGCGCCGCGGCGATCTGCGCCGAGCGCACCGCCAGCGAGCCCTGCGGCTGGCCACCGGCGTCGAACATCCACAGCTGGTGGTCGACGCCGACGCCCAGGACGCGATCGCCGCCGGGGATCACGGTCAGCGACTGGATGCCGGGATCGATCGGCAGGCCGGTCTCGGTGAGCCGCCCGTCCTTGCCCATCGCGAGGAGGTGGCCGCCCGACGAGCCGTCGACGATCGCCGCGAGCAGGCCATCGGCGCGGCGCTCGATCGAGAAGTCGACCGCGCCCGACAGGTTGATGATGCGCGGCTCCTCGGTGCCGTCGAGGGTCGGCCACAGGCGCAGGCCGCCGAGGTTGTCGCGAGTGATCGCGGCGGTGCCATCGCTGGCGACCGCGACCTGCGTGATCTGGGCGTAGTGGGCCGCGCCGTGGTGGCGCGTGACCGCGGGCGCGGGCCGGGCCGCCGCGGGATGTCCGGGGTCCGTGGCGGGCACCGTGGCGACGCTCCCGCCATCCGGGGGCCGCGGCCCGGCGGCGGCGGGCCGCGACGGGTCGGTGTGGCAGGCGACCAGGAAGACCAGAGCGTACGAGTGCCAGCGCGCCATGCCCGTCCAACGCACCGGGATCGCGGATCGATCCATCGATCCGCCGAGATCTCGCGCCGCGCGGCCAAGGCCCCGCAAGCCCGCGGGGTCGCGCCCGCAGCGACTTCGATCGATCGGCCCGCGCGAGGACGCGCAGCCCGATCTCCTACCGACCCTGAACCGCCTCGCTTCGCTCGGCTTAGTGCCGGTGGTCGTGGTCGTCGTCGTCGGTCGGCGCGCAGGCGTCGACCTCGGGATCCGCGCCGCAAGCGACCGGACCTACATCCGGATCGTGCGGGTCGACGTCGTGGTCGACCTCGGGATCGGGCGCATCTTCAGCACCCGCCTCGGCCTCGGGCCCGGTCTCGCCGCCCGCCGCCGCCAGCGCCTGGTTCAGCTCCGGATCGACGCCCGGCACGATGCCGGCGCGGGCCAGCCACGCGATGTAGTACGCGTCCTCGCGGCGCGCCTCGAGGCTGCCCTGGGTGATCGCCTCCTCGAGCGCGCGCTTGAGGTCGCCGATCAGCTTGGAGGGCGGGATCCGGAACGCCTCCATGATGCTGTTGCCGACGCCGCCGGGCAGCGGCGGCAGGCGCGCGTCCTCCTCGGCGAGGCGGTCGATGCGATCCGAGAGCGCGCTGATCTGCTCGAGCAGCGCCTTGCGCCGGCCCGGCCGCTTCGACGTGATGTCGGCGCGCGACAGGTCGAGCAGGTCGACCATGTGGACCGCCATCTCGCGCGCGAACCGGCGCACGGCGCTGTCGGTCCAGCCGTCGCTGTACTGGTTCGAGCGCAGGTGGTGGCGGATCAGGAAGCGCACGGTCTTGCGCTGATCGCGATCGAACGGGATGCGCCGGGAGACGCCGTCGAACATGCGCGCGCCGACCTCGGCGTGGCCGTGGAAGTGGACGCCGTTGGGCGTGAACGTGCGGGTCGGCACCTTGCCGATGTCGTGGAGCAACGCCGCCCAGCGAACGTCCGGGCGCCGGACAGTCTGCTTGACGACCTGCTTGGTGTGGGCCCAGACGTCCTTGTGCTGGCGGCCGGTCTCCTGGACCAGATCGACGGTGGCCTCGAGCTCCGGGAACAGGATGCGCAGCGCGCCGGTGAGGTGCAGCCACTCGAGCGCGAGGTCGACGTCGCGCCCCATGATGCACTCGGTGATCGCCTCGCGCAGCGGCGCGCCGGGCGCCCGGGTCAGGCTCGCGATCTCGTCACCCGCGCCCTGGATGATCGCGTCGACCGGCCACGGCCCCTGGGCGTGGCTGATCGCGCTGGCGATGCGGATCACCGCCAGCGGATCGGACGCGACGAGGTCGCGGACGCGCGACGCAGTGTCGGCCCCGTCGGGAAGCAGCAGGGCCGCGGCGGCGTCCATGTGGCCGCGGTACGTACCGTCGCGCGTCGGCCACGTCAAGCATCGCGGTGTTGGTACGCCTCGTGCTCAGGGGTTTGCCGCTGTGCAGGGACGTATCACCGAACGCCACCTTCCGATCGCCGAGGAGAGCTTCCCCGGGATCGGTCGTTTCTATCGGGACCTCTCTGCCAAGCCGCTGACTTTCCTGCAGCTCGTGTGGATGTACGAGGCTCAGGTGATGGCTTCCCAGAAGCCTGCCCGGGCCACGCGTCGCGCGCGTCGCTAGCGTGTTACGGGCTGGTGTCCTGGCGGATCGATCAGCCAGGTGTGCCAGCTCGGCGCAGCGCGGGGCTCATTCTCGGTCCGGATTGATTTTCGACGAGAGTCCCGCTGAGGTCAGTCGATACCGGCGCATGTGGACAATGAACCCCAGTACCGCGGTTCCGTTGAGCAAAAACGTTCACGCCGCCCCTGGTGATCGTCCACGCGCCGATGGCTTGCGCGGCTGGAATGGCTGGGGTCCACTGCGCGCTACTTCACCATGCTGCCCGTAGATGATCGCCGGCCGATCGGAGTGTTCGACTCCGGAGTCGGCGGGCTCACCGTGGTCCGCGCCCTGCGCGCCGCTCTCCCGGGCGAGGATGTCGTCTACCTCGGCGACACCGCGCGCGTGCCCTACGGCTCCAAGAGCCCGCGCACGGTCGAGCGCTACGCGGTGGCCTGCCAGCGCTTCCTGCTGGACCGTGGCGTCAAGCTGGTGCTCATCGCGTGCAACACGGCCTCGGCGCACGCGCTCGATGCCCTGCGCGACGCCAGCCCGGTCCCGGTCATCGGCGCGGTCGAGCCCGGCGCCAGGGCGGCGCTCGCGGCGACCCGCACCGGCGACATCGGCGTGATCGGCACGCTCGGCACGGTCCGCTCCGGCGCCTACGAGCGCGCGCTGCGAGCGGTGCGCCCCGACGTCCGCGTGAGCGCGATGGCCTGCCCGCTGCTCGTGCCGCTGGCCGAGGAGGGCTGGACCGACGACGACATCGCGCGCGCGGTCGCGCGGCGCTACCTGACGCAGCTGTTCGACGCCGATCCGGCGATCGACACGCTGGTGCTGGGCTGCACGCACTACCCGCTCCTGCGCGGCGTGCTCGCGGCCACCGCGGCGCAGGTCGCGCACCGCGAGGTCGCGATCGTCGACTCGGCGCAGGCGATGGCGGCGGCCACGGTCGCGCTGGTCGGCGCCCCCGAGAACCGGCGCACCGCCCCCGGGCGCCTGGACTGCTTCGCGACCGATACGTCGCGCCTCGACGAGCTGGCGCCCCGGTTCCTGGGCGAGCGCCCGTCGGGCTTCGAGCTCGTGGACCTGTAGCCCGAGGCCTTCGGGCTCCTCGATCAGCTCGCGGTCAGCTCGCGGTCGCGCGGATCTCTTCGAGCGCGCGGCGGCGCTTGATCACGTCGGTGACCGTCGACGCCTTCTTGAGCTTGTCGCCGATCGTCGAGTCGTCGATCGGGTAGTCGGTGCGGAACGCGAGGCCGTCCTCGTACAGGTCCGAGCGGGCCTCCTCGTTGTCCAGGTAGGCCGCGACCTTCTTGCCCTTGAACGAGAGCTTGTTGAACGCGTTGACCTTGGCCTCGAGCCACACCATCAGGTCGCCGAGCACCGCGGTGGCGACCTTGACCTCGTCCTCGATCGCCGCGAACAGCTCGGGGAAGCGATCGCGGAACGCCTGCGCGTCCTCGTCCTTGTTCGCCGCGAGCTTGCGCAGCGCGAGGCGGAGGATCAGCGCGTCGTCGGCGAAGTTGCCGACCGACTCGTTGCGATCCTTGCTCACGTCGTTGGGAGCCAGGATGTAGAGGATGACTCCGACTGCGAGCTCGCGATCCGCGCGGCTGAGGTTCTCATCGTCCATGGCCTCGAACGCGATCTTGAGATCGTGCGGCAGCGAGACCAGCCAGCTCTTGAAGACTTGGACGAAACGCGACTCGGTTGACACGGACACGGGAAACTCTCGCAGACCCCCGGCGCGCGGGGCGGACGAACAGACGGTGAGGGGGGCAGGGAAAAGGACTCTCCGTGAGGTACCAACCCTGTGTCAGAAATACAAGCCCGGGATCCTGGGGTCGCGGACCGTGGTACGGTCGAGACCAGGGGCCGTGGCTGCCAAGCGTTCACCAATCCTTGGTTACAACCACAACGTCCGCTTCCGGGGCGTCGTGTTTCATGTACAGACCGAGGACTCGGGGATCACCAACCCGCACGTCTTCACGCACCTCTTCCACGGGGGCGTGATCGTCAACACGCGCAAGCTCGTCTACGACGCCGAGGCGGCCGAGGAGACGGTCAAGGCGCTCATGCAGTCGCAGCACAAGGCGGTGCTGCGCGAGCTGAAGAGCGGCACCTTCGACGACAAGATCGACGCCTACCTGTTCGGCACGCCCGGGCTCCTGCCGCGCGGCGTCGACGACGGCGCCCCGGTTCCGGAGCTGACCAAGCCGGTGCCCCTGGTCGAGCTCGAGCCGACCCCGCCGGCGACCGATCTCGCGACGCTGTCGCGGGCCCCGACCGAGTCGCCGACGCCGGCGATGATGGAGAGCCTGACCGCACCGAGCGTGCCGCGCACGCCGACCCCGGCGGAGGTGGCGGCGCCGATGCCGGTCATCCCCGCCCGCACGACCGCGTCGCGGATGCCGGTGATGCCCGCGGCGGTATCGTCGGCGCCCGCGACCGCCACCGGGCTGCCGCCGACCACGGCCGCGGTCCCGCCCACGCCGCGGGTCACGCAGACCCGCGCCGCGATGCCCGCGCCCGGCGTGCGCCCGCTCGCCGACACGGTGCCGCCGCCGATCGCCGCCGCCGCGCCGGCGCCGAGCCTCGAGTCGATCTTCCCGCCGCCCGAGCCGGGCGAGGAGCGCCGCGAGGTGTCGCAGGCGTTCAAGGCGATGCAGGTCGACGAGAACGACGTCGCCGAGATCCACTCGCCGGCGCAGCCGTCGGTGGCGCTGCCGCCGGGC